>JAHEZH010000085.1 GCA_023251155.1 Flammeovirgaceae bacterium | reverse complement strand
TGTGACTATGTTGAAGGATGGAATAAAACGTCTCGCTAATAAACTTTAACTCTGAGAAGTACTAACCGCAGAGGTCGCGGAGGTTACACCAGAGAGGAAAGATTTTTGAATTTAAACTTTGCGCTTCTTAGCGCTCTTTGCGGTTGAACAAATGAATTTAGATCTTACACTTCGTACCGAGATACAAAAGGCAGTCACTACTCTTTTCAATCAATCGATAGAGCAGCTACAGCTACAACCTACCAATGAGGGGTTTGAAGGCTCTCATACACTGGTGTGTTTTCCGATCACCAAAATTTCAAAGAAAGGTCCGGAAGAAACAGCACGACTGATTGGTGAAGAGCTGGTGAAAAATTCATCGGTGATCAGCAAGTACAACGTAGTAAAAGGTTTTCTCAACCTGGTGATTGCTGATGCTGCATGGGTGGCGTTGTTTCAGTCGATCTATGCAGACAAGAACTTTGGTCAGTTGTCATCCAATGGTAAAGAAATCATGGTGGAGTATTCGTCACCCAATACGAATAAGCCGCTGCACCTGGGTCACTTGCGTAACAATTTTTTGGGATGGAGTGTGGCCGAGATTTTTAAAGCCAATGGATACCACGTACACAAGGTGCAGATCATTAACGACCGCGGTATTCACATCTGCAAGTCGATGGCGGCATGGAAGCTGTTTGGTAATGGCGAGACTCCGCAGAGCAGTGGAGTGAAAGGGGATCACCTTGTTGGTAAATATTATGTAGTCTTTGATAAGACGTACAAAGCAGAGATCAAAGAATTGATTGAGAAAGGTGTGGCTGAAGCCGATGCTGAAAAGCAGGCACCGATTATGAAACTGGCTGTGGAGATGCTGCAGAAGTGGGAGGCAAAGGACACTGAAACCGTTGAACTATGGAAGACCATGAACGGATGGGTTTACGATGGATTTGGTTCCACCTACAAGCGCATGGGGGTTGACTTCGAGAAGTTGTATTACGAATCGGATACGTATCTCTTAGGTAAAGAAGAAGTACTGAAGGGAGTTGAGAAAGGAATTTTCTTTAAGAAGGAAGATGGCTCAGTTTGGGTAGATCTGACTTCGGACGGATTGGATCAGAAAGTGTTGCTGCGTTCGGATGGTACATCCGTATATATGACACAGGATATTGGCACCGCGATACTTCGCTTCCGCGATTTTCCGAAGATAGAAGGACAAGTATATACGGTAGGTAATGAGCAGGAATATCACTTCAAAGTATTGTTCCTCATCCTGAAGAAGCTGGGCTATGCCTGGGCGGAGAAATGTTACCATCTTTCCTATGGTATGGTAGATCTGCCTACCGGCAAGATGAAATCACGTGAAGGTACGGTGGTGGACGCAGATGACCTGATGCAGGAGATGGTGGACGAAGCAGCGAAGCAATCGCAGGAACTGGGCAAGATTGATGACATGAGTGCCGAAGAGCGGAGTGCACTTTCTGAAATGGTAGGACTTGGAGCATTGAAATTCTTCCTGCTGAAAGTAGATCCGAAGAAGCGTATGCTTTTCGATCCGAATGAATCCATTCAGTTGCAAGGGCATACGGGCCCGTTCATTCAATATACACATGCGCGTATTAAAGCCATTCTGCGTAAAGCAGCTTCTTTGAGCATTACTCCTTCGGCTGAAGAGGTGAATTCATTGGAACCCGCTGAGCGCGATGCGATCTTCCTGATCAACACCTATCATCAAAAGCTACAGGAAGCGGCCCGTGAGTATTCGCCCGCCGTACTATCCAACTATGCTTATGACTTAGCGAAGAGTTACAATCAATTCTATCAGGCCATACCGATCTTCCATGAAGCGGATCAGCAGAAGCTGAAATTCAGAATCGCTTTCTCTGAGGTAGTAGCCGATGTATTGAAATCATCCATGAACCTGCTGGGTATACAGGTGCCGGAGCGGATGTAATTTCGCTTTTAATTTTTCTTTTTGTTGGAAGAAGTTTTTCTGCGTCTGCTGGCGCCTACTTCTACGATGGTCTTTTCGTACTTATCGGCCATTGTGCCAGGGCGAATGGGCTGGTTGGTTACTTTGGCAAATACATAGGTGAACGATGTGCCAAAGTAAAGTGTGAGGGAACAATAGAAGATAAAGAGCAGCAATAATGCCATGGATGCCGAAGGGCCAAAGAGGTGACGAAATTGATCGGTTACCAATAGCTTTGTCAATGTAAATCTTCCGATGTTAATCAACACGCCAGTAAACAATCCTCCGGCAATGGCCACGCGCCATTGCACGTAGGCCTCCGGCATGAGTTTAAAGATAAGCGTGATCCAGGTGGAGATCATGACAATGGAAAGGATCGCGTGAAGCAAACTGTTCGCGAAGTTCTGCGCACCAGGATGATTTTCTCCGATGAATTGATTGAAGTGATCAATACCCGTATCAAAAACAGTAGAGATCAGGAAAAGCACACCGATCAGTAAAATGATTCCGATTTCAATTAACCGTTCTTTGAGGTGATAGCTGAATGGATACTCCGGCTTCTGCTTGATGTGCCACAGCTGATGGATGCACTGCCGGATATTGGTTAACAGGGTAGTGCCTACAAAATAGAAAAACAGGGTAACCGGTATCGTCACCCAGGCATTGGTTTCAAAGCTCAGGAAGTTCTCCACAATGCGCTTTACATCATGTGCTGCTTTCTCTCCCACGGAGGTGGCCACTTTGGTAAATAGCTTGCCCAGAATAATTTCCTGATCGAAAAACAAGGTGAGCAGGTGAGCGAGGTTGATCAGAATAGGAGAGAGCCCGAAGGTGGTGAAGAAGGCCGTGGAGGCAGAAAGCACCAGGGGATGAGAGGTATTCAGCAAATGAAAAGCGCCTTTTAGAATAGTACCGGTAGTTTTTAAAAGCTGCTTCATTAATGGGGCGATCAAAAATACAATCCGGATGTAAGATAGTGATTGTAGCGTGTAGAGGCCCTTTTTTTCAAATGAACGATGCATTTCTTTCACAAACCGCTGGACAAACTTCACTTTGATTTGCCCGAACAATGTTGTTGATTTAGGTGTTAATCATTCCAAAACAACTGACTATGAAAACCTTATTATTCACCTTATTGCTTGTGGTTATGGCTCCTGCAGCATCGCTTTACGATTTCAAAATCAATTCGCTCGAAGGAAAAACCATCGACTTCAGCAAGTACAAAGGCAAAACACTTTTGATTGTCAACACAGCTTCTAAATGTGGCTTCACCCCTCAGTATGCTGATTTGCAAAAATTGCAGGACACGTATGGTGCTAAAGTAACGGTACTTGGTTTTCCGGCTAACAACTTTGCCGGGCAGGAACCCGGTTCCAGCCTAGAGATTGCGGAGTTCTGCAAAAAGAACTATGGTGTTACTTTTCAGATGTTTGAAAAAGTATCAGTGAAAGGTGACGATCAGCACCCGTTGTATGCGTACCTGAAAGAAAAAACAGGACAAGAGCCATCATGGAATTTCTGCAAGTATTTAGTAAAACCGGACGGCACGGTGAAGTTCTTCAATTCGAAAGTGAATCCACTGGCGAAGGAAATCACCGATGAATTATAAGATTTACCTTATCGCTGCCATTAGTATCGTTATGGGATTAGCTGCTTTTTTGTCGAATGCTTTCGGCTCTCATGAGCCCACCGGATCAGTAGCTAATTCCATTTACGACTTTAAGCTCATGAGCCTTGACGGTAGAGAGATCGATTTTTCCCAATACAAAGGCAAGAAGTTATTGATTGTCAACACGGCATCGAAGTGCGGCAAAACACCGCAGTACGAAGGGCTGGAGAAATTGCATGAGTTGTATAAGAATAAAGTTACTTTACTTGGGTTTCCGGCTAACAATTTTTTGTGGCAGGAGCCTGGCAGCAATGCGGAGATCGCCGAGTTTTGCCAGAGGAACTATGGCGTGCAGTTTCAGATGTTTGAGAAGATATCTGTAAAGGGTAAAGACCAGCATGCGCTGTACCAATGGCTGCAATCCAAAACCGGAGAGAAGCCCGATTGGAATTTTGCCAAGTACCTCGTGAATGAAGATGGTACGAAAGTAACATTCTTCAATTCCAGCATACAGCCTTTAGACAAGAAGATCATCGATGAAATCAATCGTTGATAGCTATGAAAAAATATTTATTTCATTACAAGCCGATAGCCACCGATATCGGCTTGTTGCTTTTAAGAGTGGGCTTTGCCTTGTTACTCCTGCCGTATGGCTGGGAGAAGTTCGCCAACTACGCAGCGTGGTCGAACGATTTCCCTGATCCTCTTCATGTCGGCCCTGCATTTTCGCTGGCATTGTGCATTTTTGCCGAATTGATTTGTGCCGCTTTGGTGGGTATCGGATTGTTCACCCGGCTTGCGTTGATTCCATTACTGATCAATATGAGTGTTATCTTTTTTGTTGTTCATCAGCAGGATCCCTTCAAAGACAAAGAACACGGCCTGTTTTTCCTGATTGCGTATGTTGTGCTGATGCTGACTGGTCCGGGCAGGTATTCGGCCGATGCTGTTATCAAAAAATAAGGCTGTCCGTTAGGCCAGCCTTATTCAATTGATATTTCAGAAGAGATCATTACGCTTTTACACCCAGTCGTTGCATCGCGCGCTCGGCGTTGCGCATGGCACCATCGATCTTCATTTGGGTCCATTTTTCCTTGGCCACTTTGGTCATGAACTTGTCCAGCAGCAGGCGGAATGTGACGTTCATGAATCCGTTGTACTTATCCGCAAAGCTGTGCGCCATCTTGCGGTACGATAATGCATAACCTCCGTCTACATAAACGTTGAAGTGCCAGTAAGCGGAAGGCATAAACAAACTATCACCATCGTCCATCACAAACTCATATCCTTTCACATACTTCATGGCCGGATATTTTTCATAGTCGATCTTGTCAAAATCAACCAATGAAAAGGTGTTGTTCGGAATTTTATAAATCAGGTCGTTATACTCTGGCGAAATCAGGATGACTTTCTTACGGCCTTTGATCTGGGTCATCAGCACGTTGCTGTGATCAATGTCAAAGTGCATGCGTACGGAGGTAGAATTTCCGCCAAAGAACAGGAACCCGATATTGATCAGGCCGGCAAAAATGGGAGGTTTGGGGAAATCGTTTTGCAACTCGGGCTTGTGCTTGAAGCCATTGAACAAAAACATGCGCAAGGTAGTAGGCTTGTTTTCCTTGATCACGTCCATGAAGTCGCCAAACTTCATCTTCAGATCGCCACCCGTCAGAGCAGTCGTCTTCGATTTGATTTTGGCGTTGTCATAAATGTCTACTTCCAGGTTGCCCAGTTGCTCTTTAAAGAAGTCGACCGACCACTTCGTGAAAGCGGGGGTTTTTTTGATGATACCACCCTTGATTAACAGTGGTTTTTGAGGTACCAGGTAGTTCTTTTTAAAATCCTCAACACTAATATCCTCTACCGTATCAATTTTAAGACTTAAATCCACGTTCGTTCTGATTTGATTTTATAATAAAACCTCGTTTTCAGCCATTTAAACCCTACTGAACCGAGATCAGTATCGCAAATTTATCTATTGTGAAGTAAAAACAGGCCTGCCGTGTTTTAAAAAATACGTGCCGGTGGCTGATTTTAATCATGGAAGCGCACAAGCCTTTTAATCGCCTCCGGTAAAACATCCAGGGGTAGCGGTTAGGCACGATAACAGGGCCATGGATTTCTACCCTGCTGTACTTTGAATACCCTATTACAATTCCTTCTTCTTTCTCTGGCTTACCGCATAGTCAACTGACCGTGCCGAAAAGGCCATATACGTAAGAGACGGGTTTTGAGTGGACGTGGAAGTCATACTGGCACCATCGGTTACAAACACATTTTTGCAGGCATGCAACTGATTCCATTTATTGAGCATGGATGTTTTGGGGTCATTGCCCATGCGCACTCCGCCCATCTCGTGTATGTCAAGACCAGGTGCGGCTTTGCTATCTTGTGACTGAATGTTGGTAATGCCGGCCTTTTCAAACATCTCTGTCATCTGCTGAATGTAATCGGTTACCATTTTGTTGTCATTATCATCATAGGCTACACTGATTTTGAGTTGAGGAATACCCCACTCATCTTTCTGAGTTTTATCCAGTGCTACGTAGTTGGTTTCTTTGGGAATGGTTTCGCCCATCATGTGTGAGCTTACATACCAGTTGCCCCACTCTGATTTGAACAGGTTTTCTTTCAGCGATTCGCCAAATCCATCGGTGTTGGTATGACTGCCCCGCGAGCCATATAGCCCTGCGGCATAACCACGAAGGAAATCCGTTTCCTGTTTATACACATTGCGGAAGCGGGGTATATATCCGCCATTCGGTCTGCGGCCTTCCGTTGTAAATTCTTTAAAGCCATCATACTCGCCAGACACACGTGCACGGTAGTTATGAAACGCTACGTACTTTCCGAGTACCCCGCTATCATTACCTAATCCATTAGGGAAACGATTCGAGATAGAATTTAATAAAATCAGGTTGGTGTTCAATGCGGCTGCATTGACGAAGATAATGTCTGCATAATACTCTACCTCTTCTTTGGTAGTAGCATCAATCACTTTTACTCCGGTTGCTTTTCCTTTCGTTTCATCATAGATGATGGAATGAACCACAGCGAACGGACGGAGGGTAAGGTTGCCTGTCTTGGCTGCCCATGGAAGTGTAGAAGAGTTACTGCTGAAGTATCCGCCAAACGGGCAACCCCGCTGGCATAAGCTGCGCTGCTGACATTGTGCTCTTCCCTGTTGGATATGTATCGGTTGTGGTTCGGTGATATGCGCAGCACGACCTATAATAACGTGGCGATCTTTGTAGTTCTTTTTGATCTGCTCCCCCACATGTTTTTCAACGCAAGTCAGTTCCATCGGTGGAAGAAACTCGCCATCGGGTAGTACCGCAAGGCCATCTTTGTTGCCGGTGATGCCTGCAAACTTTTCTACGTGACTGTACCACGGAGCAATGTCTTTATAACGGATTGGCCAATCCGTAGCGAACCCGTCACGGGCAGGACCTTCAAAATCAAAATCACTCCAGCGCTGGGTTTGTCTTGCCCATAGCAATGACTTGCCACCTACCTGGTAGCCACGGATCCAGTCGAACGGTTTTTCCTGAACGTAAGGATGCTCTTTATCTTTTACAAAGAAATGCTTGGCATCTTCGCGGAAGGCGTAGCACTTACTTACTACCGGGTTGTCTTTCTTTTCTTCTTCTGTCAGATCACCACGGTGCTTGAATTCCCACGGCATCATGTTGGTGGTTGGGTAGTCCACATTGTGTTTCACATCGCGCCCTCTTTCGAGCACCAATGTTTTCAATCCCCGTTCAGTCAGTTCTTTAGCTGACCAGCCACCGCTTATTCCTGATCCGATGACAATTGCATCAAAGGTTCTTTGTTCTTTACTATCAATATTGAGATTCGCCATGATTTAGATTGTTATGCCACTCAAGGCACGGAGATACTAATTTTCTTTTTCACGCAGGGCCTTTGCCGCCATTAATGCCAGCGTAGCTAAGCGGCTTTTACTTCCACACAGCCTTTAGATGGGCCGGGTACCAGCAGCCAGGGTTTCACTTCGGTCATGATGTATTCAGAAGCCATGTATCCGCGCAAGGTTAATCCTTTGATCAGTGGAAAGAATTCAATGACCTCGGCAGGAACTCCTTCTTTCTTCGTGGATATATCACTGAATAGTTCGTTGCGCTGTGCAGGAGTGATTTTAATGAATGGATCACCAAAACGTTTTTCAGAAAGAGCGTCCACAGCAGCTAACCCTTTGGAGAACTTATCCTGCGTTTCGTGATCGAAGCAATCCGTTGCCATTACATGGATGAATTCTTCTACCTTCAGATCTTTTGCACCTGGTGTTGAGGTTTTCGGTATGATCGTTTCCGCAATCTCGGCAATCAGTTTGTTCTGATCTTCCGATAGAAGGAACGAGCCATCGCTGGCAGCTTCTTTCTTTTCAAACACGCAGGATGGCAAGAGTGCGGCAGCACCTGCACCCAGCATGAGTTGTTTAATCAAGGTTCTTCGTGTGATTGTCATCGGGTGGTTGCAGGATGTGTCATTTTTGATCCTTAACAAAACAACAGCTTTTATCAGAGAAATTCAACCGGTTGAATTTTTTAATTGACCAGTGGCTAAAAACAAAAAGACCCCGATTGCTCAGGGCCTTTTTAATATCCGCACTGTTAAAAACAAACAGATTAATAGCGATAGTATTCTGGTTTGAAAGGTCCTGTCACCTCTACACCGATGTATTTCGCCTGTTCCGGAGTAAGCGTCTCCAACTCCACACCGATTTTCTTCAGGTGAAGCATCGCTACTTTCTCATCCAGGTGCTTAGGCAGCATGTACACTTTGTTTTCATACTTGTCGGTGTTGGTCCACAGTTCCAACTGAGCCAATGTCTGGTTAGTGAATGAGTTGGACATGACAAATGAAGGGTGACCGGTAGCGCAACCTAAGTTCACCAGGCGACCTTCTGCCAATAACAGGATCTGGTTGCCATTCTTCAAGGTATAAAGATCTACCTGTGGTTTGATTTCGTCTTTAGAAACGGCATTTTTGTTCAGCCATGCCACATCAATTTCAGTATCGAAGTGACCGATGTTACAAACAATCGCCTTGTCTTTCATTGCTTCGAAGTGCTTGCCTTGTACAATACCGAAGTTACCGGTAGTGGTAACGATGATATCGGCATCTTTCACCGCGTTCTCCATTTTCTTCACTGCAAATCCATCCATCGCAGCCTGAAGCGCACAGATCGGATCGATTTCAGTCACAATTACACGGGCACCTGCTCCGCGCAATGAAGCGGCAGAACCTTTACCTACATCTCCGTAGCCTGCTACCACGGCTACTTTGCCGGCCATCATCACATCGGTAGCTCTGCGGATTGCATCGACCAGTGATTCTTTACAGCCGTACTTGTTATCGAATTTTGATTTGGTAACCGAGTCATTGATGTTGATGGCCGGCAATGGAAGTTTACCATTGTGCATGCGCTCAATCAGGCGGTGAACACCGGTAGTTGTCTCTTCAGAGATACCTTTGATGTCTTTTACTAACTCAGGGTAACGATCCAATACCATGTTGGTCAGGTCACCACCATCATCAAGGATCATGTTCAATGGCTTGCCATCTTTGAAGGCAAACAAGGTTTGTTCAATACACCAGTCGAATTCCTGTTCGTTCATACCCTTCCAGGCATAAACAGGGATGCCGGCAGCAGCAATAGCGGCAGCAGCGTGATCTTGTGTAGAGAAGATATTGCAGGATGACCAGGATACTTCTGCACCCAGTTCAATCAGTGTTTCAATCAATACCGCAGTCTGGATAGTCATGTGAAGACAGCCGGCGATGCGAGCACCTTTCAACGGCTTTTGTTTTCCATATTCCTCACGGGTGGACATCAAACCGGGCATTTCTGCTTCTGCCAATTTGATTTCTTTGCGCCCCCAGGCGGCCAGGGAAATGTCTTTTACTTTGAATTTTTCTTTTTCTGCTACCATTGGTTTATTGTTTCAAGATTTTGAGACTACAAAGTTAATATAAAGGGTTTTAAACATAAAGCTATTGCCTCTGATAATCATTAATAATGAACCAATTATAATAGGTTTATTGTTTTCAGACCAAATTGAAAGGATATGGAGAAGTTAACGTTATTAAACAAGCCTAAAATAAAGATCGATGTGGTGTCAGACGTGGTTTGCCCCTGGTGCTACATTGGCAAGCGCAGGCTGGAGAAGGCGCTCGACAAGCTATCGGATCACTATGAATTTGATGTAGAGTATCAACCGTTTGAACTAAATCCGGATGCTCCTAAAGAAGGGTTAAATCATAAAGAATACCTGACCAAAAAGCTGGGAGGCGAAGTCAGATACAAGCAGATTACCGAGCATGTAGCCCAGACAGCCGCTGCTGAAGGCCTCAAATTCGACTTCGGCAAACAAATAGTATCACCGAATACAAGAGACTCACATCGTGTGATCTTGCTGGCCAAAGCAGAAGGCAAACAATTGGAGGTGAAGGAAGCCCTGATGAAAGCTTACTTTGAAGATGGTGTTGATTTAACCAAAACCGATAACCTCATCGCTGTAGCGGTGAAGGCAGGGCTGGAGGAAGCCAAAGTAAAAGCATGGCTTGCATCAGACGAAGGACTTGAAGAGGTGACGACCAAAGAACAGGTAAACTATCAGCGTGGTATAAGCGGGGTGCCTTTTTACATCATCAATAACAAGTACGGAGTATCAGGTGCACAGCCTACCGAAGCGTTTATTGAAATGCTGACACAGGTAGGCAAGGAAGTAAGTGTTGCTCAAGGCGAGGCGTGTGATGTGGATGGAGAGAATTGTTAAGTCAATTTGAAAATGAGATGATGCGTTGATTAGAAAATGAACTTCATGTAAACAGAAAGCCTCTTCGAATCATCGAAGAGGCTTTCTTATTTATAGATTCTTAGCGGATAGCTATCGGACTTTGCACGAAATATTAATGTGCGGCTGGCACGGCTTCCGGTCTGCGGTTGATCTCGGTGTTTACTCTGTCCCATTCAATCAATCCATCGCGAAGGCGGATGATGCGGTGTGCGTAATGTGCAATGTCATCTTCGTGCGTTACCATGATGATGGTGTTGCCCTTGTCATGTAGGTTCTGGAAGAGCTCCATGATATCGTAGGAAGTTTTGGTATCCAGGTTACCGGTGGGCTCATCGGCCAGTATGATGGACGGATTATTAACCAGTGCACGGGCAATGGCTACACGCTGGCGCTGTCCACCGGATAGTTCATTGGGGCGGTGATGGTAACGATCGGCCAGACTTACACTTTCCAGTGCCGCCATCGCCATTTCATCACGATCTGATTTGTTGTAGCCGGCATATACCAATGGCAAGGCTACGTTATCCAGAGCCGAGGCTCTTGGCAACAGGTTGAACGTCTGAAACACAAAGCCAATTTCTTTATTGCGTACCTCCGCCAGTTCGTTTTCTGTCATGTCGCTTACTTCCTGGTTGTTCAGCCGGTAAGTACCCGCGTTGGGCGAGTCGAGGCATCCTACAATATTCATCAGGGTAGATTTTCCCGAACCTGATGGCCCCATGAAGGCTACATATTCCCCTTTATCAATGGAGATGGAAACGTCCTGTAAGGCTTTTACAATATTGTCTCCCATTTTGTAGCTGCGGGCGAGATTGTGGGTTTCTATGATTTTCGGCATGCGTGTGTGGGTTTGGCTTACTATGCTTGTACTCGTTAACGGTCTTTTGGTTTCAATTTTTATTCAAAAATGGAGAAAAATAAAGCGCTCCTCCTAAAATTAACCTTTTCGGCTCTGTTTTTTAATCCACAGACGGCCATTAAGTCACTTTGTTACACCTTTAAGATGCAACAAACTTCAAACAAGTTTCAATTACCTCGTCATCTTTTAATATCCGGTTGTGCCCCAGGCCCCTGGTTTTATGTACATATGCGGCAGGATAAACCTTCACCAGTTCTTCGGTATGTATCAGTTTCACTTCTTTGTCGTCTTCATCGTGCACCAGCAGCAGTGTGATGGGGTGGGGCAGGTGTTTAATGAAATAAAGTGATGAAAATTCATCAAATGGTTTGCCCTGCTTTTGCAGGATATACTTTTTGAAGTAAGCGCCCGTTTTTACCGAGCCATTTACTGCACGAAGAAATGTGTTAATGATCTCATCGCCAATGGTAGGGCTGGCGATGTTTACCAATCGTGTTACGGGTAATCCCTCCATGATCGAATACAATGCAGCCACTCCGCCAAACGAATGAGTGATCACGGCCGTTGGTCTTTCGGGAAGGGACTGAAACAAGGCGGTGAGTGTTTCTTTAAACTCATTCAGATTGGTGGTCTTTCCTTCCGACTGTCCGTGTGCTGGTCCATCGAAAGCAATGCACTGAAATCCTTTTAGTGTAAAACGCTCTATGAATTTTCTGAACTGTGTGCCTCTGCCTGCCCAGCCGTGTACAAAGACCACTATCGGTCCTTCGCCCCAGCGGTAGGCGCGTATGTTTTTACCCGCGGCTTTTAGGGTAAACAGTTCTCCTTTGGCCGCGATCTCCTGTTCTTTTTCGGGGGTGGCGTAATGGAGCGGAGTGAAAAATAGTTTAATGAAATAACGATAAGCGACAACAGGTAGTACCTTCTCTGTTATAGGGAAAAGCGTGCGTACTACTTTGAGCACTAGTGGAGTCGGGTCTTTCTTTTTTTTACTCATGAAGCAATAACGAATGAGTACGATTGTGTCGTGTATGCAAAGGTACTCAGGTTATAGGTGCGCTCATGAAATGACACGTTGTTATTGTTGTCGATAAGAACAACGGTAGAACACCGTGAGCCATATCCCGGACTTTTAATGAACATGGAAGAAAGCACACGCTCACGCTCAAGACCAACTCCGGTATCGGGCAGTTGATCATCTGCTGCTTTATGATCATCCAGCAACATGGTAAAGAGTGCCTCCGGTGATACGGTGGTGTCTTTTATGATCGATTCAAATTTTCTTCTTCCTGATACTACTTTGGGCCAGGGTGTATCAAGCAAGGCATTACTCAGGCCATGTACACCGGATGTGATTTGTTCTACCCCCTCTTTATAGTTAGAGAGATACCAGAGCTGCTCCGCAGTGCCACTGATCAGGTTGAAGCCGTTGTACTTTGCTTTGTCCTGAGCAATTTCATTGAGGTAGTGCTCGGGTGAATCTGTGCGGAGTAAAAAATCAGAAACCAGAAATCCCCGCGAGGGAGCCTGGGGTTTGATGTTTTTTACATCACGGTAATTCGTAATCATACTGATGCGCCCGCTCTTTGTCATGGCCAGCCACGTGCCGCCCGCTTCCAGGTCACGACCGCCTACAATTTCTGGGTGATCCGTCCAGTAGGCGGCAGGTAGCGTCTGGCGTGCATAAAATTCATCCCGGTTGCCGGCTACGATCAGTTTGTATTGCGGATGATTATTTAAAGAGAGAAAAATGAGACACATGAGATCAGGAGGCAATGCCTGAAAGACCAAAGGCATTGCGTATGCAAGCTATGAGATTGGCGAAAAAAGAAAAAGCCCGGAAAGCCGACTGCACTCCGGGCAATTTTAAACCCTTACCCAAACCTATGAGTAAGACAAAAGTGCATCAATACACGCCTGATGGTAACTCCCAACCAGCAAGTGGCGGAGATGCATGAGTAAGTGGAGCGAATTCAGGAATTAAACAGTTCCAGCTGTGCAGGTAATAGCTGAAACGACCTGCGATGATAAGGTGTAATGCCCAACAGCCGTATTCCATCACGATGTTGGGTAGTGGGGTACCCCACATTGGTTTCCCAGAAGTAGCCGGGATATTGAGCGCTTAATTTTTCCATTCGCTCATCACGATAGTTTTTTGCCAAAACAGAGGCCGCAGCAATGGAAAGATAGTGCGCATCGCCTTTGATAATGCACTCATGCGGCAAATCCGGGTAGGGCTTGAAGCGATTACCATCAATCAACAGTAACTCTGGGCGGGTAGTCAGTTGATCTACGGCCAGGTGCATGGCTTTGAATGAAGCATTGAGAATGTTGATGGCATCAATTTCTTCATTACTTACCTCAGCGACTGCCCAGGCCAGTGCATCTTTAAGAATGTCTTCCTGAATTTTGAGGCGTTCTTCTTTCCCTAACTGCTTGGAGTCATTGAGTTGCTTGTGCCGGTATTTTTTAGGCAGAATAACAGCCGCAGCCACCACCGGCCCCGCCAGGCACCCGCGACCGACCTCATCGCAGCCTGCTTCTATTTTATCTTTAGTGAAAGAAGACTTCAACATCGTGTGGGGTAAAGGTATTGGATGAAGGGAGTTATTCCAAAATCCTGGCGGTCACTCAAAAAAATACGATTTTGAAAATCGATTACCATCGAATTCATCTAAGGGTTCTTCATGAAAACAATTTCTTTAACTCTAACCAGATTACAAGGCATTGACAAATGGTATTAAAAACAAGTTTTAAACAATAAGTAAGGATTTCAGATGAAATCAAATTCCTCATCAGTGAATAAATCATCACTGCAATTGACGGCCGGTCTTAATTGCACGATAAAACGCTCGACTTGCACCTCGCCTGCGCTGATCAAGACTTGTTAAGACAAAGGAGGAAACAAGCTACCGATAAACCACAGCCTGTAGTGTAGGTTCTTAATTTGTGTGCTGGTAAATTTCGGCAGTTATCCGGGTTCAATCTGTATGTTTTTGAACGTTTAAAGATCGTTATGTTAAAGCAGTGTGCCGTATTCTCCTTATTACTATTCTTGTGTGCCTGTGCAAAAGACGAAACGGGGAGCAGAAGGATTGTATTCAAAAAACGAGCTGAGCCTGTCTGGGAAGGGGTATTTACTGCTGCTGACCCAAGTGTTGTCCGGGATGGTGATACATTGCGTATGTATTACTCCAGCCTGCAGGTATCTCCAACGGAGAAACTTCTTATTGCCGGAGCCAAATCGGTTGATGGGATTAATTGGATTCCTTCTGATAATGTTCGAGGCAAGGAAAGTGTTGCCCTTGATATCCATTTCAATGCCTGGGACGATCATCTGGAAGCCGTAGCTGTGGTTAACCAGGGCAATGAAATGTGGATGTACTATTGTGGTTATCCCGAAGAAGCAGACGTAGCCGGAACCATTGTTGCCAAGGGAGAAATTGGTTTAGCCAAATCAACGGACCATCTCATTTTTACGCGGACTTTCGCTGATCCCGTTCTTGCATTGGGAGCTAAAAATTCGAAAGATGCAAATGCACTATTCTCACCGACTATCATTAAAGAAGATAACACTTTCTATCTCTTTTATGTAGGTTACTGTATTGAAAATTGTACCCCCGCTTTCATTGGAATATTAGGTGCTACCTCTGCGGACGGAAAAACATGGACGAAGCTTAGTCAACCCATCATCAGCGGCACGGAGTTCGATTTAGAATGGGCGCAAGTGATTAAAGAACCGGCTCTCATCAAAGGGCCGGATGGCATGTTTTACCTTTTTATTTCCGGAGACCAATTTATTGGCGTAGCCAGAAGTACCAACCTGCTGGGCCCTTATGAAGTGTATCCTGATCCTATACTGAAAATCGATTACGACTGGGAGTCCACTTCTGTGATTGCCCCATCCGTGTTAATTGAGGATAACAAAGTACGCATGTGGTACACGGGCGTTGTTGCCTCTGGAACCGGAGCTGATTTTGCAATCGGATATGCCGAATCTGATTTTCCGTTTAACTGGTAGCATGAGCTACTTTGTTTGCCTTATCATGATATCGGGCAACTGGGCCGGACTTCTGGACTCCGACCGTATCCACCCTGGCCCCGGCTGGTGTTTACCTACCCTATTCGTAAGGAGCGGGTCAGGAAACGTAGTGGTAGCCGATAAATGGATTAACTTGGGAGTGAAAACAGGGACTCTTCCGTGAACGGAATGGCAGGCGAATCGTTCGAATTCATTTACAATAAATACAAGGACCTCGTCTTCAACGTCTGCCTGCATTATGTATTGAACAGAGAAGATGCGCAAGACGTGACCCAGGAAGTCTTTGTTAAAGTTTATCATCATCTGCACCAGTATAATGCCGATACGGCTTCGTTGAAAACCTGGATGTACCGCATTGCCATTAATCAATCCCTTGATTTTTTAAGAGCAAAAAGGACGAAGAAGCGATTTGGGTTTATCACCTCGCTTTTCTATCCTGATTCGAATGAGCCCCTGCATGATGTAGCTCATCCGGGTATCGCAATGGAAGATAAGGAAAGTTTAGAAGAACTTTTGGTCATTATCCAGTCGCTGCCCGAAAAACAAAAGACCGCGATCATCCTGACTAAGATAGAAGACCGCCCGCAGAAGGAAGTAGCAGCGATCATGGACATGAACATCAAAGCGGTCGAATCGCTGGTAAACCGGGCGAAACAATCCATCGAAAAAAAACTGAAAGAAAGAGAAGGATTTTAAAATGACTATCGTATTACTTCTACCGGACTATGGACATTGATAAGAAACTGGAATCGCTAGCGAAGATTAAGAGAGTGGAGGCACCTCCCTTCTTGTTTACACGTATTCTTGAGCGGATTGACTCACGTGCTATAGAAAAAGCCCCCACCACCTGGAGGGTGGCCTTGGTCACTGCGACCCTCCTGATTCTTACCCTAAATGTTTCTGTTCTTTTCATGGCATCGGATAAGCCAAAAGAAAGCGACGTAGAAGAAGTCATTAATTCAATGCGATTGTCCCGGACAAACGATTTGTATCATGAGTAAATTAACATTACTAACCATTGCGGTGGTTGTTTTACTGGTTTTAAACCTGGGCGTGGCAGGCTTTCTATTTCTTCAAAAGCCACCTTTAGCTCAAGGAGGGCCAAGGCCTTTTGAACACGGCCCCAGGAATAGAATTATAGCGATGTTACACTTTGAAAAGGAGCAAGTGGAGCAATATGAAGAACTGATCAGGGGGCATCGGGCTTCGGTACGCCTTTTGGACGAGCGCATCCGCAATGTGAAAACGAACTTGTATCAAACGCTAAATGAACAAGAGAGTAGCGTCAGCGATTCATTGATCAATGAACTGGGTGAATTGCAAAAGCAGGTAGAAAACGTGCACTACACTCATTTCCTGGAAATAAAACGGCTTTGCAAGCCTGATCAACTCGCGTACTTTCAGGAACTGACGGGCCACCTTGCCGATTTCTTTGCTCCCCAAAAAAAAGACCCACCCTTACCAAGAGAATAATTTATTTGAAGAGCGAAGGTTTTTTTCATAAAGGTCGTATTCATTAATACCACAAAAAGACAACAATGAATAAACAAAAAATATGCTGGCTGCAAAAGCAGTGATCCATCGCCCGGAACAGAAATGCAGAAGAGCAAAAAGGTTATCTTAAACTACAGACTATTTTCAATCAACACGCTATGAGAAAATCAAAAACCAGTATTCTGTCTTATTCTTTTTTATTGCTGCTGCTGGTGGCATGTAAGAGCAATGAGGAGGCGCCCACCCCTGCGTCAACGGATGTACCCGATGTGTATAAGAAAATATATGGTGCCAGCAGCATCACTTCTGATGGTACCTACATTACCATTAAAACTACGGGTGCTCCTGATCACAAAAGTGTCTACTATGCTTCTACCAGTAGCCTGTATGAAAATTTCAGCGGCACTACATTTGGTGGAAATACGTTTAAGAAAAATCCCAATTCAATAAGTGCATTTAACTATACGTTTAAAATTCCACTGAATCCTAAATCAGCAGCTACCAAAACCGCCACCCCGCTGGGAGCAATAGGTGTTTCGTTAAACGGAGTGCCGTTTTATAATCAATATGCCGGACCCAGCCAACCCCTCACCAATGAAGTGACCAGCTTTGACCAATACTATGGACATCCACAGCAAACAGGTGCCTATCATTACCATGTGGAGCCACTCTATCTCACGCAAGTGAAAGCATCGAAGTCGGCTTTGTTGGGATTTTTATTAGATGGATTTCCGGTGTATGGCCCTCAGGAGAATGGTGTTGACATCGCAGAAAGTTCGCTGGACGCTTATCACGGGCACACGTCTGCTACGGCCGATTACCCTGATGGCGTCTACCATTATCATGTAACGAACAAAGACCCTTATATCAATGGAAGTGGTTACTATGGTACACCGGGTACTGTTTCGCAATAGTATTATTTGGATAGCGAGTTGGGGATTGTTGGGATGCACCGGACACTCCGCTGAAAACCCGGTCGCTTATTCCGATGGTTTACAGAAAAAAGATGTTTTACTGAATGCAGACGAGCAGCAGATTTCCATGGAGAAAGGGTTGTTCATCATCAACAAAAAACCTTTCAGCGGAAGGTTGTTTTATCTTTTTGATGCTTCTAAAGATACGGCAGCATTGATCAGCTACCTGGATGGTAAGGAACATGGAGAGTGGAAGAAATTTTATCTGTCGGGAAATCTAAAAGAGAGCCGTTTTTTCGAACATGGCCAAAAGACGGGTGAATACAGGGCATGGTGGGAAAACGGGAATAAACAACTGAGTTACTTTTTTAGAGCAGATGAATACGAAGGAACTTGCAGGGAATGGAATGAGGATGGCAAGCTCGTTAAAGTATTCAATTACCAAAAGGGCCACGAAGAAGGTCATCAGCAATGGTGGTATGACAATGGCAAAGTAAAAGCCAACTACATCATTAAAGATGGAAGGCGATATGGGTTGTTGGGCACAAAAAATTGTATCAATGTATCGGACAGTGTTTTTCGTAAGTAGTCTCCTGCTTTCTTATCTTTCATTCGTTTCTTGTTCTCGGGAAAAAGAAATGGAATTGCCTTACTATAATGCTCCTGATTTTACCCCACAGTTTATGGCTTCTCCCGAGGAAGCGGAGAAAAAAATCGGTCATACCATCGCTGCGTTTTCATTAACCGATCAACACGGGAGCCCGATAACCGAAAAAGACATTGAAGGGAAAATACATGTAGCCAATTTTATTTTCACTAGTTGCGGAAGCATTTGCCCTGTTATGACACGACAGATGAAGCGGGTTCAGGAAAAGTTCGGTAATCGCCCGGATGTGGTTATCCTGTCGTATAGTGTAACTCCCTGGATGGACGATGTGCGTCATTTAAAAGAATATGCGGGCGAGAATGAAATTACCTCACCCAACTGGCATTTATTGACCGGGAAAAAATCAGAAATATATACACTCGCCCGTCAATCGTACTTTGCTGAAGAGGACTTGGGTTTTACAAAAGATAGCACGGAATTTTTACACACCGAACATGTTTTGTTGATTGATCAATCAAAACGGATAAGGGGAATCTACAATGGCACACTGCCGCTGGAAATTGAGCAGATGATTACAGACATGGAGCGATTGTTAAAATAGGTCAAGCTGGAGTACATCCGGATAAATGATTTTCGGTTGGCCAACGTGGAGTCCTCTTTTGCCTTAGCGTGGTAATTCCTCACCAATGAAGTTGTCTTCATTCGTCTGGAAAGGATTAATAAACCCGACGTGTGTGGATTAATTTGAAGCCAGCGAATAAATCACCACGGCAATCACCACTCCGGTAATTACTGCCAATGCAATTTTGATTGCACTGTAAGGCCGCTCGCCCTGAACTTCACCTGTGCGGGCGTTGATGAGGAATTGATATACCTTATTGTTATAGCGATAGGCGCTGATCCATACGGGTAAAAGGATATGTTTGAAGGTAGGGTTGTGATAGGAGGTGTTTACATAATGAATCATCTGGCGATCGCCACCAATGTCTCTTCGGATGGTGGATTCAATCTCGGGTTCCATTCTTCCTTTCGCTTCGGCATAAGCTTCTTTGAGACCTATCGCATACGTCTCTGTTCTGAATC
Organism: Flammeovirgaceae bacterium; assembly: GCA_023251155.1. Classification (GTDB taxonomy): domain Bacteria; phylum Bacteroidota; class Bacteroidia; order Cytophagales; family Cyclobacteriaceae; genus ELB16-189. The sequence continues at coordinate 5,211 of JAHEZH010000085.1, read as the reverse complement.
CGCTCAGGAATTTATCATTGTAAGCGAGGAGGTTTTTTACATCCCACGGTTCTAATGCACGCAGCTTTTGTTTGTTCAGTGACTTGGTCGCTTCGATCAATAAATCATCAAACTCATTGTTCACATTACCGGAAGCGGCATACCATCTCGTGTGCCGTACCTGGCGGGTGCGGGTTACGTTCTTACCGTTTTCCACGGCTGTGTAAGATTCCGTCACGTAATAATCTTCGCCACGCTGGCCGGTGTAACTGGAATCGGTCTTGCAGTCAAATGTCCAGAAGGGCAGGTACATGCCGTTGAGTTTATCGGCACTGTTGGCGTAGTGTTTTAAATCATTGGGTGCAAACCACAGGCTGTTCAGCCAGTTCTTAAAGCGATCACCCGCTTTTTTGATGTCGATTGCAAACGGCAATACATACTGTGGCTTATGCATGGACGAGGTGCTCCCGCTTTTTACCACTAAGTTGGATGCACAGAAGGGACACTTATCCGAGCTGATATTCGGATCGAATGTAGAGGTCGCTCCACAGCTCTGACAATTCACTGTGGCTACTTCTATCTTTTCTTCCTGTTCGTGGTTCTTAGCCAGGAAATCATCGAGACTGATCTCTTCGATCTTGCCTTCCAGTACAGGTTTGGCGATTTCGTTTTCTGCCCCGCAGTATTCACATACCAGGTTTAATGTACCCGGTTTGAATTTCAGGATGGCACCACATCCGGAACAGGCCAGTTCGTTGCTTACTGATTTAGTAGCCTCGATAAAATCACTCATGGGGAATTACGATTTTTGAAAGGTGAAGAATTAGAATGACTTCAGGCTGTGGGCTATTGGCTACAAGCCCAAAGCCGGTAGCCAATAGCCTGCGGCCAATGAACTTACTGTGGAGGAAGTGGCGGAGGTATTGCACCAAACAATGCGCTGAGTTCAATCACCTCACTTGCTTTTGTCCATGCGGCCATGCCTTGTTTCCATACCAGCGTATCGCGTGTAAATGATCCTTGTGAAATCATTTGCTGCAGCATAGTTATTCCGAATGGTCCTTGTTGTTGTCCGTTCACCGCAATATGGAACTGTAGGTTGGCACCCGGAACAGGAGGAGGGCCAGACTGCTGGTTATTATTATTATTATTCTGTTGCTGGTTGAACATGTTGCCCATCTGGTTGGCCATCGCGAAGCCCATGCCCATGCCCAGTCCTTCGCCCGCACCACCCTGATTTTTCGCTGCGGCTTCCATCGCGTTAGCGGCCTGGAATTGAGCATACTGATTGAGGTTGCCCAATATACCCATACTGCTGCGCTTGTCGAGTGCCTGCTCTACTTCCGGTGGCAAGGAGATGTTTTCTACCAGGAACTTGGTTACTTCGAGTCCATATTCCCCAAACTCCGGATTGATTTTTCCGCTGATGAATTTGGATAGCTCATCATAATTAGCGGCCAGATCAAGCACCGGAATTTTACTTTCACCAATCGCATCCGTAAAACGGGTGACAACCAGGTTGCGCAGTTGTTCCACCACTTCATCGGTGGTGAAGTGAGCCTGTGTACCGGCAATTTCTTTAATGAATTTACCTGCATCCGTTACTTTAATGGCAAAGGAACCAAAGGCACGTAACCGTATCGGGCCAAACTCTGCATCGCGCAGCATGATCGGGTTCTTGGTGCCCCACTTGTTGTCGGTAAAGTTTTTAGTATTGACAAAATAGACTTCTACTTTAAACGGACTGTTGAATCCAAACTTCCATCCACGCAGCGTAGTGAGGATGGGCATGTTTTGTGTATTCAGTTCATAGCGTCCCGGTTGGTAGACATCGGCAATCTGACCTTCGTTAACAAATACGGCTACCTGGCTTTCGCGTACAGTAAGTTGTGCTCCGTTTTTGATTTCGTTCTGATAGCGTGGAAAGCGCCATACCATGGTGTTGGTACTGTCGTCTGTCCATTCAATGATGTCAATGAGTTCATTTTTGAGTTTGTCCCAGATGCCCATAGTGCGTGTGTGGTGAGGTTTGAATATGAAAAGGTATAAAGTTTTTCTGAAGAGGATAAAACCAGTTGATTACTTTTTTACGCCTTGGCCGGAATTCGATAGTTTTGAAGCTTGCTGAGCAAAATCACTTATGAACGAACCCACCAACCAATGGACTACGTTATCCGGCCGCGAGGTATATGATAATCCGTGGATCAATGTAACCGAATACCAGGTGATTAATCCCGGTGGCAAGCCGGGGATCTACGGCAAAGTACATTTCAAAAACAAAGCCATTGGTATAGTCGCACTGGATGATAAAGATAATACGTGGCTGGTGGGGCAGTGGCGCTACCCGCTCAATGAATGGAGCTGGGAGATACCCGAGGGGGGTGGCCCCCATGAAACGGAAGTACTTGCATCGGCACAGCGTGAGTTGCGAGAAGAAGCCGGTATCACCGCTGCCAAATGGACCCTCATCCAGCGTACCCATCTTTCCAATTCGGTAAGTGATGAAGAAGGCTTTATTTTCCTTGCCGAAGATTTAACACAAGGCGAAAGCGAACTGGAAGACAGCGAAGCAGATTTGAAGGTATGGAAGCTTCCGTTTAAAGATGCATTGCAGATGGTATTGGATGGGAAAATTACCGATAGCTTGAGTGTGATGGGGTTGTTGAAGGTGAGTGCAATGAGGAAAGAATTTTAATGATTTTTAGTTGTAATAGGCCATCATGAGTCTTGATACGGTTGAATTGGTAATGGATATTGAGAATCATTTTGATCTTAGAATCCCAGATCCTGAAGTAGAGAAAATTCATACTGTACAGCATTTTGTTGATTGCATCTTTAGTAAAATTATTCTAAACCCGGGCCAGAAGTGTAAATCACAAATTTTGTTTTATCGGGTTCGTGCGTTTTTTGTTGATCATCTGAACATAGTAAGAGAAGATTGTTTGCGTGACACTAAATTGAAAGAACTAATTCCAGACGATCAACTGAATGTGACTTGGGAAGAGCTGGGAAAATCGATGGACGTTAAGCTTCCTTCGCTCTCACCTTTAGATATAGATCCGGCTCAGGAAAAAGATTTAAGATTTTTTGGAATAAAAATAGGAGAGCGAAAGAAGCCCTTATCCGAAGGAACGGTCGAGGATCTCATCGACTGGATATTTGCTCTTAATTATGAAAAATTCATTGACCCCAAAAATCTCTGTAGCAAATATGATGTTGAGAGAATTATTATGGGGATTATAAGCGACCGTGTAGGCATGGATATAGATGAGATCAATTTATCGCACAGTATTACCAACGATTTGGGTATAGATTAAGTTAAAAAAGATAATTTAGATATAAAGAAATGACTGAACGAGAACTACGCAAACTGGAAGCGGTGATCCGCCAGAAGATGCTGGACATAAAAGAACAACGGGTTACACCCAAAGACTCAGGTATTGGTTCTCTTCTTAATTCACTGAAGAAAGTGGATGAGGCACTGTATGAGAAGATATTGCCGGAGTACAAGCAATTGCTGGCCACTAAAAATATTTTTAAATCGTAAGTTTGTCGGATGATTTTCTGTCCGATATGAAAGAACAGAAGATCTGTTTTATACCTGTACCTATGCAAGAAGCCGCTAAGCCCGTCAGTCAATCCAAGACTACCATCACCGAATTGATGATCCCCTCCTATGCCAATTTTGGTGGAAAGATTCACGGAGGTATTTTGCTTTCATTGATGGATAAGGTAGCGTATGCCTGTTCCAGCAAACACGCGGGTGCTTATTGTGTTACGGTAAGTGTAGAGCGGGTAGAGTTTCTTCAGCCGGTAGAAGTAGGTGAACTGGTTTCGCTTCATGCCTCGGTGAATTATGTTGGACGTTCGTCATTAATTGTGGGGATCCGGGTGGAAGCATTGAATGTGAAGACCGGTCATGTAAACCATACGAACTCCTCCTACTTTACCATGGTAGCCAAAGGAGATGACGATAAACCCTGCACCGTTCCCCGTCTCATTCTTGAAAACAAAGAGGAAGTGAAGCGTTTTATTGAAGCCATGCACATGAAAGCAATTCGGGCGAAAGTAAAAGAAGAGATGGACGATGCACGTTCGCAGATTGCAGTGGAGAAGGCATCGGATATGTTAAAGGACGAGCGCTGTATCATCCGTCTGTAATCGTTACCGCTGGACCGCCATAACCTTTCACATAAAAAAGGATGATGTTCACCTGAAGCATCGGTTATATTCAACCCGTTATTATTCTCCTCTATGAAATATGTATCCCTGTTTTTCTTTTTGTTGATTGTCAACTTTACACAGGCACAGTATCCGGCGATTCTCACGCAGCGCGACCAGGCGCGTGTGATTGATGAATTGCTGGAAGATCGCCTTCGCACCGTTTTGCCTGCATTGATGCGCAGGGAGGGGGTGGACATGTGGGTGATTGTTTCCCGCGAGTACAATGAAGATCCGGTCATTAAAACCATGCTGCCGGCTACCTGGATGGCGGCACGAAGAACCACTATGCTGGTTGCCTTTGATAAAGGAACAGAGATGGAATATTTCGCTGTGGCTCGCTATGATGTCGGTAAGGTTTTTGAACGGGCATGGGATCCGGATGCCACACCTGATCAATGGGCGCAATTGGGTAAATTAATTACAGAGCGTAATCCAAAAAAAATAGGAGTGAACAAAGCTCCGTCCTGGGGCCACGCGGATGGGCTTACTTCCAATGACTATGATAACCTGTTGAAGGTACTTCCGAAGAACCTGCAACCCAAAGTGACCTCCGCAGAGAAGCTATCGGTCGCCTGGCTGGAGACACGTACTGAAAAGGAGATGGCGATCTATCCGCAAATCTGTCGTATAGCACATGATATCATACAGGAAGGATTTTCCGATAAAGTAATTCAACCCGGAGTAACCACGACCGAAGATGTGGTGTGGTGGTATCGTGAGAAAATCAAAGAACTAAAACTGGATACCTGGTTTCATCCTTCCGTTTCGGTACAACGCAATGAATCGGATGCCATTACGTCCAAGCGCCCGCAGCCGTTGGTGATTCAGCCGGGTGACCTGCTGCATGTGGATTTTGGGATCACGTATTTACGGCTGAATACCGATACACAACAGCATGCGTACGTTTTAAAGGCAGGAGAAACCGAGCCGCCCGTTTATCTGCGCGAAGCGTTCAAGAAAGGAAATCGCCTGCAGGATATTTTGACTTCTCATTACAAAACCGGAAAA
>JAHEZH010000084.1 GCA_023251155.1 Flammeovirgaceae bacterium | reverse complement strand
GCTCAGCGTATCGAATGAACCTGAAGATCCCACCAAAGTCAGTGGATGGTGTTGGCGAAGCTGATCAAGTACGGGGTGCAGTGCCTCAATAAAGAACGCATTCATCGCTTCAATTTCTGAGGGAAGAATAGGATCGTGCAGGTGAAATGTTTCCAGTAAGCGCTGGCCACCGACATCAAGACTTTGCTTCCAGAACACTTCCTGTTGATTGGCAATGATAAACTCTACGCTGCCTCCGCCAATATCAATGATCGGTGATTTATCCAATCCTAATTCCAGGGCAGAGCGAACACCAAGATAAATCAAATGTGCTTCTTCTTCGCCTGAGATAATGCGAGCTTCAATACCAGTCGTTTCTTTTATCTTGTGAATGACGGCTTCTCCATTTTTCGCGTTGCGCAATGCGCTGGTGCCAAATGCCAGTTCGCGCGTCACGTGAAATTCATTCATTGTCACTTTGAACTTTTTCAAGGTCTCCAGTGCTCTGCCTTCTCCTGCTTCCGTGATGAATCCATCGTTGATTCCTCCCATACCGATTTTTACTCCAACATGCTCCTGATGTACCATGGCATGGCTGCCCTCGTTTACATCGGCAATCAAAAGATGAAATGTGTTTGTACCCATGTCAATAATAGCAACCCGGTTCTTCATAGCAGAAAGATAACAAGGATAGAGTGAATCCGTTGTTTCTTATTTTAACTAACGGAATGGAATTAATTTTAGATGGAAAGTCTTTAAAAACCTTCGTTATATTTGAACCAGATCCTTATCACTATGGCCAAGAGAAAATTGAAATCTGAAGTACTTCAAAAAAAGTTTGATGAACTGGAACGCAAAAATCAGGAAGCAGCACTGGGAGGAGGAGCAAAGCGGATTGAACAACAGCATTCCAAGGGTAAGCTGACGGCCTATGAACGTGTTCATCTTTTGCTGGACGAAGGTTCATTTGAAGAGTTGGGCAAATTTGTCATGCACCGCAGCAAGGATTTTGGTTTGGATAAGGAATATTACCTGGGTGATGGAGTAGTAACGGGCTACGGAACCATACAGGGGAGATTGGTTTATGTATTCTCCCAGGACTTCACTGTTTTTGGTGGTTCGCTTTCAGAAACCCACGCGGAAAAGATTGTGAAAGTGATGGAGCTATCCATGAAGAACGGTGCGCCCTTGATTGGGTTGAACGACTCGGGTGGTGCGCGTATTCAGGAAGGTGTGGTTTCCTTAGGTGGTTATGCGGATATCTTTTATCGCAATGTAATGGCATCAGGTGTGGTGCCTCAGATCTCTGCGATTATGGGGCCGTGTGCGGGCGGTGCGGTGTATTCCCCTGCTATGACTGATTTTATTTTCATGGTAGAGCATACTTCGTTTATGTTCGTGACTGGACCAAACGTAGTAAAGACAGTAACACATGAAAATGTAACAGCCGAAGAGTTAGGTGGAGCGTCTGCGCATAGCACCAAAAGCGGAGTAACGCATTTCGCCTGCGCGAATGAAGCGGAGTGTATCAGTCAGATCAAACAACTTTTTAGCTACATCCCACAGAACTGTGAAGACGATGTTCCTCTTCTGCCCTACACAATAGGTAATGAAAGTCGTCCGCAGCTCAACGAAATCATACCCGTTAATCCCAATCAACCGTATGACATGCGTGAGGTAATCACCGGGGTAGTGGATGACGGTTCTTTCTTCGAAGTGCATAAAAATTTTGCAGAGAACATTGTAGTGGGGTTTGCCCGGCTGGCAGGAAGAAGCATTGGTATCGTTGGTAATCAGCCCGCTGCCCTGGCCGGTGTGCTTGACATTGATTCTAGCGTGAAGGCAGCCCGCTTCGTTCGTTTCTGCGATTGTTTTAATATTCCATTGCTGGTGTTTGAAGATGTGCCGGGCTTTCTACCTGGTACCGATCAGGAATGGAATGCCATTATTACCAATGGAGCGAAGTTGCTGTATGCTTTCTCTGAAGCTACTGTTCCGCGGGTTACGGTCATTACGCGCAAGGCGTACGGGGGTGCTTATGACGTGATGAACTCCAAGCACATAGGCGCAGATTTGAACTATGCCTGGCCCACAGCAGAGATAGCGGTAATGGGTGCGAAAGGAGCAGCCGAGATTATTTTCAAGAAGGAAATTTCAGAAGCAGCACATCCTGCAGCAAAGCTGGATGAGAAAGTAGAGGAGTACACGGAAAAATTTGCTAACCCCTATCGGGCAGCACACCGGGGTTATATTGATGAAGTGATCTATCCTGATCAGACCAGGGAAAAACTAATCAAAGCGTTTAAGATGCTGGAAAACAAAGTAGCGAAGCTTCCAAAGAAAAAACACGGGAACATCCCGTTGTAAATTGAAAATTTGAAACGGAGTGAAATTTCGAAGGTGAAGGGATGAGTTGATTTGAAAATTCAAATTTTCTCAGATTTTCAAATCAACTCATTGTTAAGCTTACTAATCTTTCTTTTTGAAGTCGACGGAGGTGGAATTGACACAGTACCTCATTCCGGTCAGCGTTGGGCCATCGTCAAATAAGTGACCTAAGTGGGAACCGCATTTTGCACATACAATCTCGGTGCGTACCATACCGTGCGAGGTATCTTTTATTTTCTTGATTTTACCACCGGCTATTTCCTTGTCAAAACTTGGCCATCCGCAGTCGGAATCAAACTTCATCTCGGAAGTGAACAACTCATTGCCACAAGCAGCACAGTTGTACATTCCTTTTTCTTTGTTCAGGTAATACTTACCGGTAAAAGGCCGATCCGTTCCCTTCTCCCTAAGCACAAAATACTGCTCCGGTGTAAGGATCTTTTTCCATTCTTCTTCGCTGCGATTGATCTCTTGTTTGCTATCCATGGCTTGTTTCTTTTCTGGTGATTTGTTTTGCCCGTTTCCGCTGCAGGCGCTGAGTGCGATGACCGTAAAAACAAGGGCTATTTTATAGATGTAATTTTTCATGTTATTTCTTTTTCTGCATATACGTTAAACACCACTTTGAGGGATTTAGTTTTAATACTTTACCGGTGGTTTAAAAACCCAATTGTCGTACCTGAGACATTCGTTACCCAACTTGAACATTATTTCTATAAATTTGAAAATAAACTATTGAGCACCATGGATAAAAAGAGTAAAAAATTCTTATTCGATTACTTAAATAATTCTTCGCCTACAGGCTTTGAGCACACCGGTCAGCAAATATGGCTCGATTATCTTAAACCGTATGTCAACGAACATATTGTTGACGTGTACGGCACGGTGGTAGGAGTGATTAATCCCAAGGCTCCCTATAAGGTGGTGATTGAGGCACATGCCGATGAGATTTCATGGTTCGTTAATTATATCACCGAAGACGGCTACATCTATGTGAAAAGAAACGGAGGTTCCGATCATCAGATTGCCCCTTCCATGCGGGTGAATATCCAGACGGATAAGGGCGTGGTAAAGGGTGTTTTCGGATGGCCAGCGATACATGTGCGCGATGCGGGTAAGGAAGAAACTCCTAATCTGAAGAATATCTTCATTGATATTGGTGCCGAATCGAAAAAAGAAGTGGAAGCGATGGGCGTGCATGTAGGCTGTGTGGCCACTTTTGAAGACGAACTGATCGAACTGAATAAAAACTACCTGACTGGCCGGGCATTAGACAATCGTATGGGAGGCTATATGATTGCAGAGGTGGCACGCCGGCTTTCCGAAAACAAAAAGAAACTGCCCTTTTGCTTGTACATTGTGAATGCGGTGCAAGAGGAAATTGGTTTACGCGGAGCGGAAATGATTTCGCGCAGGCTGAAGCCGGATCTGGCGATTGTGACGGATGTAACCCACGATACGCAATCCCCCATGTATAATAAAAAGGAGAGCGGTAATCTGAAATGCGGACTTGGCCCCACACTTTGCTACGGCCCGGCTGTTCAGAATAATGTGCTGAAAATGATCATTGATGTGGCTCAGAAGAAGAAAATTCCTTTCCAGCGCCAGGCCGTTTCCCGATCTACAGGCACTGACACCGATTCTTTTGCCTATTCGGCCGAAGGAGTTGCGTCTGCTCTCATTTCATTACCCCTGAAGTATATGCACACTACGGTGGAAACCGTACATAAAGAAGACGTAGAAAACGTTATAAATCTGATCTATGAAGTGTTGCTTCAGGTAAAGCCGGGGCACGATTTCCGCTACATTAAGTAGAAAGTCCGGAAAATCTTACATCAGAAAGTTACAAGGCAATGTAGGCCTACCCAGGTTGATGGGTAGGCCTATTTTTGTATCAGCAAAACCCAACAAAAAGAATTGATTATGAAAAAGATGAAAGTTTTAGTTGCCGCGGTACTGATGATGGTGAGTGGAGCAACATTTGCACAAGACGAGCGTCCCATGCATGAAGTGTATTCAATGATGGTATTTAACTTCATTAAGTATGTACAGTGGCCTGACCACGATAAATCAGGGGAATTTGTAATTGGTGTGGTAGGGAACAACGATATCTACAATACACTGACTACCTGGTATGGTGGCAAGGCAAAAGGAACCAAGACCTATGTGGTTAAAAAATTCAATTCGGCTGCTGAAATAGGAGAGTGCCATCTGGTGTTTATCGACAAGAGCAAGAGCGGTGAATTTGAGAATGTAAAGAATAAGGTGAATGGTAAAGGTACTTTGGTAGTGACTGACAAGGGTGGTCTGGGCGAAAAAGGAAGCTGTATCAACTTTAAAACGGTGAACGACAAGCTGCGTTTCGAACTGAACCAGCAAGCAATAGAAGCATCAAATCTGAAGGTTTCCGGAGCATTGTCTTCGATGGCGATCTTGATTTAATGGGGTGTGTTTTGTGTTAAAGCCTTCCCGACTTGTTGGGAAGGCTTTCGCCATAAAACAAAAGTAGCTTATATTCGCTTCAAACTTACCCTTACCTAAATTATGAAAAAAGCCTTAATCTTCGTGTTTGCCCTGTCAGCTGTCTTCGCGACCGCCCAGGACAAGCCCCTGCATGAAATTCATGCACAAATGATGTTCAACTTTATCAAATACATTCAATGGCCCAATGAAGCCGATGGCGGTGACTTTGTGGTGGGTGTAATGGGTGAAGATGATGTGTACAATACCCTTAAAGCATGGTATGACGGAAAGCCAAAAGGGGCCAAAAAATACGTGGTAAAAAAGCTGTCCAGTTCCGATGAGGCATCTTCCTGTTCTGTGGTTTACTTAGGCAAAAGCAAGAGCAAAGAGTTTGAGAATATAAAGAACGCTTCTACCGGAAAACCTGTTCTGACCATAACGGATAGTTTTAATCTGGGCCAGAAGGGCAGCTGTATTAACTTTAAAGTCATTGATGGGAAACTGAAGTTTGAATTGAATCAGGCCGCAGTTTCCGGCTCAAGCCTCAAGGTGTCCAGTGCGCTGAGCAGTATGGCCATTGTTATCTGATTGTTGAAATTTTAATTTTTGCTTACTGCCCTGATCTAACCCTTTGTATTTATAGCTCTTTTCTATCTGTTGTTGTAGTTGATTGTGTAGTTTGAAAAGTGTAGAAAATGGTAAAGACAGAGAGTCTTCTCAAAGAATTATTTGAGAATCCTAAAAACATTGTATTAGTAACGGATGAGAATTATTCCATCCGTTACATTTCGGATACTGTTGAGTCCATATTTGGTATTCAGCCCTTTTCCCTATTGGGAAAAAATGCATTCGATTTTGTAAGCAGTGAAAAACGCGCTGACTGGATAAAGTGCCTGAGTGAAGCCAACGGCAATAAATCAGACGAGATCAGCCTCAAGGCGGCCGATGGGCGAAAGCTTTACTTTGATGTCAGCGTTACGAACCATGTAGCGAACGAATCCATAAAAGGGCTTGTCATTTTCCTTCACGACATTACCGATCAGCGGCTCACTCAGCTGGAGCTGGAAAATGCCAACCATCACCTCGATCATTTTATCTTCAAAACCACCCATGATTTGCGTGCGCCACTGCACTCTGCATTAGGCTTGGTGAATCTTGCTGAAAATGCGGAAGGTAAGGAAAGGGATAAGTACATCGGTCTTATAAAAACCAGCCTGCAAAAACTGGATTCCTTTATAGAGGAGGTAAACAGCTTCTATAAAAATGATAAGCTTGCTGTAAGCCGTGAGGTCATTAACCTGGAGACGTTGTTTCGCAAAGAACTGGATTACCTGCGCAACCTGCCCGGAGCCGAAGGCATTCAAATTGATTTTATACTCAACAGCAAAACCGACCTGTATTCAGATCCCATTCGTTTAAAGACGATTGTCACGAATATTTTATCCAACTCGATTAAGTACAGTGATCAGCGTAAACACCATCGGTTCATTCGCCTTGATGCGGAGGTGGAAGCAGATCAGTGTGTTGTGAAAATCACGGATAATGGGGTGGGTATCGATGGCCGTTACCTGGATAAAATCTTTGATATGTTCTACCGGGCGAACAACGAAACACAAGGTACAGGCCTCGGTTTGTACATTGTGAAGGATACCGTGGAGCGACTGCAGGGTAAAATAGAAGTGCAGTCAGTGCTGGGTAAAGGAACCGTCTTTACGATTACCCTTCCCAATTTTGTAACCGAACCTTCTGTTGCGCACTAACTATTCCGTGTTCAATTTCTAACTTTAGCGCATCATGACGGTGCGCGATCAAATGGGTTTTGAGGTAACGGTTACCTCGGCACAGCGAATCATTTCGCTCGTACCTTCACAAACCGAATTGCTATTTGATCTGGGGCTTGCCGATCGTATTTCAGGTGTTACCCAATTCTGCGTTCATCCTGAACAGGCCCGATCGAAAGCCATAGTCGGTGGCACCAAGAATTTCCGATTCGATGTGATTCATCGGCTGCAGCCTGATTTAATCATTGGTAACAAGGAAGAGAATTACGAAGAAGGAATCCTTGCGCTTCAAAAGCAATATCCGGTGTGGATGAGTGACATTGGCACCCGTAAAGATGCGATCGGAATGATTACCGGAATAAGTAAAATCACCGCTACCGTTGAGGCAGGTAATGCCATCCTCCAATCTATTGCTGATGAGTTTAATCATCTGTCTTTATTACCTCCCTTAAAGACACTTTACCTGATCTGGAAAAAACCATGGATGGCTGCCGGGCAGAACACATTCATTCATGCAATGCTGGAAGAGATCGGATTAGTAAACGCATTGAAAGAAGCACGTTATCCGGAGTTAACGGACAAGATCATTCAATTACTATCCCCACAATTGATTTTACTTTCATCGGAACCCTATCCCTTCAGGGAAAAGCACATGGCTGAATTGCAGCAATGCGTTCCGCAGGCAAAAATTTGTCTTGTTGATGGCGAAATGTTCTCCTGGTATGGCAGCAGGCTGATTAAAGCACCGGGCTATTTCAATTCGCTACGCCATCAGCTCTCCTGAATGGTGAACCCGATGTCTATCATGTCGTTCCAGAAATCGGGATATGATTTATTGATCACTTCCGGATCATTGATCTGAACATCCATTAATGTAGCCAGTGGAGCCAGGCCCATGGCCATGCGGTGATCATGATAGGTATCAATCACTACCGATGAAACCGATTTCACATCTCCGGGGAATAAGCGCCATGTGCTTCCATTCTCTTCCAGCCTTCCGCCTAGTTTGCCAAGCTCATTTTGCAACGCCGCTATACGATCTGTTTCTTTTATTCGAAGACTTTCCAGCCCGGTAAATGTGCCGGTAATACCTTTTGCAACACATACCGGTAATACCGTTTGTGCCAGGTCAGGGCAGTCGGTGAAGTTCCACTCCAGGTGGGGCTGATGTTGTTTCTTGCTCAGGTTAAGGTCACCGTTTTTAAATTCGGATTGCACGCCCAGCTGATCCATAATCTCGATAATTGCTTTGTCTCCCTGTAAGGCAAACTCGGCCACTTCGGGTAAGGTGATCTGTGCTTTGGGCGCGAGAGCGGTGAACCCAAACCAATAACTTGCTGCAGACCAATCGGGCTCTACGCGATAGGTTGTCTTTTGAAACGAAGAAGGCGCAACCTGAATGGTTTGGTCCTTCCAGGTAACGGATGCTCCGAACTGACGCATTAACGCAGCCGTCATTTCGATATACGGGCGGCTTCCGATCTTGCCTTGCAGGTGAAGGTGAAGTCCCTGAGGCAGTACAGGAGCAACCATCATCAGCGCAGAGATGTATTGACTGCTGATATTTCCGGGGATAGCTACTTCGTTTGTTTTTTGTCCGTTAAAAGAAAGAATTTCGATGGAGGGAAATCCCTCTGCTTCGAGGTATCGTATATCCGCCCCGAGCGTACGGAGTGAATCCACGAGGAGGCCTATCGGGCGCTGTTTCATACGATCTGTTCCGGTAAGGATTTTGGGTTTACCGGTTACGGCAAAGTAGGCCGTAAGAAAACGCATCGTAGTGCCCGCATCCATCACGTTAATGACGTGATCCGGGCTATCCACCAGGCTTTGCATGAGCCGGGTATCACGGGCAGATGATAAGTTGCTAACAACTGATTGGTTGTTACTTAACGCATTAAGTATAAGAGCACGGTTACTTAAACTCTTGGAAGAAGGAAGGTGGGATACGTTTCCTGTTACTTCTGATTTTTTTTTGATAATAATGGGTGACCTCAAAGTTTTTTACGCATTAATAGGTGAGAATTCGAAAAGTAGAATTTTAATTGGAGTTTTTACTTCCCGTTGAAACAAATTAAATCATAATTCAGTTATTCATTTGTTATGAGTACAACCAGAAAATTAGTTATCGGCTTGGGTGTTGCAGGTGGTGCAATACTGGCGGCATGGTTGCTTACCGGTAATCGTAAGCAAAAGACCAAAGAGTTTGTTGTGAAACGTACACAAAGTCTTAAAGATGTAGTAAAGAAAGAAGCAAAGGTGTTTGATGATTCGGATGCGCACTATGTTTAGCGCGTGGCGTAATAAATCAATGACTCTCTTATCTCCTCTTCGTTAGCCTCCACATCCCACACGGCATGACCTACTCCCTGGGTCAGCGCCATGAGTATTTTGCTGCCTTTGTTTTTCTTGTCCTGGTACATGTTTTCCAAAATGATTTTATAATCAGGCATATCGGCTTGCTTTCCGAAAATACGGACCAGGTAAGCAGAAACCGATTCCAGTTCGGATTCACTGATCAGCGATTTTCTAAAAGCAATATGTGATTCGGCAATCATACCGATGGCAATGGCTTCGCCATGAAACAGGCGATTGCCGGAATTCAGAAAATAACTTTCCACCGCATGGCCAATGGTGTGGCCAAAGTTTAAAATCTTTCGAAGTCCCTTCTCACGCGGGTCTGCGGTAATCACATGCGTTTTAAATTTCACGGAATGGGCGATGAGCGTATTCCAATCCTGTGCATGCAGGTCTTTTGCCCGAATGGTTTCCCACATGGCAGCATCCGAGATAAGACAATGTTTGATTACTTCAGCAAAGCCGGAGCGCAGTTCCCTTTCGGGCAATGTCTTAAGAAATGCGGCACTGATCAGCGTAGTGAGCGGAAGCTGAAATACCCCGATGTGATTTTTATAGTGATTGAAATCAATACCCAGCTTGCCACCAATGCTGGCGTCCACTTGTGCCAACAACGTAGTGGGTATCAGCACAAAATCAATTCCGCGCTTGTACGTAGCGGCACAGAATCCTCCCATGTCACCCAATACACCCCCACCTAAAACAAGGATAAGGCCATGACGATCGAAATTAAGATCGGTTAGTTTTTGCCAGATTTTTACGCAAGTCTCCAGGTTCTTTACTTCCTCACCGGGCGGGATGGTAATGGTAGTGTGTATGGGTAGTTTTTCTTTTATGAGCGGATAGCAGGCCGCCAGTGTATTGCGGTCAGTAAGAACGGCTATCTGTGAATAATCTTTATGGTTAATATATCCTATCAGGTCACTAGGATATTCGCTGATGTAATACGTTTCTTGACTCATGGCACACAAAAGTAAGAAGGCATTGGCGCTAAGCTAAGATTTAGCCCAATTTTCAAGATGCTTACCATAGAAATTAACCCGAAGAAATGGCTACTCCCCATTATATTTGCGTGCCAAATCAAGATATGGAGACTGAGCCCAAGCTGAATTTTAATGACACCTCTGTTGCGTTTTCTTACAAATCCGACAGTGAACTGAAAAAAGCGAATTTTATTTTTACACTGGTAAGTAATCCTACCATTTCGCGATTGGCAACCAGTGCTGCTAAAATCGGGCTGGCATTACACTTACCTGTCAAAGGACTGATACGAGGTACGGTATTCGGTCATTTTTGTGGAGGTGAAACCATTCAGCAAAGTGAAAAGACAATCGCTAGCTTATCCCGTTTTCATGTAGGCACTATTCTCGATTATTCGGTAGAGGGAGCAAAGACGGAAGAAGGCTTTGAGCAGACTACCCGGGAGACGTTACTCACCTTCGAGAAAGCGAAAGGCAATCCTTCTGTTCCGTTTTGTGTTTTTAAAGTAACCGGGCTGGCTACGATGGAGTTACTTGAAAAAGTGCAAAGTAAAGCCACCTTGTCCGAAACCGAAAAACAGGATTTTGCCAAGTTGAAAAGCAGAGTAGACCGGATCTGCGCCAAGGCTTTTGAATACGGTGTTCCGGTTTTAATCGATGCCGAAGACAGCTGGATACAAGGAACGATTGATGAACTGACTTACGAGAT
Source organism: Flammeovirgaceae bacterium (assembly GCA_023251155.1). Lineage (GTDB taxonomy): Bacteria > Bacteroidota > Bacteroidia > Cytophagales > Cyclobacteriaceae > ELB16-189. The sequence continues at coordinate 13,967 of JAHEZH010000084.1, read as the reverse complement.
GATGCAAAAATACAATCAGCAAAAAGCGATTGTGTTCAATACGTTTCAGATGTACCGTGCTGATATGCTGGGAAATTTGAAAAACGCATACGAAGAAGCGAAGAAGAATAAGTACTTACTGGGTGTGAAGATGGTACGTGGTGCTTATATGGAAAAAGAAGCTGCCCGTGCGGAGAAGATGAATTATGCTGACCCTATCCACCCGAACAAGGCCGCTACGGACGAAGGATTCAATAAAGGGCTGGAGTTTTGCGTTACCCATCTTGATCAGATTACATTGATGTGTGGCTCACACAACGAATTCAGTAATGAATACCTTACCGTGCTGATGGCAAAGCATGGAATAAAAAACAATGATGAGCGCGTATGGTTTGCTCAGTTGCTGGGCATGAGCGATAACATTTCTTTCAATCTTGCCAAAGCGGGATATAATGTGGCGAAGTATGTGCCGTATGGTCCGGTGGAGGCAGTAATGCCTTACCTTATTCGCAGGGCATCAGAGAATACTTCGGTAGCTGGGCAAAGCGGTCGTGAGCTGACCATGATCCGCAAGGAACTCGCCCGCAGAAAAGGCCGGTAATTCCCTTTCCTTTTTCAGATACAATTAACTGGCGCTGCTAATTTTAGCTTAGCGCTTAGCCTCTTTTTATTAATTTTGCCCCTCATTAACGAAAAGTCATGAACTTAAGCGAGCAGGAAATCATACGCAGGCAGAAACTGGATGAAATCAGAAAACTGGGTATCGATCCTTATCCGGCACCTTCCTTTGCCGTCACTCATTATTCTACCGATATTAAGGAAGCCTATACCGAAGAAACCAAAGAGCAGTTTGCCAGTATCTCAATGGCAGGCCGTATCATGAGCCTGAACGATAAGGGTAAAGTCCTCTTTATAAAAATACAGGATTCGAAAGGTATCATACAGCTCTACGTGCGCAGGGATGACATTGTACCCGGAGAAGACAAGACCTTTTTTGATAAAGTAATCAAACACCTGATTGATTTAGGTGATATTATCGGAGTGACCGGTTTTGCCTTCATCACCAAAACAGGCGAAACTTCAATTCATGCTCAGTCCATTACCCTGTTAAATAAATCATTAAAGCCATTGCCTGTGGTGAAGCGTGATGAGGCAGGTAATGTATTTGATGCCGTTACCGATCCGGAGTTTCGCTACCGCCAGCGCTATGCTGACCTGATTATTAATACACAGGTGCGTGACACTTTTGTGAAGCGTACCCGGATGATCAACTCCATCCGTGAATTTCTGAATAGCCAGGGAGCCTTGGAAGTAGAGACTCCTGTGTTGCAAAGTATTCCTGGTGGTGCTACGGCACGCCCGTTCATCACCCATCACAATGCATTGGATATTCCGCTGTACCTGCGTATCGCGAATGAACTTTACCTGAAGCGCCTGATTGTGGGGGGCTTTGACTGGGTGTATGAATTCAGCCGCGATTTTCGTAATGAAGGTATGGACCGGACACATAACCCTGAGTTTACCATCCTGGAGTTTTATGTGGCCTACAAGGATTATTACTGGATGATGGAGACCACGGAGCAGATGTTGGAAAAAACGGCCATTGCTGTGAACGGAACTACGGATGCACAGATGGGCGAGAAGACCATTCACTTCAAGGCGCCATTTGCACGGGTCAGTATTTATGATGCGATCAAAGAACATACAGGCTTTGACATCAATGGGATGGATGAAGTGGCTCTGCGCGATGTGTGTAAAAAGTTGCATATTGATGTTGCTCCCAATCTTGGCAAAGGCAAGTTGATTGATGCCATCTTCGGTGAGAAGTGTGAACCCCATTATATACAACCTACTTTCATTATCGATTACCCGATCGAGATGAGTCCGCTGACGAAGAAACATCGTACTAAAGAAGGACTGGTGGAGCGTTTTGAGTTGATGGTGAATGGAAAAGAAGTGGCCAATGCCTACTCTGAATTAAATGATCCGATTGATCAGCGCGAACGCTTTGAAGATCAGGTAAAACTGATGGAGCGGGGTGATGATGAAGCCATGTTTATCGATCACGATTTTCTTCGTGCCCTGGAATATGGAATGCCGCCAACGGCAGGTATTGGTATAGGTATCGATCGTCTTGCCATGATGCTCACCAATTCCCAGTCGATACAGGATGTACTTTTCTTCCCGCAGATGCGCCCGGAGAAACTACAGGAAGGGCATGCGGAAGCAGCGAAGGAAAATTAAAAGCAATTATCAGTAAAGAAAATGCGCTGAGTGATCAGCGCATTTTTTGTTTTGTGCCTGCCGTGATGAATTAATTATCAAAGAAGTTACGCTGACGATCCAGCTTTAAGCTTTGCAGCATACTGGATTTGATTCCGATAGTGAAGGTGTAGGATTGATACTTCCCGAAAGGAACCCAGTTCAGGCTCATTTGCCAGCAGTGTAATTCACGATTGATTGTAATGCTGGTTTGGGTGAATACTTTCGCCTCCAGGTCAAAACCAGAGTTGAATCCGATCTTCCATTTTTCAGACAGTGATACATCACCATTGAAACGAAGGGCCTGCGTGATCACGGATTTTTGATACCCTGTTTTTGAATAATTGGCATTGTAATTCACGCGAAGATTCCAGGGTACATTAAAGTCCACATACACATCGGGGTTCTTTAACATAAATTCTTTGTCGGTAGGAGACATTTCTGACTTGGCAATCTTATCGCGTGTGGTGTTATCTGATTTTTGTCCTTTCGGACTCAGGTTAGTTCCCAATGCAAGATTCGCATTGCTGATCTGGCCGAGTGTAAATTTTCCACCTTCCCAGGCATACCGGCTTACTTTCAATTGGTTGATGATGGTGCTGCTTTCGTTGGCATTTTCAAACAACAGGTATTTATACGGATCAATGGTGGCCGATACGTTTACATTTAGTTTGTCATTCAGCACATTGGTGTTGGCCGATAAGTTGAAGGGGGCCAGCTTGAACGAATCTGCGGCAAAGTTGTACGAGCTGGAAACAGACAGCGTGTTCAGCAACGAGATCTTGCGCGCTACGCTATCCTCTTTTCCCTGTACTTTCATTTCCAGGTTGTTGTTAATGCTGAAGCTCATGGCACTGCTTTTTCCTGTTCGTGAAGAGCCATAGATATAGCCCTCATGCCTGGATTTCTGAACCGTATAGATTCGGTTAGGCTTAACCGTAGTATCCCTTACCTGATCGAACGTTTGATAATAACCGTATTTGTCTTCACCAAAGTCGGGCTGGTAAGAGTAGCCAATAGAAGGATTCACCACGTGGCGTATCGCTTTTAGTTTGCTTTCTTTATTTTTATTTACGTACATCCCGTACAGGCGGGTGGTTAGAGAAAGACTTCCCGTATAATTCGATACTCTGTTGAATTGTTTGACGGTATCGGTAACGACTACGGCAGTCTGGTTTTTATTATATCCCCAATTCATTTTTTCAAAGTACCAGAGTTCATCATAACTGATGCTTGGGCTTATGGTGAAGTTTTTTAACACCTTCATCGAAGTCGCCAATGGAATGTTGTGACGAAATCCTTTTTTCGCATGCTCAAGGAAATAGGGCATGTTCTTAAACGTAAAGGGGGCAATACTATCCAGAATAGCGCCACTGGTGGCATCTTTCAGTACGCCAATTTTTCCAAGGTTGTTGGTGATCTGGTTGGTCGCTGTCATCGTATAGCGAATGGACATGTTGGCCAATGCCTGTGATTTTGATTTTTTAAATGGATAAAGATTGTTCACGTTAAAGCTGACATCAGGTGCGGGCAGATCTACCTGGTTGGTAATCAGATCCTGGTTGTGACGCAAGTTGATACCCATGCTGAAAGGCGTGTTGGCAAATGTTTTGGAATACGAAATGTTTGAACTCAGCTTACGTGTCGTGTTATCGATACGTGAACTCTGTATGCTGTTTACGCCCAGTAAATTGTTGTTGTTGAACTTGGAGGTAGCTGCGTTAACCGAAGCGGAAAACCTTCCAGTTCCTTTTGATTGAGGGCTATGGCTCCAGGTTAGCCTGAAATCTTTGCTCTTACCGGTTTCTTCAATAGCCTGTGATAACTTATTGTCAGTGAAGGTAAAATTGAAACTTCCGTTGTATTTATACCGGTCACGATAGTTGGTGTTGATCTGAAGTGCAGATGATCCTTTTGAATAGATATCTCCGGTAACGGCTACTTTTATATAGTCATTGATATCAAAGAAATAGCCACCCCCTTTTAAGAAAAACCCGCGCAACCCTTCTTCGCCATATTTAGGAAACAAAATGCCAGAGTTGCTTTTTTGTTTGGAAGGGAAGATACCAAAGGCAAACCCGAGCGGAGTAGGTACTCCATTGAACTCCATATAGAACGGGCCGGTGACAATTTTATCTCCTGGTATGGCTTTCGATTTGTGTGAAAGGATGCGGAAGTGAGGGTGAGCCAGGTTACACGTAGTATAGGCGTTGGTTAAGCTAAAGAGTTCATTCTTATCATTTTTAAAAACGGCATCACCATGCAGAAACCCATCCCCCTGCGTAGTTACAACTCCTGTAATCTTTGCGCGCTTGGTTTTGAAATTATAGATCATGTCCTGCGTTTCATAGGTAGACCCACCGTCTTTGAATATGGGTAATCCTATCCATTGCCCCAGCGAATCCAGCGTGCCATGGGCAGATATGGTTGATTTTTCATAATCGATTTCGATTTCTTCCGCTTGCAGCTCGATGGCTCCGTAGGTGATCTTGGCATTGCCGTAGAGCCGTACGATTTTCGTCTGCAGGTTGGAGTTAATCGAATCGTTGGCCGAATACAGGATAGTGGTTTCGATGTCTCCTTTCTTCTTTTGATTTAAAGAATCCGTAGTTACCGAATCGGATGGTACATTTAGGGTATCGTTTTTGTTGCTAAGCGAATCGGCAGGAGGCAGCGTATCGGCCTTCACGGGCAGGCGGCCGGCAGGAGGTTTTACCGGCTTTTCTACCTGAGCTTGAGCACCATAAACAGCGAGGCATATGAATCCGACAATGAAAAAAATACTTCGAACTACTACTCGCACACTTTCCGAATTGATGTCCAGGGGTTTAGCTATTTGTGAAAAATTCACAACTTTGCGCAAAGGTATTGCAAAACGTTCAGACATCGGTAACCCTGTGAATAATATCAGTTTCAAATTCCTGCTAATAGCAATAACCTTGCTAAGTTCGTCAGCCCTTGTTGCCCAGCATGAATATCGCCTCAAAACCATTGTGATCGATGCCGGCCATGGCGGTAAAGATCCTGGCACACGCGGCAAAACGGCCAGGGAAAAAGATGTGGCATTGAAAATTGCCCTGAAATTCGGTGAGCTGGTTGAAAAAAATATCCCTGATGTGAAGGTGGTTTATACACGGAAAGATGACCGTTACCTACCTTTGGATGAGCGGGCCGCTATTGCCAACAAAAACAAAGCTGATTTGTTTATATGTATTCATGCCAATGCCAATAATAACCCGGCTGCCTACGGTACAGAAACGTATGTAATGGGGTTGCATAAAGATGAAGGTAACATGGATGTCGCCAAGCGTGAAAATTCCGTAATCACCTACGATGAAAACTATAAAGAACGCTATGAAGGATTTGATCCGAAAGACCCCGAGTCGTATATTTTGTTTTCGTTAACGCTCAGTGCATACAAAGAAAGTAGCCTCATATTCGCTCAAAAAATTGAAAGCCAGTTTAAAAGCAGGGCAGGAAGGCATAGCCGTGGAGTGAAGCAGGCAGGATTTTGGGTACTTTGGCGCACCGCCATGCCAAGTGTACTGATTGAAACCGGATTTCTTTCCAATGAAAAAGAAGAGGGCTATTTGAAAGGTGAGGAAGGACAGGATTTGATTGCTTCCGGTATTTACCGGGCATTCAAAGAATATAAAACACAGGTCGAAGCAATAAACTAAACGAAGTGAAGAGTAAAGAATTTAAGGTTGGATTGTTTGCCGCAGGTGCATTGGTCCTGTTGTATTTTGGTTTTTATTATCTGAAGGGTACGGATTTTTTCTCTACCAAATCAAAGTATTTTGCCATTTATGGTAACGTAGATCAGCTGGCGGTATCCAATCCGGTACTGATCAACGGGGTAATTGTAGGTCGTGTGAAGAAAATCAGCATCATGCAAGACAAACAAAATCTTGTACTGGTGGAGTTGGAAATAGAATCGGATGTGATCATGGGCGACTCTACCAAAGCTATTTTGAATAGCGAGCTACTGGCGGGGAAATCCATATTGCTGGATATCGGCAAGATAACCAAGCCGCTACAGCCTGGCGATACCATCCGAACGGAAGTACCCAAAGACCTGCTGGCTGTGGTAGCAGAAACCGCGCAGCCATTGGGTGCAAGTATTCAGGCTACCTTGAAGAAAACCAACACGTTGTTAGAGAACCTCACTAAGCTTTCGCTAAGACTGGATACGGTTATGGTAGGGTTTAAAGCCACACCTGGCATCCTCAACAAAACACTATCCAACGCCAATGTAAAAATGGATGAGTTGTCAGGTTCGTTCAAGGGGGTGGCGGATAACCTGAATGGTACATTGGTCGAACTGAAACCCACTATTGCCAACTTTAAAGTGCTCTCCGATTCATTGAAGCGTCTGCAACTCAACCAAACGCTCATGAAAACACAACAAACGATCGGGCGACTGAACGAAACGCTGGCCAAGCTGAGTAAAGGTGACAACACGGCAAGCAAGTTGCTGACGGAAGATTCACTTTATGTGAACCTCAATAAAGTGCTTAACGGACTGGATAGCCTTTCGTATCATCTCAACCGCTATCCAAAGCATTTTCTCGGGCCCTTGGGCAAGAGTCATAAAAAAGTGATGCGGGATCTGAAGAGAGATGAAGAAGAACGCAAAAAAGCGGAAGCAGAAAAAAATAAGAAAAACTAATCACTTTTTACAGTATTAAAATGAGCAAATGGGTTATCTCATTTGCTCATTTATTTTTATAGCTTTAGCAAATCGATTGAATGAATTTTCACGCAAGTGCCCCAAGCGAAAGCAAAGGAGCGCAACGAGGTGAGGAGATGGAATTCATCAATTGGAGAATGATGGATAGCGCTCTTTTTATAGGAAAAACCTGGTGTTAGCGTCAAACCAACTTATTAAAGCCATTCTGGATGAATTTGGAATTCAATAAAAACGAAGATCAACTCAAGCAACTTTGTTCTCACCTGAAAGTGAAATCAAAAAAGATAGCATTGGGTGGCGGAGAAAAGAAGATGGATGAGCAACATCAGAAAGGTAAACTCACCGCACGCGAGCGGATCGATTATCTGGTCGATGCACATTCTGAATTTCTTGAAGTGGGATTGTTTGCCGGAGATGGCATGTATAAGGAACAAGGTGGATGCCCTTCTGGTGGTGTGGTTACCGGTATTGGTTATGTAAAAGGAAGGCAGTGCGTGATTGTTGCCAACGATGCTACTGTAAAGGCAGGGGCATGGTTTCCGATCACCGCCAAGAAGAACTTGCGTGCGCAGGAGATTGCGATGGAGAACCGGCTTCCCATCATTTACCTGGTGGATAGTGCAGGTGTATTTCTCCCAATGCAGGATGAAATTTTTCCGGACAAAGAACACTTTGGGCGACAGTTTCGCAACAATGCGAAGATGTCATCCATGGGTATTGTGCAGATTGCAGCGATCATGGGGAGCTGTGTGGCGGGCGGTGCTTATCTGCCCATCATGTCCGATGAGGCCATGATTGTAGATAAGACAGGCTCTATTTTCTTAGCAGGCTCCTATTTAGTGAAAGCGGCTATTGGTGAAGACATTGATAATGAAACCCTGGGTGGTGCAACCACGCATTGTGAAATATCGGGTGTTACCGATAATAAATTTCCCAATGATCAGGCGTGCCTGGATTACATCCGGAATCTGTTTGATAAGATAGGTCATGATCAGCAAGCCGGCTTTGACAGAATTAAATCCGTTCCGCCAAAAGAAAAGCCCGAAGAGATTTATGGATTGATTCCGTCCGATCGGAGTAAGCCCTACGATATGCTCGATATCATCAAACGGTTTGTAGATGATTCAGCGTTTGATGAATATAAAGCACTTTATGGCAAGACGTTGATTTGTGGTTTTGCACGCGTGGATGGCTGGGCAGTAGGTGTTGTGGCCAATCAACGCAAAGTGGTGAAGAACAAGAAAGGCGAGATGCAGATGGGAGGAGTCATTTATGCTGATGCGGCAGATAAAGCGGCACGCTTCATCATGAATTGTAACCAGCGTAAAGTGCCGCTTATCTTTTTACAGGATGTAAGTGGTTTTATGGTAGGAAGCAAAGCCGAACACGGAGGTATTATCAAGGACGGAGCGAAGATGGTGAATGCCATGGCCAACTCTACGGTGCCTAAATTCACTTTTATCATCGGTAATTCGTATGGTGCAGGAAACTATGCCATGTGTGGCAAAGCCTATGATCCTCGTTTGATCTATGCCTGGCCCACAGCACAGATTGCCGTAATGAGTGGAGGTTCTGCTGCCAAAACCTTGTTACAAATAAAAGTGGCATCGCTAAAAGCACAAGGTAAAGTCATTGCTAAGGAAGAAGAAGATCAGTTGTTGAAAGAAATCACTGATCGTTATAATGAACAGCTCAGTCCGTATTATGCCGCCTCGCGCCTGTGGGTTGATGGAGTAATTGATCCACTGGAAACACGCAAAGTCATTTCGACAGGTATAGCGGCCGCCAACCACAGTGTGGTTGAAAAATTTAATGTTGGAGTAATTCAAACGTGATGGAAGAAAAAGAACTGAAAGCGCTGGTTTCACTTCTGGATGACGAAGATCAGCACATTGCTACGCACATCGAGGAGAAAATATTGTCATTGGGAACAACCATTATCCCGTACCTGGAGCAGGAATGGGAGGTCAGTTTTAATCCCACCGTACAAAAACGGATTGAAGAAATCATTCATACGCTTCAATACGAGTTGGTAAAAGAACGACTGAAGGACTGGTACAACAGCAAAGAGCAGGACTTACTTACCGGTATGTGGATACTGGCCACGTACCAGTATCCGGATATCGAACTGGAGAAATTACGCCAGGACCTGGAGCAGATTTACTATGAAGCATGGCTGGAATATAAACCAGAGCTCTATGCGTTTGACCAGGTGAAAGTGATCAATGGTGTTTTGTTTAACAAACTGAAGTTCGGAGCCAATACCAAGAATTTCCATTCTCCTGGCAACTCCATGATCAATGTGGTGCTTGAATCCCGTAAGGGCAACCCGATTACGCTATGTGTGATCTACATGCTGGTGGCACAAAAATTAAAGATGCCCGTACACGGAGTTAACCTTCCCAATTTATTTATTCTGACCTATCGCGATGAGCAGCATACCTTTTATATCAATGCTTTCAACAGAGGGTTGATTTTCTCCAAGCAAGACATTGAAAACTACATCAACGAGCTACATCTCGTTCCTCAGAATTCATTTTATGAGCCCTGCAATAGTTTGGAAATCGTACGCAGGGCATTACGTAACCTGGTGATGAGTTTTGAAAAAGTAGGTGAGCATGCAAAAGCAGAAGAAGTAAAATTGCTGCTTATTGAAATTGCCGATGGTGGTGATCTGGGTGTGTAATACCTGAGCAACGATCATTTCTTCAGAGAGCGCAAAATCATCCGTTTTCTGAAGTGCTACTTCCCGGATTTTAACTGGGAGTGAGTGAAGCAGACCATTCAGGGAATAAATCCAGTCTTAAGGTGTACCCAATACACAATGTCTGGGCAAAAATGGGCAAAAAAGAAGGGCGCTGCTCCTCAGCCGCGCCCTAACCCCAAAAACCAAACCCCTCTTCCTCGCCCCGTTTTACCGGGACATCTCCACAATCATTGCAATCAACCGATTGCTTTATCTTTAATTACACGTTTACTTCTACTGCATCTGAATTGATGAAATCGAACTCAACCTCATTCTTCAGATCAACAAAAATAACAGAATCTTTGTTCACTTTACCAGCCAATATCTGTTTAGATAATTCATTTAATATTTCTTTCTGAATCACCCTCTTCAGCGGTCTGGCCCCAAATTGCGGATCAAATCCGAGATTTCCAAGTCTATCCAATGCTTGCGTAGAAATATCTATGCGAACTCCGTTTTCAAGCAATCGTTTCTTGATCTGATCGAACTGGATACTCACTATTTTCCGTACATCGGTTTTGCTTAAAGGACGGAACATAATGATCTCATCAATCCGGTTGATGAACTCAGGCCGAACGGTTTTCTTCAATACATCCAGCACCTGTTCTTTTGTCTCTTCCAGTACTTCAAAGAAGTTATCGTCAGTGATCTTTTCAAAATTTTCCTGAATCACTGCCGACCCGATGTTGGTAGTCATGATAATGATCGTGTTCTTGAAATTAGCCACACGGCCTTTATTATCAGTAAGCCTTCCATCATCTAACACCTGTAACAGGATATTAAATACATCGGGGTGCGCTTTTTCAATTTCGTCCAGCAGAATAACAGAATACGGTTTTCTGCGAACGGCTTCTGTCAGTTGCCCGCCTTCATCATAGCCTACGTAGCCGGGAGGTGCCCCTATTAATCTACTTACACTATGGCGTTCCTGGTATTCACTCATATCGATACGCACCATGGCGTTATCATCATTGAATAAATAGTCGGCCAGCGCTTTTGAAAGTTCTGTCTTACCCACTCCTGTTGTGCCCATGAATATAAACGAACCGATGGGACGTTTTGGATCTTGCAACCCTGCCCGGCTTCTGCGCACGGCATCACTCAATGCTTTGATGGCTTCTTCCTGGCCGGCTACGCGTTTACTCAGTTCTTCTTCCAGTGACAATAGTTTCTCCCGTTCACTTTGCAGCATCTTGGAAACAGGTATGCCTGTCCAGCGGGCAACCACACCAGCGATATCTTCACTATCCACTTCTTCCTTCAGTAGTGAATGTTCGCCTTGCTGTTCTTTCATTTTTAGCTGAAGATCATTCAGGCGCTTTTCTGCTTCTGTGACTTTGCCGTACCGAATCTCCGCTACTTTTCCATAGTCACCGGCCTTCTCCGCCTGTTCAGCTTCGAATTTCAGTTTATCTATATTTTCTTTTTCCTTTTGCAGTCCATGTACAATCGCTTTCTCACTTTCCCATTTTGCTTTCAGCGAATTGCGTTGTTCGGAAAGCTCTGCAATTTCTTTATTGAGAAACGACTCCTTGCTCTTGTCTTTTTCCCTGCGAATGGCTTCACGTTCAATCTCCAGTTGCATGATCTTACGATTCAGCTCATCCAGTTCTTCCGGTAGTGAATCCATTTCCAAACGTAACTTGGCCGCCGCTTCATCCATCAGGTCAATTGCTTTATCAGGAAGAAAGCGATCGGAGATATAGCGGCTCGATAATTCGACGGAAGCAATTACCGCATCGTCTTTGATGCGCACCCCATGGTGCAGCTCATACTTGTCTTTGATCCCGCGAAGGATAGAGATGGAATCATCAATAGAAGGTTCATCGACTACTACTGCCTGAAACCTGCGCTCCAGCGCTTTATCTTTTTCGATGTACTTCTGATATTCTTTTAACGTAGTCGCACCGATGGCATGCAGTTCTCCCCTTGCCAGGGCGGGTTTCAACAAGTTAGCCGCATCCATTGCCCCTTCACCACCGCCAGCGCCAATCAAGGTATGGATCTCATCAATGAAGAGAATAATTTCTCCATTAGAGTCCGTTACTTCTTTGATCACAGCTTTTAGTCTTTCTTCAAACTCGCCTTTATACTTGGCGCCTGCTACCAGTAATCCCATATCCAGTGATACCAGTACTTTGGACTTGAGGTTTTCCGGTACATCGCCATTTACAATGCGCTGTGCCATGCCTTCCACAATGGCCGTTTTACCTACGCCCGGTTCACCTAATAGGATGGGATTGTTTTTTGTTCGGCGTGAAAGTATTTGCAACACCCTGCGAATCTCTTCATCGCGGCCGATCACCGGATCGATCTTCCCCTTCTTGGCAAGGTCATTCAGGTTTTTGGAATAGCGCTCCAGGGATTTGTATTTTGCTTCTGCATTCTGATCGGTCACCTTAGAACCACCGCGCAATTCTTTAATGGCTTTGATTAAATCGGATTTATTGAAGCCTGCATCTTTCATGATGGAAGCTACTTTGTCTTTGGTAGCGAGAAGCGCCAGCAATACATGCTCTACTGCGATGTATTCATCTTTAAACTCACGCAACTCTTTTTCTGCATTCTGCAATACCGTATTGGTAGCAGATGACAGGTACGCCTGCTGGCCGGAAACTTTAGGATAAGCATGGATAATCTCATCCAGTTTGTTCAGCAAAATGTTTTCATTGATGTTCAATTTCTTGAACAAATAATTGGAGACGTTTTCGTCTGTATCGAGAATCGCTTTCAGTAAATGACCAGGCTCGATAGCCTGTTGCTGATTACCGGTAGCAATCTCTGCCGACTTTTGTAAAGCCTCCTGTGACTTTATGGTGAATTTTTCAAAGTTCATATCATTCTGATCCTCCGTGCAGTAGTTAACAAAATGCAATCCATAACCGGTGGATGGTTGTTTTAAGAAATTTTGGCATTAAATTATCGGTAAAATATTGTTTTTCAGACAATTTGACCTTGAACTATGCCAAAACGATCAGCAATAAAATCGACCGTTGCCAATGAGTTATTAATTGAAGTAGCGTGGGAAGTGTGTAATCAGGTAGGGGGAATTTATACGGTGATTCGTTCCAAGGCACCCGCCATGATCCAGCATCATGGAACTAACTTTTGTCTTATTGGTCCTTACCTCAATAAAAATATACAAGCTGAGTTAGAGCCCCTGGACGATTCAGCCGATGTGTTTGGACAGGCGGCTGCGGTGCTCAAGAAAAAAGGATATGATGTGATCTATGCCGAGTGGCTGGTAACCGGAAAACCCCGCGTGGTTTTATTGAATCCCAACGTGATTGAAGACAAGGTGCTCAACGTGGTCAAGTACCTGCTCTGGAAAAATCATGCGATCAATTTTCCATCGGATGTGGCATTGATTAACCAGGTAGTTGCTTTTGCCTACCTCACCAAGTTGTTTTTGGATGAACTGGTCAAACTCACTTCCGATAAAAAAATCATTGCTCACTTTCATGAATGGATGTCTGGTCTTCCCATTCTGGATATCAAGAAGGAAGGGATGCCCGTGAAGACGGTGTTTACGACACATGCGACACAATTAGGAAGACACTTGGCCATTAACTCTCCCTTGTTCTATGCACATCTTCCTTTCTTTGACCGGCTGGAAGAAGCAAAACGATTTGGAGTAGAGACCGAAGAAGCCATTGAATATGCGTGTGCGCAAAAGAGCGATCTGTTTACCACCGTAAGTGATGTAACGGCACGCGAATGCAAACACCTGCTGAGACGAAATCCGGAAGCGATACTTCCTAATGGATTGAACATACAGCGGTTTGAAGTGTCGCACGAGTTTCAGAATCTGCACTCTATTTACAAAGACCAGATTCATCGCTTTGTGATGGGGCATTTCTTTCAGTCGTATTCGTTCGATCTGGATAAGACCATTTATCTTTTTACATCCGGCCGGTATGAGTATAAGAACAAAGGTTTTGACCTGACACTGGAAGCGCTTGCTCACCTCAATGAACAGCTGAAGCGTGACGGAGTGGATGTTACTGTGGTGATGTTCTTTGTTACTAAACGCGATTATCAGTTTATCAAGCCCGAAGTATTGCAGAGCCGTGCAATGATGGAAGAGATACGGCAAACGTGCGAGGCTATAGAGGGACAGATCAGCAAGCGGTTGTTTTATGCTTCCACTACTTCGCAGGATAGTCGTCTGCCCGAGCTCAATGATTTTGTCGATGAATACTGGAAGCTGCGTTACCGCAGAACAGTGCAGTCATGGAAGAGCAACAAGCTTCCTCCGATTATCACACATGAACTGGTCGATCAGGA
>JAHEZH010000083.1 GCA_023251155.1 Flammeovirgaceae bacterium | reverse complement strand
CGTGCGGAAGAAAAACTGGTGGCGCGTATAATTATACTCACCCATTGAAATATCAATACCAACCGGAGTGAACGTTTCAAACAAGCGCTGATAGGTAGGGTTGATTCCGTAACCAAAGAAACCACCTTTCTGAAAATTGAGCCACATCGGAAAAAAGAAAAGAGAACTCTCCACCAACTTACCTGTTGACGCCTGGTGATAAATATCGGGTGTGAAGCCCGGCTCGTAGGCGCGAATGAATTTCTTGAAAGGAAGTTTACTGCCCCGATAATACCAGTTGATACCCGGAGAAGTAGCGATCACATCGGTGCGCGACAGGAAGCCCATCTCCGGATTGAAATTCTTGGTGACAACTGATTCGCCCAGCCATATCTTAAACTGATTGGTGGTATAGAAATACTGCATAAACCCTGCGTAGCCCTGCTTGCCCCCATTGCTGGAAGTGGAATGCATCAACATGGTGCTGATGGAATGGGCATCGCCCATACGAAAAAAGGCATCGGCTGCACTGACTATGTTGGTATAATCAGGCCGGTTCTTCACCGTAACCAATGCCCCAACACGATTGAGCTTTCCAAAATTTTCAGAATAACGTCCCACCATAAAATTCGTACCTGGCGATTCACCCACTTCGCGCTGGCGCATGACCATCGTACCAAAATTTCTTTTCAGTGAACGATAGACAAATCTTCCTCCTGCATCGATAGGAATAGGATTTCCGTAATCATCCAAGCCAATTCTGCGGCTGAAGAAAGGTTGTATACGCATCGAGCCACCAGATCCATCATCACTCTGACTTTGCCCTACACCAAAGAGCGAAGCATTTTCCAGGAAGAACTGTCTTCGTTCAGGAAAGAAAACAGAAAGACGTGTAACGTTATTCACCTGCCTGTCTGCATCGGCTTGCGCAAAATCCGTATTGGCAGTAAGATCTAAAACGGTATTGGGATTGATCGCCCACTTCAGTTCCCCTCCCCCTTTAAAATGGGTATCAGCGTCTTTTGAATCGGGATTGTCCAACCGGTAGTGATCATACGACCCAAGTAGATATGGTTGCATGCGGATGTTGGGTCGCGGTGGTGGTGGCTGCAAGTTTTTAAGTACCCCTGCATAGTTCATACGCAATGAGCTATAGGCACGCGGATAGGGAGAGAACGCAGTGATCTCATTGGTCAGTCTTCGGTTGCGATATAGATTAAAGCCCCAGTGCTGTATGGAATCCTGTGTTTTGGGATAACGTAAAGTTTGCCAGGGAATACGCATCTCTGCTACCCACCCGGAGTCGGTACGTGATGTGCGTACACGCCATAGTCCGTCCCAATCCACATCATAATAAAGATCATCGAATGATAGCAGATCGCGCTGCACTCCGTACGCATTCGTAACCAACGCCATGGCATTACGCTGGTCATTAAATCCATCAAAAGATAAATTCAGCAAATCATGCTGCCAGTAATTGAAGTCGCGCTTGAAGTCAGTAGCACGTATGGCTTTCTTGCCTAATGAATCACGTGCAAAGATTCCAAAGTATAAATAGTGTTTGTTGTAAAGTACCCTGATCTCCGTATCATGATTAGGAAGTTTGCCCTGGTAAGGTTCTATCTGGATAAAATCAGATACCGGTTTTGCCTTCTTCCACTCCTCCTCATTGATCAAACCATCCACACGAAGGGAAGAAGAAATACGAACCGCATGGATTTCTCTTTTGCTTGAATCGGGTTTAAAAATTTCGGCATCCTGAGCAAAAGAAGTACTGACCAGAAGAGCCAGCAGGTGGAGTAGCTTTTTAACCATCGCGGTAAAACGGGGGAAATAGGAGCGCGAATCTAAAAAGAAACTTTAATTGATGATGTTAATAAGATGTGAAAAACAATAGTGAGTGATAAACGTGATGGTCATGGCCGGACATAACGTCAGAAGAGCTACCACTTCATAGCTACCCCAGATGGGAGGAGGCAATGTCTGTTTCTGATGATCCGGATTAAAACGTTTTCCTTTTAAAGTAATACCTTTTATCTTCCTCGGTAATTGATCTGATCACTTTGCAGGGATTACCTGCTGCGATTACATGGTCCGGAATATCTTTGGTCACCACACTTCCCGAACCAATCACTGAGTTATGGCCGATAGTGATGCCGGGATTAATGACTACGTTTCCACCAATCCAGACATTGTCACCAATCTTTACCGGGAAAGCATATTCTATTTCTTTATTGCGAGGTTCGAAATGAATGGGGTGACCTGCTGTATAAATGCTGACGTTGGGAGCAAACATCACATTGGCACCAATCTCTACACGTGCACAATCGAGTAGGGTGCAGTTGTAGTTGGCATAGAAATTCTCACCGATGGAAATGTTATAGCCATAGTCGCAACGAAACGGTGGCTCTATGAAAAACTTCTTTCCGACTTTGCCAAAGAGGCTACGAATAATCGCATGGCGCTCTTCTACCAGGTGCGGATGCAATGCGTTAATCTTGAAAACAAGATCTTTTGCATGTTGGCGCTCGCTAAACAATTCTTCACCAAACGAGAAGTACGGCTCACCATCAAGCATCTTTTGTTTTTCTGATTTCATCGGCTAAGAGATGATTATTTAGTTCCTACTTTATCAATAGGACGAAAGCGCAATGCACTCCAGGTGGCATCAATGGAAACAGCAGTAACGGTAGTAATAGCAAATTCCTCACCCGTTATCCGGATAGTATCGCGGTTGATATCTGTTTTCACTTTTGAAGTTCCCTTCGGATAGGCGAACCACAACACACTGTCCGGCTCGATGTATTTCAGTTGCTTATTCAGGAAGTCGAGGTACTCTTTATGGCTATTGATGAATACCAGGGTATTGGTGCTCTTTTCTTTTTTATCGAAAGAAGTAGTAAAGCCAAGTTGGGTCAATTCTTCTTCTATCGCAGCGGGTGCATTGATCACAACACCACGGTCTTTAAACCTGAGTTTCTTTACCGTTTCTTTCATGGTTTCTATCTATAGCTAAAAATAAACATGCCAAGGTATATAAAACACATCGTACCCACCCGATCTTCTGTTACTTCCGGTTCCTTCCTTAAGAGGATTAATTCAGTACTTATTGATACCCCATAACAAAACTAAATATATAAGTTTCTCATTTATTCTTTACATTTAATACCAACCTACACCCCTCCACATGAAAACAACCCGATTATTGCAAACCATGCTGCTGCTGGTTACTTCCTTTCTTCAGGCGCAGGAAATTTACCAGCTTCAAAACAGATGGAAGCCGAATGAGTACATTCATGTAGAGCAAACCACTCCCGCATCAGGGAGCATACAACCCGGCTGGCTCAGTGCCCGATGGACATTCGAACCCATAACCGGAACAGGGTATTACAAGATCAAAAACGAATGGCGTAACCAATACCTGCATATACAAGATGGTCCGCTGGCATCTGGCACTATCGAGCCCGGATGGTGGAGCGCACAGTGGAGCTTAGAACCTGTTGCCGGAACTACTGCCTATCGGCTGCGCAACAGATGGAAACCGGAAATCGCAATACATAACCAGAATGGAACACTCGAAGCAGGCCCGGTTGAATTAGGCTGGTGGAGCGCGCAATGGGAAACGGTGGGAATCCATCCATCTACGGCACCTGCTGCAGACGTACAAAAGGCACAGGCAACGCCATCAACGGAAAAGCGAAGCAATAACCCTGACGCTTTCACTCCACAGCATAACGGAACCATTGTCACTGCGATGGTCCGTTACACGGATCAGATCAGCATTCTTCGCAATGCGCAAGTTGCCAAGGGCAACAAGATCTATTTCTTTCCGCAAGAGGTGGTGAACATCAACAAGGACGGTCTATCTTTCGATCCAAAAAATCCGGCAATCGGTGGACAAGAGTTTACCATAATAGAAACAGAACCAAAACTGATACTGGATCGCCCTATGCCCATGATGAGAAACACCAACAATAGTAATTTCCTGCTGGTGGCAGAGATCTATTAAAGCATATGTATCTATTTGCATTAAAAAAAATGGATGCAATACACCGGTAACGGCCTATTGGCCCAGTACTTGCCTGATTTCCTTTTTATAAGTCTCATTCTCGCTCATGCCATTGTGGCCCTGCCCGACAAGAGTGATCAATTTATCCTCTTTTTTAAATTCGGCCTTTAATTTTAATGAAGAGCCATAATCGATCACCTCATCGGATTTGCCATGGGAAATAACCACCGGCATTTTACAGGCTTTCAAATACTCGTTTGTCTCGAACTTGTATTTAAGAATAAAAGTTGGGATGAAAGGAAACGTTTTATTCATCCTATCCCTGAGATTGTAGTAAGGGGCCTGAAGGATCAGCAACTTGGGGGCATTGGTTGAGGCGAGTTTTGCAGCCGGTCCGGTGCCAATAGAATATCCTAAAACCACAATGGTATTCTCGTCATACATTTTACAAAGTTCATCATAGGCGGTTTGAATATCCGTAAACAACTGCTGCTGGCTGGTGATGCTGCCTTCACTCTTTCCGTAGCCTCTGTAGTCGATCATGAAAACATCGTACCCCAGGTCGGTGTAAACAGAAGCTACATCGCCCCACGAATGAAGCGAACCCGCATTGCCATGTAAATAAAAGATGAGCCCTTTGGAATGGGACGACTTAAATAAAAGGCCACTTAAAATGATTCCGTCACTGAGCGTAATGTTTTTCTCTTCGAAAGGCTGATTAAAGTAAAAAGCAACATGCTTAGCTAACTTTTGCGGATGAAAAATTACTCTCTCCTGAAAGGCAAACAATACGACACCAATAAAAACATAAAAGGAAAGAAGGGCAATGGATAATATCAGCAAGGCTTTTTTCATTTAAAGTAAGTGGTCATCAGCAGCTCTTTACGGGGGGAAGATTTTCTATCTTTCGTTCCAGCAGCCGCTTTTCCGCTGGCGACTGTGTGAGCTGCAACGAGGTGGTAAAATGTACTTTGGCCTGATCGTATTTTCCTGCCCGGGCACACCATTCACCCAATGCGGCCGGATATAAGTAATATTTTTTCAGTGCTTCCTGATCGGGTAAGTGACTGCTTTCATTCAGCGCAGCCATAGGTCCATGTACTTCACCAAAAGCAATAAGCCGGTTTAATGCAATCAATGGGTCGGGCTTCAGTGTGTAGAGCCAATCGTAAAGCTGTATGATTTTATTCCAGTCGGTAGTAGTAAAATCAATGGCGATACAATGCTCATACGCAATTGCAGCTTCGAGATGATAGGCCGATACTACATTACCCTGCGATGCATTTCGAAGATAACCAGCGCCCTGTTCGATCAATTCGCTGTTCCATCGTTTCCTGTCCTGATCGCGTATAGAAAGCAAGTTTCCCTCCTGATCCACCCGACCATACAATCGTGCGGCCTGAAAACACATGAGCGCAAGCAAAGCCAATGTCTCCGGTCGGCCTGTTACCGGATGATCAGCCAGCATCTTTCCCAATCGTAAAGCCTCTTCCACTAAATCATCACGAATCAGAGAATCATGATGCGTGGAATTATAGCCCTCGTTAAACAGTAAGTATACGGCAACCAGCACATTACTCAAACGCAATGGAAGTTCTTCTGCTGAAGGAATGACAAAGGCAATGTGCTCTTCGCGAAATTGCTGGCGTGCCCGGTAAAGTCGCTTGCCAATGGTCTCGTCATTGGTAATAAATGCTTTAGCGATCTCCGCAATACTGAATCCGCAAAGCGTTTTCAGTATTAACGCGATCTGACCTTCCTCTGCAATAGAAGGATGACAGCACACAAACATCATGCGCAGCTGTTCATCTTCCACCTCGTTTTCATGGATGAACTCGCGGAGTGTTTCTCCTGCCGAATATTCCGACTTCAGCAGCGGAGAAATTTCAGCAGCAAAATCCTTGTGATGGCGCTCTCTGCGAATAACGTCCAATGCTTTGTTGCGGGCGGTGGTGAACAGCCAGCCCGAAGGATTATCAGGCACACCATTGATCTTCCAGTTTTCCATGGCCTTGATCAAGGTATCCTGCACTACATCCTCGGCCAGCTCCAAGTTGTGTATCCCGAATATTCGCGTGAGTACTGATAGAAGCTTACCGGACTCATAGCGAAACAAGTGATCAACAATTGGCTTAATCTTCCCTGTTTCTACCTGCTGCATTCTTAAAAATAGAAACCGGCTGTCTTAAATAAAAATAGCAGCCGGTTTCTGTCCTAAAAAATAACATTCAGTAAATGCTGTCTAGTTATCATAATACGTAGCATCGCTCACAATCTTTCCATCATGTAGCGTCAGCACAGCACTGATGGGTAACCGGAAAGAAATGAGTTCTCCTTTATCGGTGGTAGCAGTACCTGTTGACACCAACTCTACGATCACTTTATCCCCCGAAGAATACATGCCCACCACCTCATCCTGTAGATCTGGAAACCGATTTCCCATCTCTCCATATTTAGCCATGATCTGCTCGTGACGCTGATAAACATATTCTGTTCCCAGAGATGGATCGAGAAAGCGGGCAGAGTCAGCATAATGTTCCGCCATCCCTTTCCAGTCGTGCCGGTTAAATGCTTCAAGCATACTTTTCACGATCTCCAGGTTTTGTTGCCCGGTCTCCTTTTCTTTTGGAGAACAGCCCGCCAGTAGGGTAGCCGCCAGCAAGGCAATAGAAATCAATTTCATACTGAAGACTTTATTCCTGCGGTACGGGCATCACCTCACGTACTTCTACGCTGGCCGTTGGTGAATGATACATCGGACAACCTTCCGATAACACAATGGCCTCATCGATATCTTTTGCTTTAATCAAGAGGTATCCGCCCACTACATCTTTTGCTTCAATGTAAGGGCCATCGGTAATCTTTTTCCCTGGGCGCACTACTTTTCCACCGGGAAGCAGCGGCTGCCCTCCGATAAGCTTGCCTTGCTGGGCCAGTTTACCCATCCATTCATTCCAGTATTTCATATCGTTTTCCAGTTCCTGGGGCGACATGCTCGCATACGCTTCTTCGGCTTCTTTCGTGTTGCGGAAGATGTACATAAACTCTTTCATCGTTTGTGTTGGTTGGTGTTGATAATTTATTTGAATGACATCCTAATGACGAACGGTGCCCTCCGATCCGGACAGGCAAGCTCATTTATTTTCAATAATTTCTTAAAAAACGGAGAATCAAACCCAAATGCATTGTTTTTAACGTTAAAAATCGAAAAATACAGGCTTTGATCGTATTCATTCCGAGTCTTCCGAATGTATTTCCGGAAAAATCTTAACTACGCTTTTCGCTGGTGACATAGGGATGTCACTATCCGGTAGTTAATTTGGAGAACAAACAACACGATCAATAGCTATCATTTTGCATCCATGACCCCGGCACTCCTCACCCAGCACCGTCTTACTCATCAGCATCTCTCGGGTTCCCTGTTCGGTAAACCTGCAGATGTAGTGAACTATATGGGCGCCATGCAGGCCCAGGATTATCTTGGTTCGTTGTGGGCCATTGCTTTACGAACAAAAAAAGCTACTGAAGCCGATATTGAAAAGGAAATTGCCCGTAAAACAATCGTACGAACATGGCCGATGCGCGGCACACTTCATTTTGTGAGCGCAGAAAATGTGCGATGGATGCTGAAGTATTTAACACCGCGCCCCATGGCACGGGCAGCAACACAACACCGCAAAGAGGGCATTACAGCAAATGAATTCAAAAAGAGCCGTAAGGTACTGGAGCCTCTTCTGCGTGATCATCACTCATTAACACGCGATGAAATATATGCCGCACTGGAGCGGAATAAAATATCCTGCAAAGCACAGCGAGGCATGCATATCATTGTACAACTTGCGCAAGAAGGTGTACTCTGCATGGCTTCACGAAAAGGCAAGCAACATTGCCTCGCGCTGCTGGAAGAATGGATTCCGAAAAGTAAAATGATAAGCAAAGAAGAAGCACTGTATGAATTGGCGTTGACCTATTTTACAACACGTGGCCCGGCCTCACTTTCCGATTTCACCTGGTGGAGCGGACTGTCACCACAGGATGTGCGGACTGCAATTCACTCCGCAGAGCATACGCTGAAGCAGCTTGACATCAATGACACGAATTATTGGACGAAAGCAGGTACACCCGTACCCCCAACTTTTTTCACGCTATTTCTTCCTCCGTTTGATGAATACATGATGGCGTACAAAGACCGAAGTGCCACCGTAGATCCTGTACATGCTCATCACGTACGAAGCAGTGCCAATGGGCTCTTCAGTCCGGTCATCGTTCATGCCGGGAAAATTGTGGGCACGTGGGGAAGAGTGATTACCAAAGACAGCGTGACGATTTCCACACAGTTGTTCAGCTCTTCGAAAGTCAGTAAAGCCGCCATTGCTAAAGAAGCAGAGCGATACGGAGCATTTTTAGGTCTTGCTGCTCATATCAAATAAAGGACATACTCCGGCATAATTCCCGTTTTCACCTCATTATCTGTTTACGGCTCGTCATTTTGTTGTTACTTTCGTTGTGATGTCAATGAATAATCGCGCACGGCAGTTACTCCTTCACCTGGTCGGGTGTATCGTCTTTCTGGCGCTGCCGATTTTATTCAAGCCCGGGCCGAATGATCCGCGCAATATGTTTATCGATTTCAGGTTCATGAGCGATCTGATCGTTTACCTGTTACTCATCGGGTTTTTCTACCTCAATTATTACCTCCTCGTACCGGAATATTACTTTAAAAGAAAGTACCTGCTGTACGTACTGTTGGTGATTGGTTTTTATTTCGTACTTATTTCCATACCTGACCTATTCATGCATGGCCCGCCTCCACAGGGAATGAACGGAGGTGAAATGCGACCGCCACCAAGAGGTGAACATTTTCTGCTACATAAAATCGGCAACAACTTATTCCTGTTCATGATTGTGCTCTTCTTTTCATTAATGCTGAGAATAAGCAGCCAATGGAAAAAAACGGAAGAAGAAAAAATAACTGCCGAGCTTTCGTATTTAAAGGCTCAGATCAATCCGCATTTTCTTTTCAACACACTCAATAGTATTTATTCGCTTGCCATCCAAAAATCGGACGATACGGCTGCTGCGGTGGTGAAACTTTCGGGTATGATGCGCTATGTAATCAGTGAAGCACACAAGGATTTTGTTTCTCTCGAAAAAGAAATCACTTACCTGCGCAGTTACATCGAGCTGCAGCAAATTCGTTTTGGTAATTCCATTCAGCTTACGTTTTCCATTGAAGGAAGAACGGAAGGAAAAGTAATTGCACCATTGGTATTGATTCCGTTCATCGAAAATGCATTCAAACATGGAGTGAATGCAGAAGAGGATTCGGATATCCGGATCAACGTACTGATCACCGAACAGAATCTTATCCTGACAGTACGCAACAAGAAGGTATTTGTTCGCCATTCGGCAGATGATAAAAGTGGACTAGGCATTGACAATACACGTATGCGCTTACAGTTACTTTATCCATCGCGGCATCAGTTGGTGATTACCGATACCGATGAATCTTTTTCTGTTCACCTGGAACTCACACTAAAATGATCAAAGCCATAGCCATAGACGATGAACCACCTGCACTCAGCGTGATAGAAAGTTTTTGTAAAAAGGTGGACTTCATTCAATTGGAAAAAACATTCAACCGCCCCAGCGAAGGATTAAAACACCTGGAGAAATTTCCTGTTGATCTTCTGTTTCTTGACATCAACATGCCTTCCATGACGGGTATTGATTTCTATAAGTCGGTAAAGCAAAACACGATGGTGATCTTTACTACGGCCTACAGCGAGTTTGCGGTAGAAGGATTCAACCTGCAAGCAGTGGATTACCTGCTTAAACCATTTACTTTCGATCGCTTTCAGCAAGCCGTAAACAAGGCCAACGAATACTTCACACTTACTCACCAGAAGGAAACCGGTGAGCAGCAATTCATTTATATTCGTGCCGACTACAGTCTCATCAAAATCAACAGTGCCGACATTCTATTCATCGAAGGCCTTGACGACTACCTGAAGATTCATCTGCAAAATCAGAAACCGGTAGTGGCCCGACTTACCATGAAGGCGATGCTGGAGAAAATACCGGCAAAGAAATTTATACGTGTGCATCGTTCATTTATTATCCCGCTGCAGCGGATAGAAAGTGTGCGCAATAAAATGATCACGATTGGTGGTGAAGAGATACCAATTGGAGCGAGCTATGAGAAGAGTTTTTTTGAAAGTTTTAAGGCGTAATTTTCTAAAGGTTGGGTTCAATCAACAAAAGTATCGCCCCCTCCGAAAGTGCTTCAAATTCAACTTCAGAAGTATTCCACAAAGCAAGACCATCGCGCGGCTGAAGAAGACGGTTCTGCAATTCAAACGCCCCTTCGATTACAAAAGCAAAAACACCCTTGTCGGGATTGCGCAGGGTATAAACATCATCTTGCCGGCCTGCGAACTTACCTATTGAAAAAAAAGGCAATGCATTCATTTTATTTTTATTCGCATCAAGATCAAATGAATGACAGCCATTATCAGGTGCATCAGCGTAATTCCAGCCTACGCAAACAAAGTTGATCAACTCACTTTCGTAACTATTGATGAGCGTCAGTTTCTCTCCTTTCGGTAAAGAGAGGAATTGAGATTCGCCCACTTCTATAAAACCAGACTGCGTTGCATGTTGATAATCCAATCCACCTACAATAGGAAGAAGCAGAATCAGCCTATCTTCGGTAAAGGAATAGTTGAAGGAATGCCCGCCTTTCAGCGTATCGTCATTCAACAATGTCAATTTTCCAAAACCGGAGTGGACACCAAAAGTATGAAAGCTGCGCTGCCAATGTGATTGTGTACAGGCCCGTTGCTCAGCCAGATGGATGATCGCTTCCGTTTGTGTGTGCGTAGTCATGATTTCTAGTTTTCAAAACTCTGGTAAACAATCGGCATGATGATCTGCTGAAAAGAATGAACCGTAAGATTACTCCTCCACGTAAGCATTTCCGTTTCGATAGTCTGACCTTTTTGGATTGCTTCGCTCTGATCACCCACCGCAAACAACAATTGATTGTCAATAGCGCCAATCCAAGTGAGTACATTGCTATAAAAACAGATGGCTACTTTGTGCTGCTCTTTATTCTTGATGTTCGATTCCAGGATCTCAAACCTGAAACTCTCAAAGGGAACACAACGCTTACCCACCACATTCAGCACCTCGGGGAATAAGCCTTCCAGCTGCCGGATGTAACCGATGGCTGCAGTACTCACCAGGTAGTGCATCTGCTCAGCTGAAGGAACATGTTTCACCATGTCCTGAAAAGTACTGTATTTACTTTTCTGATCGAACTGCTGTGCCTGCATGTAATACTCCCGATAGGTATCTTCAAACACATACTTATCCCACGTGCTTGTGGAAGAGACATCGATCATTTTACGATAAGCTAATTTAATCAACCCTTTCATATTTGTCATTAATTAGTGTTATGTATGGTGCCGGACAAAGATGCCCGGCACACGCTACATAAAACAACCGTTACTTACTCATTCACTCCTCATCCCACAAACCCCCGAGCAGGAAATCAAAACAAATCCAGTTGTCTATATCTACACAATCTTACGCACTTACTGCAATGGTATGTACCAATGCATATCCGGCAGATACACTTCCAGTAACTGTAGCGATCTCAATCCCTGCAGTATCGTCAGAAAAAACATTATCACTTTTGTTGTACGTGTAACCACTCATGCCTTTGGTATAGCCAGAGTTGGTAGCGGCATTTACCTGCACCACGGCACTGTCGGTTCCTTCCGGGAAAGCAATTTGTGTTACCAGCAACGATTTGCCCGATGAGTTATACACATGAACGTGAATGTGCGTAGCTCTGCCGGTGTACCAGCCAGGGAAAATCGTGGTGAAGCCAACTAAACCATTGCTGTTGGTGGTTTGCCTTCCTCTCAAAAAATGCACCGATGTATAATTGGTTGACTGCATACCTGTGCCACCGTATTCCGAATAGTTACCATCTTTATCGCAATGCCAGATGTCAACAATAGCACCTTCCAGAGCAGCACAACTGTTATTTTTATTTTGAATCGTAATCTTCACATCGAGAGTAATACCGGTACGATCGGAACGAATATCGGCCTTCACTAACGAAGAAGGGTCTTTCGTGGGAAACGGTCCTTCTGTCTCGGTAGGTGAAACCGTGCAGGTACCAGATGTGGTCGTACTGCCCGATGTAGTCGTTGTAGTAGTTCCTGTAGTAGTAGTAGTGGTACTCGCTGTCGGGTCTTCACCATCACTGCACGCAAGCAGGGGTAATAAAAGTCCACTCAACCCCAGGCTTTTCAAAAATTGCTTCCTTTCCATAGTGTATTTTCGGTTTATACAGGTCTATTGCTCCGTACAACGCGTAAGTAAGCAGTTGATTTACAGAACCGGATACATTTGAGGTGAACCGATCTATTTCTGAGGTAAACCCGCCCCCGGCTCACCCGTAAAACAATGCTATTCTGCTTTATCGGAGCCTTTTCATCCGCCTTCGTATCTTTCTTCCGGTTCATTTGTAACCTTTATCACCTCCCCCGGTAACTAACACGAAACTTGACAAAAAGCGCAGATTGAATGACAGACGAACAGATCATGGAAGCCGTACAAAACGGTGATCTTCAGCAGGCTTCCCTTCTTTTTGACAGGTATCACCAGCGGCTGTTCAACTTTCTGGCGCGCCTTACGATGGACAGGGAGGTGGCCGAAGACCTGACGCAGAATGTATTTCTGCGCATGATCCGGTACCGGAACAGTTACCGTCAAGGGTTGAAATTTCAGTCGTGGATTTACCAGGTAGCGCGCAATGTGTTTTCAGATCATTATCAACAGACAAAAAACAAGAAAGCAGATTTCGTAGCGGTGGAGAAAATGAGTGAGCACATAGCCGATAATGAAGACAGTGCCATGATGGACGAACAGGAACAGTTGTTGCAAAAATCAATGGCCTTGCTCAGCGAAGAACAGCGCGAACTATTAGTGCTCACCCGCTTTCAACATATGAAATACGAAGAGGTGGCCGTATTGATGAATACTACGGTGGCAAACATCAAAGTGAAAGTGCATCGCGCCATCGCCAAGCTGAGGGAACATTATTTTGAACTGGAGAAGATTTAAGGTAGCAGCGATATGGAAAAAGAAAAATTAGAAAGCCTGATCATTGATTACATCGATGGCAAGCTCAATGAACAAGACAAGGCCGTGATCGAATGTGAGCTGGCAGCAAATGAAGATGCTTACCGACTCTACAAACAGACACGTGAAGTGATTCAGGCGATCGATAAGTCGGCACAACTGGAGCCTTCCATGAAATTGAAGAGCGGTTTTGATAAGCTATTGAAAGCAGAGATGGAGCAACAGAAACCGGTTACGGCAAAGACTATCTTTTTCTCGCCAATGATTTTCCGTGCGGCCGCAGCGATTGCTTTAGTATTGTCAGGGGTTGCTCTTGGATTTTGGATTAACAAAAATCAGCAGCGCGAGTCAGAGCTGGTCAAGATGAAAGAGCAGATGGACCAAATGAGAAGCCTGATGCTTACCCAGTTGGAGAATAAAGAATCGGCCAGCCAGCGGATGATTGCCGTATCGCAGGTAGTGGAGATGGAAATGAAAAAACCGGACGATGAAATTGTAGAAGCCCTGGTAAAAGCCATGAATGAAGACAGCAATACCAATGTGCGCCTGGCCGCCATGGATGCGCTAAGCAAATTTCACCAGGAGCCACGGGTACGAAAAGAGCTGATCAAATCACTTGGAAAACAGAAAGACCCGGTAGTACAAATTGCCCTGATACAGTTGCTGGTGAAGATGAAAGAGAAAGGCGTACTCCATGATCTGAAAAAGATTGTAGATGATAATGGTAGCATGAAAGCAGTGAAAGACGAAGCTTATTCCGGATTGATGAAGCTTTCGTAGGATAATCAAAAGATCAAAAAAAACAAAAGATTTAAAACGGGTACACGTAGTCACGATCTACAGCTTTGCAAAGCCTGCATGTATCGGTGTTAATGAAGCAAAAGAAGTAGTTGGATGTGTAAAAAGTAAAAACATGAAAAACAGAAAAATTAATACAGTTCGGATTTTGGTAGTGCTGATGTTGATCACCTCCTGGGCAAACGCACAGGAATTTAAAATTGCGAAGAGCACGGGCCGCCTGGAACTCAACATTGGCAGGGTCACCGTGGAAGGGCACAGCGGTAATGAGATCATCTTCTCATCGCTAAACTCAAAGAAAGAAAAAGATGAACGGGCTAATGGACTCACCGCCATCAACAGTCTCGGCCTGGAAGACAATACAGGCCTTGGTATCAACGTAACTGATAAGGGAGGTGTGGTCCAGGTTTTTCAACTGAAGAAAACGAACTCTCCGGACATCAAGGTATTGGTACCAAAAGGAGTGATCGTTTCTTTCCATCACGAATCGCAATACGGTGGTGAAGCACTCTTCAGAAACATGGAGAATGAAATTGAAGTATCGGCACAGTATAACAGCATTGAGCTGGAAAATGTAACCGGGCCGCTTACCATCAAGACCATTTATGGAAAAGTGGAAGCGGACTTTGGCACCAACATAAAAAGCCCTATCTCCATCGTATCGGTTTATGGACTGGTGGATGTGACACTTCCGCAAGCCACCAAGGCCAATTTACAATTGAACACATCGTATGGTGAAATCTTTGTCGCTCCGGAGTTTAAGATTGAAGTAGATAAGACGGGCAACATGATCCGCTACAGCGATAAAATCACAGGCAAAATCAACGGTGGGGGAATCAACATCGATCTGAGCGCCAACTATGGCAAAATTTACCTGCGCAAAAAATAATACCTGATAGCAAGATTAAAAAAATACAATATGAAAAAAGGACTAACATTTGTAACTGCCATGTTGATGACATGCATTCTATATGCGCAGGAATATAAAGTAGCGAAAAATACGGGCCGCCTGGAAATCAGTGAAGTGAACCATGTGACGATAGAAGGACACAGTGGAAACGAAATCATCTTCTCTGTTCGCAATCAGAACCGCGATGATGATGGAAGAGCCAAAGGTCTTCGTGCAATCAGCAGCCTGGGTTTGGAAGACAACACTGGGTTAGGACTGTCAGTACTCGATAAGAATGGCGTAATTGAAGTGGCTCAATTGAAAAAGACAGACGGCCCTGAAGTGAAGATACTCGTTCCAAAAGGAGTCATCGTTTCTTATGCTCACTCTTCTCCACATGGTGATCAAATAGAAATCAAGAACTTTGATGGAGAAGTAGAAGTATCTACCGTTCACAATGGTGTTATCCTCAGCAATGTAAACGGTCCGCTCAATATAAAAACAGTGCATGGTGATATTGAGGCTACACTGGGTGCTTCGTTGAAAAGCCCGATCAACATCACCTCCGTCCATGCTCATGTGGATGTTGCGATGCCCGTTGGCACCAAGGCTAATCTTCAGTTAGGTACCACATTCGGAGAGATATTCGTAGATCCCGATTTTAAAATTGATATCGACAACACCGGAGGGATGAAAAAATACAGCGGCGCCCTTACTGGTAAAATAAATGGCGGTGGTATCGATATCCACTTGTCCTCCACACACAACAATGTGTACCTCAGAAAGAAATAATCAAAGTATTCATTAGCGAGTTACCTGCACTACGGACTCTCATTCTGACAGATAGCAAGGTTGATTTATTTAATAAGAATCACTTAGAAACAAAATTCAGACACATGAAAACACAATTTATACCGGTGCTACTCGTGGTGGCAGCATCGTTGCACGGTTACACCCAGACGGTAATCAACAAAGTTATTCCCGTAAAGGGCGGACAAAAAATAGTCATGCACTTCGACTATCCCCAACTGATCAAAGTAAGTACCTGGGATAAAAATGAAATCGCCATCACAGGTAAAGTAAGCATCAATGCCGGAGAGAACGATAACGCATTTATATTGGAGAATTCGGAAAGCGGCAACGTGATCAGCATCCGCTCAGAGATCAAAGACATGAAAAACCTGCCCCGAAGGTATGTGGTAACACGTGGTGAGCAGAAGATCGTGTTCAAAGACAAAAGTGATTTCAAAAAATACCAGACAGAAAATCCGGGAGCGTACAATTCACTCTCCATGAATGTGGAAATTGAAATCGTGCTGGAAGTGAAAGTACCCAAAAACATGGATACGCGTGTGGAATCAGTGTATGGTATGGTAGAGATCACCGACTTCACTGGCCCGCTCACGGTAGATGCCACCTACGGCGGAGTGGATGCTGCCTTACAGGAAGTGAGCACCGGTGAGTTGATAGCCGAGACTAATTACGGACAGATCTATACCAATCTCAATCTAAAATTCATCGGCAATAAAGAGGAAGATTTCCACACTTACGTCAGCGCTAAACCAGGCAAAGGACCCCGCTACAGTTTCGAATCGAAATACGGAAATGTGTATATCCGTAAGCCAGAAGCTAAATAGCAAGTCATCAATGATGCTGAAAGTCAGCTCGTAAAGAGCTGACTTTTTGCTTTTTACAAAGAATTAATAATAATGTCTATGGATTTAGTAGATTATTAATAGTTTTGTGGCACATCTTCCCGGATTGCTATGATTAAACGCTGTATATTTTTCTTGTTTTGTGTACTTACTCTGACAGGGGTATCGGCACAAAATGCTGCTGCGCCAGCGCAGTTGTCTCAGAAAATAGTGGTGATTACAGGTGCCCGTTTTTCTTACAAGCTGGTAGAAAAATGGATTGATCGCTATTCAAAAGTAAACCCGGGTGTGCAGGTAGTGGTGGAGTACCGGGGCGTAACCGATCCACTTAAGTACGACATTCTTGCGGAAGTATACGAGCAGGAGGCAGACATCAAAAAAACACGCGAATACATTAATGTGGCGCGCTATGCCGTGCTTCCGGTTGCTACCAGCACGTCTTCCTTTGCCCGAATCTATAAGGAGAAGGGTTTGGATACCGATCAGATCAAACAGATTTTCTTTACCAACCTTTTTGCCGATAAGGAAAAACAAAAAGCACTTGAAGCACCGTTCACCGTTTATACCCGTTTGCAAAAAGCCGGGGTACCCACTGTATTCGCCAAATACTTCGATCATAAGCAAAACGACATCATCGGAACAGGTATTGCCGGGGCAGATACGCATTTGCTGAAAGCATTACTGCGCGATACTACCGGAGTAACTTACCTGCCACTGTCATTGATTTATGATGAGCAAACCCGCAAACCGGTTGAAGGCCTGACGGTACTCCCCGTTGATTTGAATGGCAATGGTAAAGTAGCCGACAACGAAAAGTTTTATGAACACCTCGATGTGGTGATCGATCGTTTAGAAAATGCGGAAGCAGGTACAATCAAAAATGTTCCTTTAGAGTACTTACACCTTTCGGTGGATAAAAATAAAGCCAGTGAAGAAGCCGTTCGTTTTTTAAAATGGGTGAATGAGAACGGCCAGGAAGATCTGCACGCGTTCGGATATTTAAAACCGGAAGCAAAGCGATTCACCAAGGAAAAATTTAACGAGTTCGCCTCCCGATATGGAAAGTAAATTCAGCTGAAAGAAATAAATCAACCTAACCCTTAACCATTTATGAAATCACAACGACACCCCTGTTGCAGCGCAGAACAACACCGGATGACAACAAAGAGCTGTTGTTGCTGATAAGCCCAATAGCGATCATTTTTTAGAATCGTCCTTCTCACTCCCTTTAAAATCAAAAGTACCCGGTCAGATAAAATGCTGACACGTTATTCTCATGTCATCAATGTACCTGATACACGTAAACACAATTAACCAATGATTAGAAAATTACAAATAATACTACCACTCCTGCTCTGGACAAGTATTGTCTTTGCACAAAATGTGACGGGCGTGGTGACCGATAGTCAAGGCGCTGCAGTCGTGGGTGCCACAGTCGTAGTGAAGGGCACAAAGATCTATGCCGTTTCAGATGCGAATGGACAATTCAGCTTTGTACCACCCAAAGAACTTCCGTTCTCTGTACAAATCAGTTCTACGGGATTTAAACAACAGAACGTTCAGATATTCGAACTATCGGACGAACCATTGGAAATTTCGTTGGTCGATGATAACCTTCTGTCATCGGTCGTAGTTACTTCCCGAAGAAGAAGTGAAACAGCACAGGATATTCCCATTCCGGTATCGGTAGTCGGTGGTGACCTGGTGGAAGATGCTGGTGCATTTAATGTAAACCGCGTGAAAGAACTGATTCCTTCTGTTCAGCTGTACACTTCCAATCCACGCAATACCGGTATCAACATCCGCGGATTAGGTTCTCCATTCGGGTTAACCAACGATGGTCTCGATCCGGGTGTAGGTTTTTATGTAGACGGGGTCTACTATGCCCGCCCTGCAGCCGCTACACTTGATTTTATCGATGTGGAGCGCATTGAAGTATTACGTGGCCCGCAAGGAACATTGTTTGGCAAAAACACCACTGCTGGTGCATTTAACATCACTACCCGCAAACCCAGCTTCGAGCCAGGTGCCAATTTTGAAGTAAGCTATGGGAACTATGGGTACGTGCAGGCAAAAAGCTCAATAACAGGACCACTCAGTAAAACGGTGGCCGCACGGGTTTCCTTCTCCGGCACACAACGTGATGGATTGATTGAGAATGTAAAAACAGGACAATACGTCAACGACATCAACAACCTTGGAGGCCGCGCTCAATTATTGTTCAAGCCATCGGACAAAACGTCTATCCTGTTGGCAGGTGATGCCTCGCGCCAGCGCCCCAATGGATATGCGCAAGTAGTAGCTGGTGTAGTCACCACACAGCGTCCCGTCTACCGTCAGTTCAATGCCATCATTGCTGATCTCAATTATACTCTTCCAAGTGACAATGCGTTTGATCGAAAAATTGATCACGACACTCCGTGGAGATCAGGTAATGACCTGGGGGGGGTATCACTCAATATTGATCAGAAGATTGGACCTGGTACATTAACATCGACTACTGCCTGGCGTTACTGGAACTGGGATCCATCTAACGATAGAGATTTTACCGGACTTCAGGCCCTGGCCAAATCACAAAATCCGGCCAAGCATAAAAACTGGTCACAGGAAATCCGCTATGCAGGAGAATTCAACGCTCACCTGAGCGGAGTGGTCGGTGTATTCGCTATGGGCCAGGAAGTGAAGATCAATGGCACGGAAGAGTCAGGCATTGCACAGTGGCGCTTCTCACAAAGCTCCACTAACGCATTATGGAAAACACCCGGCCTTTTCGAAGGGTACGGTATCAGTACACAGGCATCGATCAAATCAGTGAGTGCTGCTGCTTTTGCCAACGTTGACTGGAAAGTGACAGAAGGCCTGCACATCTTGCCCGGTATTCGCTTCAATTATGATAAGAAAGATGTAAACTATAACCGGACTGCCTACGGTGGCCTGGACACCGCTAAGTACGCAGGAACAAAAGCCCAGAAGACAACACTGCAAGGTTTCAAAAACGGAGTTTACACCAGCCAGAGTTATACTGCCAATGCGGATGAGAATAATTTCACCTACCAGCTTACGGTAGCCTATAAAGCCAATAAGCGCGTGAATGCTTACGCTACCTACTCCACCAGCTACAAACCTGTAGGTGTAAACGTAGCCGGTCTTCCAACAGTAAATGGCGCTGCGGCCACTGATCTGGCGGTGATCAAACCCGAAGATGTGAAGCACATTGAGTTCGGGGTAAAGACCAATCCTACCGATAACGTTACCTTGAATGTAACCTTCTTTAACACCGACATTAAAAATTACCAGACCAACGTTCAGTCGCCAGAACTGGGTGTAAACCGTGGCTATATCGCTAATGCCGAAAAAGTAAATGTGAAAGGTTCAGAACTGGATGCCAGCATCCGTGTGAATAAGAACCTCTCCTTCTTCGGAGCACTTACCTACACCGATGCGAAGTATGTCACCTTTACCAATGCACCACTCCCGCTGGAAGAGACAGGTGCCGTTACTCAGGATCCGGCATTCCCCAATGATCCTACGAAAACCGTACAGCTGGCATTCAAAGATGTGTCGGGTGGCGAGCTTCCCGGTATTTCCAAATGGGCAGGTTCATTCGGTGGAGAGATTCTTTCTAATCCTGTTACCTTCTTTGGTCAGGAAAGCAAGATTTTCCTGGGCTTCAACGCGTTTTACCGTTCGGATTTTTCATCCAGCCCATCCCCTTCTGCCTACCTGAATATTAATGGCTATGCGCTGGTTAATGCACAGCTTGGCTTCAGAGCAACTACCGGCTTATCCTTTTTTGTATGGAGCCGCAACCTGACGAACAAAAATTACTATGAGCAATTGCTGGTAGCCGGTGGTAACGCGGGGCAATACGCTGGTGTGCTGGGTGATCAACGGACCTACGGTGTGACATTGAGATATACCTATTAACTACATCTAAGCCTGACTTACTTTAGATATCAGAGGATAGCATAAGTCCTCCATGTTAGTTTGTTTGGGGGCTTGTTGTTCGCAAGGACAGCAGGCCTTTTTTTATGCTGATGATGATCACCATAAAAGAGAAGCTTCAACGATAGCAATTACCATATTTCAAAAAAACAGCTTGGCACCGCCCGAGACTGTTTTCTTTTTTGCATATTCGCGCGCAAATCAATTATGGCATTATTAGAAAAGCACCTCTATGTGAAGAAGTCTACCCTGCCCGGAGCCGGCAAAGGTCTCTTCACCAAAGTATTTATTCCCAAAGGAACACGTATCATCGAGTACAAAGGTGAAGTGCTTACCTGGAAAGAAGTGGAAAAGATGGCCGATGACCGAAACGGCTATGTATTCTTCTTCAACAGCAAATATGTAATCGATGCCTGGAACTATAAGAAAGAACTGGCACGCTATGCAAATGATGCGCGAGGTCTTACGCGTGTGGAAGGCGTGAAAAATAACACGGAGTATGTTACCGTAAAGAAGCAATGCTTCATTGAAGCTACCCGTGATATCCCTAAGGGGTCAGAAATATTTGTAGGCTACGGTGGTGAATACTGGCAGGCCATCCGCTACAACATTCGCCTGGAGCAGAAAAATAAAGAGAAGGCAGCCAAGAAGAAAGGAAAAAAGTTAGACACTAAGGTTCAGCTGCCCCACGAAAAAATAACCAAGCGAAGTTCACGCAATTTGAAATAGCAGACATTGCTTCCATTGACCCAATGGGCTAAAAGAGAGATAACGACTCTGTTTTACCTATTTGGAGTCAATTAGCGATTTGTTAACCTTCGGCCAAGCCAGCGATTACAAGGTTCCTTTCTCCTTCTCAATGGCTTCCAGCATGGCTTCTTTCACCTTCTTTATCTTTTCCATTTCAGATTCCAGGTACTCGCGTGCTTCCTCCTGGTCAGCCGAGTCCGGCAGCGGATCAAACTTGTGCATCCAGTCCATCATCAGCTTACTGACTGAATCAAGATGAGCAATGCGTTGCCTCAGTTCTTCTTTTTGCTCCGTGGCCACATCTGAAGCACTGTCCAGTTTGGTCTGCAGGTGTTGTTTCAGTTTATAGAGGTCTTCCATTTTGGGCATCACCTCATTGTGAATGTCCATTACCTTATCATAAAGTGCTTCATTCGGATTGGTCGTTGCGGCCTCCTCCTCTTCACCGTGCCCTTTATGGTTGCCTTTGTTACCACAGGCAGCAAGGAGCAACACAACTAAAAAAGCGATATACGATTGTTTCATGGTGGCTTTTGTTTGACGTAAATGTATCCAATTTTTAGTCAAGCAACTGAGCTTAAACCTACTAACAGTAGTTAGTAGCGGTTAAAATTTATTAAAATCTTTTACTTAATTATTGCTCGGCAATTTTTTTTCATCTTTCTTCGCCTCCGTTAATACAGACATGAACAGCAAACGATTTTATTTTTACTATTACTTTTTTCAAACCCGCACGGGACTTGAGAGAGAATCGCTTTGCTGAAAAGATAAATCACAAAGAATAAACTCAGAAAGTCCCGGAGAAACCGGGACTTTCTTGTTTTATAGCCTTTACGGAAAGGCGGAAGGAAAAAGAGATATGAACACGAAGAAGAAAAAGAAGAAGTTAAGAGTAGCCATTCAGGGTATCACTGCCAGCTTTCACGAAGTAGCAGCCCTCACCTATTTCAACGAACCCATCGATACGGTAGAATGCCTTTCCTTTCATGCACTCTGTGAATCGCTAAAGCACAATGAAGCTGACTTTGCCGTGATGGCCATTGAAAACTCCATTGCCGGAAGCATCCTGCCTAACTATTTTCTCTTGCAGGAATATCACTTTTCTATTATTGGGGAGTTGTACTTACCTATCCACATGCACCTGCTGGCATTGCCTGGGGTGAAGCTGGAGAACATCAGGCACATCGAATCACACCCCATGGCCATTCGTCAGTGTACGGATTTCCTTCATAAACTGAAAGGAGTTGAAATCCGCGAAAGTGATGACACCGCCTTATCCGCACAGAAAGTAAAAGACAAAAAACTGAAAGACACCGCAGCCATTGCCAATGAGCATGCGGCGAAGAAATTCGGATTACAGATACTGGAGAAGCGCATCGAAACCAACAAGAAAAACTTCACACGCTTTTTAATTCTGAATCGAAAAGACGGAGCTGCCAAAGAAAGCAATAAAGCATCCTTGTGTTTTGAAGTATCGAACGAAGCAGGAAGTCTTGCTAATGTGCTGCTTGCTTTCAAAGAACAAAACATCAACCTCACTAAGATTCAATCCATCCCGATCATTGGTAAACCACGTGAATATTCCATTCACGTAGATGTGGAGTGGAAACGCAGAAAAAATTATGACATCGCACTGAACCAGGTATTGCGCCAAACGCGCAACCTCAATGTATTGGGAGAGTATAAAAAAGCAGAGATAAAGTTCTGAGTTATGATAAAGTCGGCCAACCGTATAGCAAACGTAGAAGAGTATTACTTCAGTAAAAAGCTCGCAGAAGTACGCGGACTGGATACACCTGAATTGCGGGTTATCAATTTGGGTATAGGAAGTCCGGATCAGGCCCCTTCCGAAAACACCATTGATGCATTGATCGCCTCTGCGAAGAATCCGGCGAATCACGGATATCAGAACTATAAAGGTATACCTGCACTACGCCAGGGTATTGCTGATTTCTCGAAACGCATCTATGGAACCACATTGAATGCCGAGACTGAAATTCTTCCATTGATGGGATCGAAGGAAGGGATCATGCACATCATGATGGCGTTTGTCAATGAAGGTGATGAGGTATTGATTCCTGATCCGGGCTACCCTACCTATTCTTCCGTTGCCAAACTGGTAGGGGCAAAAGTTCGCACGTATGAAATGAAAGAAGAGATCAACTGGGGAGTAGACATGGCTGCCCTGCGCCAACAGGATCTTTCGAAAGTAAAAATCATGTGGGTGAATTTTCCGCACATGCCCACCGGGAGAGTGGCAAGCAAAGAAGAATTGAAAGAGCTGGTGGATCTTGCGCGTGAACATCAGTTTCTCATTGTCAATGATAATCCGTACAGTTTGATATTAAACGAGGCGCCCCTGAGTATTCTGTCAGTAGAAGGAGCGGGCGATGTAGCCTTGGAATTAAATTCCTTGAGCAAGTCGCACAACATGGCGGGCTGGCGTATTGGTTGGGTAGCAGGTCATGTACAGTACATTGATGCCGTACTCCGAGTAAAAAGCAACATGGATTCCGGAATGTTTCTTGGCTTGCAGCATGCGGCCGTGGAAGCATTGAAGAATGACAGCGTATGGCTGGGTGAGCTGAACAAAGTATATAAGGAAAGAAGTGTGGCTGCACGCAAGATATTAGACGAATTGCAGGCCGTTTACGCTGCCAAACAATCCGGCTTATTTGTATGGGCCAAAGCTCCGGATCACATCACGGATGTAGAGAAGTGGATTGATGATATTCTCTACGGAACGAACGTATTCATCACCCCAGGGTTTATCTTCGGTGAAAACGGAAAACGTTTTATCCGCATATCACTATGCGCCACGGTTGAAAAACTGGAAGAAGCACGGACTCGTATTCAGGCATGGAACAAGACAAATAAAGCATCTCACGTCTCTCCTCTCACCACTCACATCTGATTTATGAAAGTAACTGTAATTGGGTTGGGATTGATCGGAGGCTCCATTGCACTGGACTTGCGTAAAGCGGGTATTGCTACAGAGCTGGTAGGTATTGACATGAACAAGGAGAATGGGATCAAAGCCGTTGAGCTTGGGTTAGTCGATAGCATCGATGAAGATGGCACAGCCTTGTCTACATCTGATCTGATCCTGCTTGCTATACCGGTGAATGCGATGGCCGCTTTTTTGCCAACGGTACTGGATGCGGTGAAGAAAGGGGCAGTAGTGATTGACACGGGTTCTACCAAATCAATGATCAGCCGCTCCGTGAAGAACCATGCCAAGCGGGGACAGTTTGTAGCTGCACATCCTATCGCGGGTACAGAAAACTCCGGCCCCGGTGCCGCATTTGCGGGATTGTTTGCCGGCAAGACCAACATCATCTGCGAACGTGATGCATCATCGGATGAAGCATTAGCGGTGGCGTTGAGCGTATTTGATGCACTGGGCATGAATACTATTTTCATGGAACCGGAAGAGCATGACAAACACGTAGCCTATGTATCCCATTTATCGCACGTAAGTTCATTCCTGCTGGGGCAAACGGTTTTGGATATCGAAAAGGA
>JAHEZH010000213.1 GCA_023251155.1 Flammeovirgaceae bacterium | reverse complement strand
AAAATAAAACAAAAGATCAACCGATCGTCTTGGTCTTGACATCCGCGGAGCAGTCACCTACTTTTGCTTCTCGACTGAAAAGAAAACTTTTGAGTGGCCCAATTATAGGGGGAGCTTACAAAACACCACCGGCAGTAAAACAATTTAGCACTATTGATGCTGGTCAGCCATCCGCTGATAACGTATCGATAGTCGAGACTATGTCTGGCATCGCTCCATTCGCTTGTGTGCTATGTAGCTTCTTTACCACCGATTGATGCTGTGGTGAGTGGTCAATAGTCTTTTACGGGATAATCACTAGTTGAAGTTCCG
Organism: Flammeovirgaceae bacterium; assembly: GCA_023251155.1. GTDB lineage: Bacteria > Bacteroidota > Bacteroidia > Cytophagales > Cyclobacteriaceae > ELB16-189. The sequence continues at coordinate 8,941 of JAHEZH010000213.1, read as the reverse complement.
CTCGGTGGAAACTCCTCGATAAATTCTACAAACTGTATTTGTACAAAATATTTTGACTTGTCCCGCTTTAGCAAAAAAATAAAGCTTCTAAATCTTCGGTATCCCGACTGTTAAGTTCAACAATCAAGGTTTGACATTACCCGTAATGGGCGCACGGTACTTATGATAAAGCATTTGAACAACCTCAACCGTATTTCCTACTGGGAGTGCCGCATAGCCATTGCCAGAGGCATTGACCCACCTCCATTCTTGCTGCTTTATCTCTTCATCCACTTTCGTAAAATCCATACTCCGGTTCTTTTCCATTGCATGATGCAAGGCTGTAAAGAAATGTTCCCAGCGAGGTTTATAAAAACCTTTCATCAACCCGGCCCATTGGCGATTGGAATAATCATGTAATTCGCTGTTTTTATCACCCCATAGTGTAATGAGGTCCCGGGCATTGAACTCGTACAGATTTTTCTCTTCTTCAGTCACACCCCATTGGCGTGCATCATCAATCCATTTACCGAGCAGAAAATCCGGATGTGTACTCAGAAGTGTATCCACATCATCAATTAGTTGAAGAAACTTTGAGGCATCCTGTTCAAATGCCAACAGGTCTTTTCTTTCATAGTCTCGTGCAATCCGTTGCTGCAAGGGAGATGCATAGTTGACCAACACCTGGCGGGTGATATCCACCAAGTCGTATCGAAAACCATTGTTACCCGAGTAGGTATCGGATTGTTGGATAAATATATCCCATGCTTTCACCAGCTCTAGCGGGTCGTAGTCCAATTGGGTAAGCACACGATGTCCCTTCAGTGAAAGTGTTGGTCGGGCCACAATAATCGACTCGGGGCCACCCTCGCCAAGGCCTCCGTTGTAAACTGTGGCATAGAGGATATTCCATGCTTTATTCAGCAGCGAATCCTCCCGGCCATAGCGTTTATGTGTGTATGTCTTTAACCACTGATCGACAACGACAGGCTGATCCTGCCATACATTTTCCAGCATCAGTTCAAACAATGCCGGGTTCTGTTCGATACCTTCAGGAGTAAGACCGATGCCGCTCAATTTTCCGGAAGCCGGATCGTGCAATGCTGCTGCCGGATCAGCTGCTACATGACTCATTCTTCCAAACAGACTGATGTTACCTCCAAAATTCTGAAGCATGTTCCATATCCAGGGCTTGCCATAGTAGGCTTCGGTCTGATTCCATACCGGATGACTTTCGCTATAGAGATCCAGTACCATCATGTTTTGATCCGGTACACCGGACAGCAATGCTTTTATCTGCGGCAGCTTCCAGTACTCATCATTGTAGTGAAACATCCATCCCTGCATTACCCACACGGCACGGGGATCAGTATTGGCCATCGAGCGGAATACCTTGTTGCTTATCTTGCGAAGAAAGGTGGTGTCACTGGTGGGAGGTACATTCTCGTTGAAGGTATCGGCAGAGTAAAAATGATCGGTGCCGTATTCACCAGTTTGCTTCTCCAGAAACTTTGCTCCTATTTTTTCAAACAACGGATCTTCCGCGTCCAGAATATAGACATCCTTAAATCCTGCATCCCAGTTGGTCTTCTTCAGCTTTGCTCCCGGAAATTTTTGAGCGAAGGTGGGTGGAACATGCCCGGTGAATGCAGGTAGAACAGTGGTCATTCCCAGTGACCGTTCGCGTTCTACAATCTTCTTTTGCAATTCTTTATGAGCATCCATCCAATGCTGCGGAAGCGGGCCTCCCCATTGGTCAATGTTTCCCATCCAGAACCAGGAAAAATAGGACGGGCCGGTAAAAAATGATTTCAGCTCTTCATCACTGAACCCCATGTCTTTATAAACTTCCTGCCAGATTGCTTCCTCACCGGTCAACGCCAGCGGCATATTGATACCGTTCAATGCCATCCAGTCAATCTCCCGTTGCCAGCGCTCCCAGTCCCACCACGCCATCGTATAATTAAATGTACAGTAGTTGAGGTAATACCGGTGGTGGTAGGGGGATACTTTTCTGATTTTACTTTTGAGAACAGGAAGTGTTTCGGGTAGTGTTACTTCATTGTTATTCCACGAAACATCCTGATGACAATAATTTTTAAGATAATAGTTAAGCGCCGATGCCACTGAGATACCATTATTTCCACGTAATAGGATCTGCCCCTCTTTGCTTTCCACCTCAAACACATCTTTGCCACTATCCAGTGCGATGTATTCAATTGAAAATGAGGAGGCACGTTCTTTAACAATACGTCTGATAAGTGCCGTAATTGCGTCATCCGGTTGTTTTTCAACTGTTTTTTTCTGCTGACAGCCTGCCAGTAATGTACAAATCAACAAACTAAACAGGGCAGATGATATTCGGTGCTGCGTCATGCGAGGAACTACTGGATTATTGTGTACTGATATAATACAGTTGAAAATGAATTTACCCTGACATGGGATCGGAAGATGAAGAGAAATAAATGTGGTGTAAAATCGCTACCGGAAAAGTGCATATGAATTGTTCTGGTCATACATTGGAGCAAATTAGATAAGGGTCTACAAATCCAATTGTATAAACTGTGCATCACCGGGTTTACTTCCGTCTACCACTACATGAATAAAAAAATTCTTCCTTCACTTTTGGCCGTTTTGATACTGCTTGCTGGTTGCCATTCCCGTACGCAGCCAGCATTGATGGAATTACTGTCCCCTCAGCAGACGAATATTGATTTTATCAATGCCCTCGATGAGAGTGAAGATCTCAATTTGCTCACCTTCGAATACTTCTACAACGGAGCAGGTGTTGGCATCGGAGACATCAATAATGACGGGCTACAGGACGTTTTTTTTGCAGCCAACATGCGAAGCAACCGCATGTATTTGAATAAAGGTGACTTTCAGTTTGAGGACATTACCGAAAGTGCTGGATTGTCCACTTCTGGCAAGTGGGCTACCGGGGTGGCAATGGTGGATATCAACCAGGACGGATGGATGGACATCTATGTGTGTTATGCCGGCCCCTACGCAGATCCAGAGAAGAGAGCGAACGAACTATATATCAATAATGGCAACGGGACATTCACCAATAGAGCGACCGCTTACGGATTGGCCGATACAGGTCATTCGGTGCAGGCTGCCTTTCTTGATTATGACAAAGATGGTGATCTCGATGTGTACCTGCTCACTAACATTACCGATCGGACTGGGCCCAATATCATTCGTCACAAGCGGCTGAATAGTGAAATGGCCAATACCGATCGCCTCTATCGCAATAACGGCAACCTCACCTTTACCGATGTTTCGAAACAAAGTGGTATCACTGCAGAAGGCTACGGGCTTGGCGTGTCCATCTGTGATCTTAATCATGATGGCTGGCCCGATGTGTACGTCACCAATGATTACCTGTCCAATGATCTTTTATACATCAATAATCACGATGGTACTTTTACGGATCACCTTGCTGACTACTTTCAGCACACCAGTTATTCTGCCATGGGTAATGATATCGCCGATTTTAATAATGACGGATTGACGGATGTAGTTGCAGTCGATATGTTACCACCTGACAACAAGCGACAGAAGATGATGTTTGGTACTACCAATTACGATCGCTATCGCTCAGAAATAATGTATGGCTATACACCGCAATACATGCGCAACACACTTCAATTAAATAGGGGTACTGACCAGCAGGGACAAACGGTATTCAGTGAGGTAGGACAATTGGCTGGCATTGAAGCTACGGACTGGAGCTGGAGTCCATTGTTTGCAGATCTTGACAATGATGGACGCAAGGATATCGTGATTACCAATGGTTATGCACGTGATATTACTAACCGGGATTTCGTCAGTTATCGAATGCAGGAATTCATGCAACAAGGTGAAGAGCGCTCTTCAAAAAGGAAAAAACTGCAGGCACTGCAAAGCATCGACGGGCCACATCTTCCAATTGTCGCCTTTGGCAATTCGGGTCATTTAAACTTCACTAATCAATCCATTCATTGGGGATTTTCCGATGCTGCCTACTCCACGGGCGCGGCTTATGCTGACCTGGACAATGATGGTGATCTGGACTACGTCACCAACAATATCAATGCAGAGGCATTTGTATATCGAAATAATGCGCGAGGTAATGGAAATCATTTTCTGCAACTTGCTTTCAAGGGAAGTAGTAATAACCGGGATGGATATGGTACGAAGGCATGGGTATACACATCCGATACACTTCAGTATCTTGAACTCTCCCCTATCAGGGGCTATCAGTCCAGCGTGCAGCAATCGCTGCATTTTGGATTGGGAGATCGAAGCACTATTGATTCCCTAAAAATTATTTGGCCAGACGGTCGCTGTCAACGTCTAAAGAACATACCGGCAGATCAGACCTTAGTGATTGATTATCGTAACAGCACTCAGGATACTGCAAATTATTTAATCAAGCAAAACAACTCTTCTCCCCTGTTTCGTACCGCAGTGAACAACAGGAGTATAGTATTTAAGCATACCGAAACCGAGTATGCCGACTTCAAGATTGAGCCACTGTTACCTCACAAATATTCGGAGAATGGACCTGGAATTGCCGTGGGAGATATTAATGGCGATGGTCTGGAAGATTTCTTTGTTGGGGGTGGCTATAATCAATCCGGGCATTTTTTTCTCCAGCAGCGCGACGGTAATTTTAAGGGGGAGCCTTTAACTACGGAAATCAAATATGAGGAAGACATGGGAGCGTTACTATTTGATGCCGATGGAGATAGGGACAATGATTTACTGGTAACAGGGGGAGGAAATGAATTTGCCGATGGCTCGAAATACTATGAGGACAGGCTTTATGTGAACGATGGAAAAGGAAACTTCCGCTATGATAGAGACGCACTTCCATCACTTACGGGAAGCGCTTCGTGTATCATTGCTGCTGATTATGACAAAGATGGTGACCTCGATCTTTTTATAGGAGGTCGGCTTACTCCTCATCAGTTTCCGCACCCAGGACAAAGCTATCTGCTTCAGAATGATAAGGGACATTTCATTGACATTACCGACCAGGCGGCCCCCGGGCTTCGTTATTCAGGTATGGTAAGTGCAGCACTTTGGACCGATGTAGACAATGACCACGAGATGGATCTGATTCTTGCCGGAGAATGGATGCCGGTGACTGTATATAAAAATAGTCAGGGTCATTTCAGGCCAGAAGTGATAGCGAACACGTCCGGATGGTGGAACAGTATCCAGGGTGCTGATATGGATGAAGACGGAGACACCGATTACCTATTAGGAAACCTGGGACTCAATACCCGATATAAAGCATCTCCACAACAACCCGTGTCTGTATATATAGATGATTTCAATCACGATGGAAAAGAGGATGCCCTTATCGGGATGTACATACAGGGTGTCAATCGTCCTGCGCATCCACGCGATGATTTATTTCTGCAAATGCCTCAATTGAAGAAACTGTATCCCAGCTATAGTTCCTATTGTGACGTCAGTATAGACCAGCTATTGAAAGTGACAAAGACAACACCTAAAATTATTCAGAGTCAAACCTTTCAAACCAGTTACCTTGAAAACAAAGGTAAGGACGGCTGGAAACTCACTCCACTACCGGTGGAGGCACAGGTGGCTCCGGTGTTTGGCATTATTGCAGATGACTTTGATGGAGATGGGCACATGGATGCGGTGCTCACGGGTAATTCGTATGCGACTGAAGTATTGACAGGAAGGTATGACGCCTTTCAAGGCTTATTTCTGAAAGGAGATGGGAAAGGGAAATTTAGGCCAACACGTATCGCAGAAAGTGGTATGCGCATCAGCGGAAATGTGAAGGGACTGGCTCAGCTTACTACCGGAAAAGGAAGTACACTGCTGTTGGCAGCTCGAAATAATGACACAATAGAAGTAATTGAACAGCAGCTGAATTCACCACGCGTCATCGCCGTACGGCCTCAGGATACGTTTGCGATAACTACATTTGCTGACGGCCATCAGTCCAAAAAAGAATTCTACTTTGGCAGCGGATATTTATCTCAGTCCAGTCGTGCGTTTCGAATACCTGAAGGAAGTATACAACTGACCATTGTGGATGTGTCGGGTAACAGGAGGGTTGTCGCTGTTAACTAATTGATTTGCCTTCTATTCACGAATTTTAGAAAGATAACGTATTTCATATCGTTCCTGACCGGGGCCGGAGAAAATCAACGGCTTTTGTTTTTTAACAACCAGCTGTTGTTCATCGAGTTTGAGCAGAAGGTATTTGTTGACCGGTTTATTGTTTTGATTACGTATGATCAGGGAATCGGGCTGAATTAATTCATAGGTAAACCATCTGGATTCACTTCCCATGGTCATCTTCACTCTTCCTGCCTGTTCATAATGCTGCAATGGCTCTTCATGCAGATCACGGTAAGTAAGTTCGTATCCATTGTCATAGCTATATACAGAGTCTGTCTGCCAGGAGCCTATCAATCGTTCCGTGCTAAAATTTTTACGGCAGGAAACGGCCAATAGTGCTACCAGAACGATTACAAGCAAATGGAATTTCATCTTCGATAATACCCACGATAGAAAACAGAAGAGTGGCAAGTAAACGAACCTAACCAAGACATTTACTCAACCACTCCTGTTTTATTTACTGAATGATGCCCGGAAGAACATCGCCATGTCATCAAAAATTAATAGTTGGAGTTCTGGACCAGAACTCCGTTACTCAAATCGATTTCTCTTTGCGGAATCGGATAATAGTAATGTTTCGGTTTAATGAATGTACGGCCGGGTTTAAAGGGTCCACGATCCAGCGCATAGTGCGTAACGATGTTAATGAGACCGGCTTTATCCCATCGCATCAGATCCTGATGGCGATCATTCTCTCCTGCTAACTCTACTCTGCGTTCATGCATGATATCCTCCATTGTAGCATTTGTTTTCGGACTGAGGTGAGCTCGTACGCGAACGGCATTCAGTTCAGTGTCACCATTCTGCCCAGAACGTATTTTAGCTTCCGCCACCAATAGATAAACGTCTGCAGAACGAAGCCAAGGAGCATTCAGGCTCTGACTCATATCACCACTCTCCGTAAAATTGGTGTATTTCCGGAAGGCATATCCCGTAAGGCGTGTATCCTCCACTTCGAAGGTATGGGTAGATGACCCCATCGTTACCTCATCACCTGGCTGAAATACGGTATAGGCCAAACGTGGATCGTTGGCTTCAAACTCATTGACAAGATCCTGAATGGGTTCGTGAAATCCCCATCCTCCCAGCCCGCCGGGTGTGTGATAGAAAGCTGGAGAGTCGTCTGTTGTCCATCCGCCTTCATATTGAAGACTATACAATATTTCGGGGTTATTTTCAGTAGCCAGCATAAAGTTATCTTCAAAACTGCTGGCCAGCTTGTAGCTCGCATTGCTGGTGACCTTAGTTCCTGCTTCAATGGCTTTGGACCAGTTCTGCTGATACACATAGAGTTTGGTGAGAAAACCATAGGCAGATCCTTTGGTCACCCGCCCCAGATTGGCTGCATCCTGCACAACAGGAAGAAGTTCAGCAGCTTTAATAAAATCCGCTTCTGCCTGTGCCTGTACTTCGGCTATCGTTGACTTGGCTTTATTGAAGTTATTAGCCTTCACATCTGCTTCCAGCAGTATAGGCACCTCTCCCCATATCACGGCAAGTCTCCAGTATGCAAAACCTCTTAAGAAATAGGCTTCGCCTAAAGAACGATCCAGTGTAGCTTTATCCATTGAGACGCTGGGTGCATTGATCAATACCGCATTGGCACGTGATATCACTTCATATTTGGTGGACCAGGTGTTGGCGATATGTGAGTTGGAAGGATTAAACGTGAATAATTCCAATTGCGCTTCTGCATCCCCGTGGTCGCCCGATCGTACCATATCATCGGAGCTATTATCAAAGGTGTACTCTGTGTGAGCGAAGCCATCTTCGTCCAATAATGGTGAGTAAATCGCATTGGTCGCTGCAACCACGTCATCTGCGTTGCGCCAGAACTTATCTGAAGTGGTCTGTCCGTAAGGTGTTGAATCCAGTAAGTCATGTTGACATCCCGAGACAAAGAGTACGAATAGCAATGTGTTAATTACTGCCAGAGGTCTCCTATACAAAATATTCTTTTTCATAAACAAAGTAGATTAAAATGAAACAGTGGCACCTATGGTAAATGTTCTTGAAAGTGGGTATTGTGCATAGTCCACATTCACTTGCGTGTATTGCCCAGCGGATCGGTTGCCATCTGCATAACCCAGTTCCGGGTTCATGCCGCTATATTTTGTGATGGTGAAGAGATTCTGAGCGGACACATAAAAACGCGCCTGGCTCAGTCGTAATGACTCGATCAATGACTTGGGAAGCGTGTAACCTAGCATCACATTCTTGAGACGAAGGAAATCACCACGCTCAACAAACAGGTTTGATGTCCTGAAGTTCAGGTTGGGATCGGTTGCCGAAAGTCGTGGCAAACTATTGCTGGTATTTTCACCATTCCATCTCTGCGTGGCTTCCTGATACAAGTTAAATGGATAGGCAGCATTGAGCCCCTGCATTCTGTCTGCGTTATAAATATCCACTCCGCCAACACCCAGGAAGAACAAGGTAAGATCGAAACCCTTGTACCCCAGGTTGGCATTGAATCCGTAGGTAATTTTTGGCTGAGGGCTTCCCAGGATAGTGCGGTCTTTATCGTCAATTACGCCATCATTATTCTGATCCACAAAGCGAACATCGCCTGGATAAATCTGGCCTGCCTTACGCGGATCATTCGCAATGTTCGGATCGGAATCAATCTGACCCTGATTCTGATATACCCCGTTGGCTACCCAGCCATAAAAGGTACCGTAAGGATTTCCAACATAAGTGCGTGTGATCTCCTGATCAGTACGTCCGTAAGTCTGGGAAGCCAGGAAGCTACCCGGAGTAAGCAGTTGGGTAACACGGTTCTGTATGAAGGTCGCATTTCCTGAAATGG
>JAHEZH010000323.1 GCA_023251155.1 Flammeovirgaceae bacterium | reverse complement strand
AGCGCGAAAAACCAACGATAGAGCAACAGCGGCCAAACCGAAAGAAACAGCTATTCTTCATATTTCGGTGATACCGTGCCAGGCGTTTCGGTTGATACCGTGCCACTCTCTGCGTGTTCAAAAGTATTAAGTTTTTCTTATTGATCGATTTTTTTTCTGAGTGAGTTTCCGGAAAGTGTTATTCTATGGGCTGAGTTCACTACGCGATCAAGGATGGCATCTGCGATTGTTCCTTCTCCGATGAGATCGTGCCATTTGTTTACCGGTATTTGAGAAGCAATGATGGTTGAGGATTGATCGTGTCTGTCTTCGACCAGGTCCATCATGGTTTGCCTGGAGGCACTATCGAAAGGCGCTAAGCCGAAGTCATCGAGGATGAGCAGCGTACTGCGCTTTATTTTCTTGATTAATTTCAAGTATGTTCCATCGAGTCTGGCAGTACGGAATAACTCCATCAATTTGGATGTATTAAAGTAAGCAGTTTTATGTAGCATGGTGCAAGCGTGATTGCCAATGGCTTGCGCCAGATAACTTTTTCCGACTCCTGTAGATCCGGTAAGGATAATATTCTGACGTTGTTTGATGAAGTCAAGTGTTAAGATTCGTTCAAGATAATTCTTATCCAGACCTCGCTGAGCGGTGTAATCGATATCGCGGATAGAGGCGTTTAATTTGAAGCCAGCCCGTGCGATAAGGTTTTTGATTTTCTTATGTTGCCGTAATTCCCACTCCTGATCAACGAGCAGGGCGGCATATTCATCCTGGGTGTAGTCCGCATACATGTTGTCATGTACGGCCGCGTAATGAACCTGTGCCATGCCATGCAAGCGCAAGTGTTTCATCTTTTCGATTGTTGTGTGATTGTTCATACTGTTTTGATTTTAGTTATTGGTAATGACTGGCACCTCGGATGTTCTCGTGTGCCGGAATGTGATTATTCACTTGCAGAGGAAGGTCAAGTTGATCTACTCCGCTGCGGAGCATATTGTCAATGATTCGGAAGGAGCAATGCTGTAAGGTCAGCGCGCGGGAACAAGCATTTTCGATACGATCCTTCGTGTACAATCTGCTCAGATGTACGATGCCCATCGCTTGTTTGTAACCAATCTCCGGATAAGAATATTGCAGAATGAGTTTTGTAATATACTTCATTGTCTCTGGTCCGATGTGTTCGGCTTTCCTTTGGAAGAATGCCAAGCTCCACTCACTGTAAGCCTTATGGTTACTAGAGAGGTGATCCTTCTGAGTAGAGTATCTTCCTGCTTGCCGGTCACGCTTATGAGTGCATAAGCGCTCGTGATTATAAAATATCTCTACGATGCTGTTGGTGTAGCGGACTTCAACATGCTTGCCGATGAACCGATACGGAACGCTGTAATAGTGCTTGTCTTCTGACAGAAAGATGTACCCCATCTTCTGCACCTTCGCCCTGCGATATTGACGAACTTGATAGGATGTTGGCGGAAGTGGCTTGAGGAACTGCTTCTCTGTGGAGACAAATAATTCCCTGCGACTGTACTTTGTCAACTTGAACAAATGGTTATTGTACTTGACCAGAAGTTCTCTGATAGCTGCGTTCAGTTCACTTAAAGAGAAGAAGGTCATCTTACTGAGCGGATAAAATATGCGTTGATACACCAGCTTCACGGCACCTTCTACCAACGCTTTATCCTGAGCGCTGTATGGACGGGCAGGGTCTACCACACAACCGTAGTGAAGCGCAAAATCTTTAAACGTTTTATTAATTACGGGTTCGTACTTGCATGCCTTCGTTACTGCCGACTTTAAACCATCAGAAACGATGGCTTCAGTAGCACCACCAAAGTACTCAACACAGCGGGTCATGCTTCCAATGAGTTCATCACGTTGCTGACTTTCCGAAGCTTCTACGTAGGTGTACTGACTGCATGGAAGTATACCTACAAAAACTTCGGCTGGCCTTATTTCACCGGTATGCCGATTTACCCAATGAAGTTTCTTGCCGGTATAATCGATAAATATTCTTTCTGCGGCTTTGTGATTGATTTTGCCACTACCTTCTTCTTTAGAAGCCCACTGATTGTAATGATGTGTAAACTGCGTGTATCCGTAAGGATCCGGTTGTTTATGACGATACTCGTTCCAGAGCGTCAACAGTGTGCAACCAGGCTTCTTGAGTTCAGTTAAAAAGTATTCAAACTGACTGGCGAGCGCTTCGTACCGCGCGGGGGAAACTTCCGATATAGGAGTGCACAATTCCTTTAAAGCAAGCTCATCCAGATCCAGCAACTGACCATACGAGAGTCCACAGTGTTCAAAAATATTGGTGTAGCCGTTAACCGTATTCCGGCTTATTTGAAGAAGCTGAGCAACCTTCCGATTGCTAATTCCTTGATTCTTAAGTGAGATGAGTTGTCGGAGATCCATTGGTTCTATGCGTTTACCTGCCATCGCGTTGACTTTTTTAACGCGAGTTATAAAACACACAGAAAGTGGCACAATGGCCACCGAAATGAATCACGGCAACCAACTGTCCCCAATGCAAAATGGCACAGTGGCGACCGAAATAAGTGGCACAATGGCCACCGAAACGATCTTATCCTACTGGCACTGTATCACCGAAATGACTGGCACAACATGCTCCGAAATGGGTGGCACAGTGGCGACCGAATTATCCAGGGTCCTGGCGCTATTTGCTTCCCGCAAGAAAGGAGGTTGGAAATAGGATGCTGCTTTAAGGAATATCATACCTACACTTTCCTGAGACATTATAAGAAGGAGATGGATGACAAAGCCCTATTTGTTAGAGAAGCGGAATTAGAGCCATACTTCTTGTATTGTCAAATCCATAATAAACTGGATTGGGGACTTCACGATCCATTATATGTTACGATGGGTATTCTTTAACGTAAATGACCAGCGTACTAATAGGTATTTTAATGGTTCGTTGGTATTAGGTCTTGATTTCGGATGCTGCGCAGGATTACCTGGCTTACTTGAACGTTCGTAAGAAAATGAACACAACCGCTCCAAGAATTGGAGCCTAACAATATCTTAGTTAGCGATCTGGTTTGAGGACAGACTCCAATAGGGAAAGCTCGCGTTCATTAGTGGGGTGTCCCAGAAAGAGTCTTTCTAAATTTTGGTGATCCTGTCAGGATCACGTTGTGTGCCCAAGTGGAAATTCCGCCTAACGTGACCACTTCATTTCGCAGCAAAGTGACCAC
>JAHEZH010000082.1 GCA_023251155.1 Flammeovirgaceae bacterium | reverse complement strand
CTCAGTACAGTTCATTGTATGTTGAGAAAGCTGACTTTGTAAAACTGGATAACGTAACTCTAGGACGTAATTTTAAATTGAACGGGTCAATAAAGAGTCTTCGTCTATACATTTCAGGTCAGAACCTTTTCCAGATAACTAAATACACAGGAATTGATCCTGATCCGGTATTGCAAGATGTTGGCCCATCAGATAATGGTGGTTTCATCGCAGCATCGAATCTTCAGATATTGGCTCCGGGTATCGATCGGAGAAGCACGTACTTCACTGCCAGAACATTTACTTTCGGTTTAAATATCGGTCTCTAATAAAGTAAAAATGAGAAACATGAAAAATATAATAAAGTACACGATGATTACCGCTCTCGCGGTAGCTGGGACTTCTTGTACAAACTTGGATGAAGAACTCAAGGGAACTTTGACAGAAAGTATTACACCGTCAAACCCTGGAGTAGGTATTAAGAATAACGTAAATAAAGCACAGCCTAACGATGGACTTCAAGGCGCGTTTTCTGTCCTTTTAAACGGAACGGCCACTAACGGAGGCTTCTTTGCTATACAAGAAGGTGGAACGGATGAAGCTGTAATTACACAAAAAGGTGGTGACTGGTTCGATGGTGGTCTTTATATAAGAATGCATCATCACGAATATTCTCCTCAAACCTGGTCTATTAATGGAGCATGGACTGATGCGAATAACGGGATATTCCAGTGTAATACCTTACTTGCTGGAACCGTTACGGCTGCTCAGAGGGCGCAATTGAGAACTTTAAGAGCCTACTACTTCTGGAGATTGTTGGATGCATTTGGTAATGTTAAACTGTACACCGTTCCTAAAGTGGATGTGCCTCAGTCAACACGACCTCAGGTATACGCTTTTGTGGAGTCTGAGCTTTTAGCAGCTATTCCTGATTTGCCATCTGGAAAACAGGAGTACGGACGTTTGAATAAATGGGGTGCTTATGCATTACTTGCTCGTCTGTATTTGAATGCCCAAGTGTACACAGGAACTCCTCAATGGCAAAAAGCAATAGATGCTGCGGATCAGGTAATTAATTCAGGTATCTATGATTTATCTCCTAGCTATTCAGCTGTATTTGCTCCTGATAATGTTGAAAATATTGAGCATATATTTGTTGCTCCTTTCGATGAATCTACTGGTCAAGGTGCAACCTGGGCTCAAATGACTTTACACTATCCAAGTCAGCTGACTTTCAAACTTCAGGAACAACCATGGAATGGATTTTCGACACTGGAGGATTTCTATAATTCTTATGACGATAACGATAAGAGAAAGGCTGCAAACTTTATCGCTGGTCCTCAAACAGATGTAAGTGGTAATCCTATTTTGGATTTGGCATATGATAAAGGCGATCCCGATGGTGCTCCTATTAACTATACTCCTAAAATTAACATGTTAGCTCCAAATGCCTCACGTCAGGCGGGTGCAAGATTTGGTAAGTTCTCATTCAAGTTAGGACAAGGAAATAATATGGATAATGACTTTCCTTTGTTACGTTATGGAGAAGTGTTGTTGAATAAAGCAGAAGCACTAGCCCGATTGAACGGTTTTGGTGATGGAACAGCATTGACAATTGTTAACCAGATAAGAACAAGAGCCGGTGCAACGCCTTTTGGTACATTGACAGAAGGTCAGTTACTCGCTGAAAGAGGCAGAGAGTTGTTTGTAGAAGCATTACGAAGAACTGATTTGATTCGTTTCGGTGCTTACCAGAAAGCATGGTGGGAAAAACCAAGTGAAGGCAGTACTCACACGAATCTCTTCCCAATTCCAATTGAACAAATGCAGTTGAATAACTCAACAGGTGTTGTTTATAATCTAACACAGAATCCTGGATACTAAGTAAAGTCTTCCGATAACTTAAGATGATGTAATTTTGATAGCGCTCAATATGAGAATATTGAGCGCTATTTTTTATTTAGACGATGAGGGCTCTTTTTTTCTTGTTAATTGTTTTATTGTTTGGATGCTCAAGTGATTTACCTGAGCAAAGATTATTTACTGAAATTTCTAAGGAAAGCGGTGTCTTGTTCCGCAATGAGCTGACATTTACGGAGCAATTTAATCCCTACACTTATCGTAATTTTTATAATGGAGCAGGAGTAGCTATCGGAGATATCAACAACGATGGGCTGCTTGATATTTATTTTGCCGGAAATCAGGTGGATAATAAGCTATACTTAAACGAAGGAAATTTTAGATTCCGTGATATCACTGAAACGGCTGGAGTGGCATGCAAGCATGTGTGGTCTACCGGTGTAACTTTTGCAGACATCAATGCAGATGGATTATTGGATATTTATGTGTGTAAATCGGGTAATCTGGATGCCCCCAACCGAAATAATGAATTGTTCATTAATAATGGCGATTTGACATTTACTGAAAAATCAAAAGAGTATGGACTTGATGTGACCGGATTATCAGTGCAAGCCGCGTTTTTTGATTATGATAGGGATGGAGATTTAGATTGCTACTTACTTACCAATTCATTCAAATCTGTTGGTAATTTCAATCTTGTCAGAGATCAAAGAAAGATTGGTGACCCTTCCGGAGGTGGAAATAAATTTTTCATTAATGAAAATGGAAAATTTCGGGACTACTCCGAAGAAGCAGGTATTTATCATAGCAATATCGGATTTGGATTAGGAATTACTTTGGGGGATTTTAATAATGACTCATGGGTCGATATATTTTTGTCAAATGATTTTTTTGAAAGAGATTATCTATATATCAATGATCAGCATGGTGGTTTTAAAGAATCGTTGACAGACTTTTTTAGCTCTATCAGTATGGGCTCTATGGGAGCTGATTTTGCTGATTTAGATAATGATGGCTATTCTGAATTGTTTGTAACAGAGATGTTACCCGATTCTTTATCGAGAAAAAAAACAAAAACTGTTTTTGAAAACTGGAATAAGTATGAGCTTAATGTTCAAAATGGCTATCATCATCAGTTTTCAAGGAATGTTCTGCAGAAGAGAATCAGCAATCATGATTACGCTGAAATTGGGAGGCTTGCCGGTGTTGCTGCTTCAGAATGGAGTTGGGGAGCTTTGTTGTTTGATATGGATAATGATGGTAGTAAGGATATATTTATAGCTAATGGTATTTATAAGGATTTGCTTGATCGCGATTACCTCACCTATACCGGAGCAGAAGATAATGTTAGAAAGATTATTCACGAAGAGAAAAATGCAATTATTAAGTTGATCGATTTGATGCCTTCCTCTACATTTTCAAATTATGCTTTTAAGAATTTTGGAAATTTGAATTTTAAAAATGTGGCTGGAGAATGGGGCCTAGCTGCCCCCATGTTTTCTAGTGGTAGTGCGTATGGCGATTTGGATAATGACGGTGATCTGGATCTTGTAGTTAACAATATCAATGCTCCATCGGTAGTATATAGAAATAATTCTGACTCATCGCGATTTAAAAGTATTAGCATTGAACTTCACGCAGCAGATGAAAATACGTTTGCAGTAGGTTCAAACGTTGCTTTGTATGCTGAAGGAAAAACGTATTTCTCCGATAATTTTGTGACCCGTGGATTTCAGAGTTCCGTGCAGCCCAAGATAACGGTTGGCCTCGGTAATGGCGTGACAACCATAGACTCCCTTGTGATCACATGGCCTGATCGTAAAACTTCGACCATGTATAATGTTAAGGTTAATCAAATACTGAAGATAACGAAAGAAGATCTGAAGGTATCTGACAGCCACGTTAAAGAAGCAAAACAAAGTGCGCCTCAAATTGATCTTATCAAAGAAGTTCTATTTACCCATAAGGGGAGTGAATTGAACGAATTCAATAGAGATAGATTAATCCCGATGATGTATGGTAATGAGACTCCGTCCATACTAAAAGCAGACATCAATGGTGACGGAGTGGAGGAGGTTTATATTGGAGGAGGTAAAGACCAATCGGGTTTATTCCTGCAGCCGAGAACAAAAAAAATAAGTTCCTTTATACCTGATGCAATTGCCAAATATAAATTATCTGAAGAGACAAATGGCTCTTTTGTTGATGTGGATAATGATGGAGATGTTGATTTTTGTATGGCGGTAGGAGGAAGGTTTTTTCCTAAAACATCCAGTGCTCTCACAAATCGGATATTCCTTAACAATGGCAAAGGCGACTTTTCTGAATCGCCTCACCGGCTACCAATTTTGGACAATATCGCCACAAGTATGATTAAACCGATTGATTTTGATAACGATGGTGACTGGGATTTATTTATCGGAGAACGTTTCGATCCCTTTACCTATGGAATGGGAGGGAGAGGGTATTTACTGGAAAATAATGGCAAGGGTTTATTTAATGATGTCACCCATCAGGTTGCTCCTTCTCTTTTGAAAATGGGTATGATTACGGATGCAGTGGTTGAAGATATTGATCAGGATCAATGGAAAGATATCGTTATAGTGGGTGACTGGATGCCTGTAACTGTTTTAAAGAATAACCATAAACGATTCGAACCCATTTCATCTGAATTGGGGTTGGACGGAACAGAAGGGTGGTGGCATAACATTGAATCAGGCGATTTTAATAAAGACGGTAAGACGGATTTTGTAATTGGAAATCATGGACTTAATACATTCTTTAGTGCAAATGATAGGATGTATGTGGGAGATTTTGACGAGAATGGTTCTGTAGAACAGATTTATTGCACTAAGATTGATAACAAGTACTATCCTGTAATTGATAAGGATGATCTTTTATCTCAACTACCTTCATTGAAGAAAACGTTACTTTATTATAAAGAGTATGCGAAGAAATCCATCGATGAATTATTTCCGAAGAATATTCTTGATAAAGCGAAGATATTCGAGGTTAAAAAACTTTCTTCCATACTTTTACTGTCTGAATCCCAGGGATATAAGCAGATTGATTTACCTATTGAAGCTCAATACTCGTCAATTTACGGTATACTCGTCATGGATTTCGATAAGGATGGTATACAAGATATTATCGTAGGAGGCAATCAGTACAATGTGAAACCGCAGTTTGGGAGATATGACGGATCAAGTGGCTGGTTTTTTAGGGGAGCATTGAAGGATAAGCAATTTACTTTTCAACCCGGTGTTAGCCTTGAGGTGAAAGGCCAGATTAGAGATATTAAAAATTTAAAAACTAATGAGCGTGAGTACCTTTTATTTGCTAAATATGATGATGACCTGGAAATTTATAAAATACACCGTTAGTTCTGTCTTTTTAAGCATTCTGTTAACAGGGTGCATGCAGTCCGATTATACTAAATTAGTCAAATCTGAACTGGCGAAAGGAATAAGGAAGGATTCTGTGTTATTGGGGATTCATTTCAAAGATACACGAAATGAATTCTATGGAAAATGTTTCGATTTGAATAAGCAACATCTTATTACAGAAGGAGAGGGCTTTTCCGTTCAGTATTTATTTGTTGATTCGTTATCTCATGATCAGCCAACTCCGATGAGATTGTTGTTTGTGCCCGCTTTTGACGATAATGAAATGCTATCAAACATGGATATGAAATTTAATTATGTTAACTGGGCTCCATGGGATAAACATCATCAGTCGGATTCATTACAGTTAAAGGTGATGGATATACTTATGAGATGGTATGGGGGTAATAAGTTTATCGTGGTCGATATTAAGGGAAATAAAATTCCGATAAAACTGGACGGAAACAGAAGATTGATGATTTATAAAAATGATGCACAGAGTGTGGTGGTGAGGGTACAGGATATTTTGCATCCAAAATTTATGCATTCAATCACTGCTGATGAGTTGAAGAAGGATTAGAATTTTTGATTAAATGAATCGTAGATTTTTTATAATTTTTGTTTGGTGTTGTGTTATTTGTATCAGCTGTTCAACAACAGAAGAGGTCAATGATAAGGACACTTTGTTTAAAGAGATTCCTGCTGATTTTACGGGTATTCAGTTTACGAATAACTTATCATTTGATCAGAGTTTTAATGTATACACTTATCGTAATTTTTATAATGGTGGAGGGGTAGCCTTAGGTGACGTTAATAATGATGGGTTGATTGATGTTTATTTATCAGGTAACATGAGTTCCAATAAACTTTATTTAAATAAAGGAAATTTTCAGTTTGAAGATATTACGGACAGGGCAGGGGTTGCTGGTAAACGAGCGTGGTCAACAGGTGTCTGTATGGCAGATGTCAATGGAGACGGATGGATGGACATTTATGTGTGCAATTCGGGTGACATAAAAGGAGATAATAAACAAAACGAACTCTTTATCAATCAGGGGAATTTAACTTTTGCAGAGGAAGCGGAAAAGTATAATGTGGCTGATCGCGGATACTCTACTCATGCAGCTTTTTTTGATTATGATAACGATGGTGATCTCGATTTATATATACTAAATAATTCATATCAGTCTATTGGTAGTTTTAATCTTCGAAAAAATGAACGTCCCAACCGTGATCCGTTAGGAGGACATAAACTAATGCGAAATGATGGAGATCATTATTCAGATGTGAGTGTAGAGGCGGGTATTTATGGAAGTGTGATTGCTTTCGGTCTGGGAGTAACAGTGGGTGATGTGAATAAGGATGGGTGGCAGGACATTTATGTTTCGAATGATTTTTTTGAACGAGACTATCTGTACATCAACAATAAAAATGGAACATTTAAAGAGTGCCTGACTGACGAAATGAAATCCATAAGCGGAGCTTCCATGGGGGCCGATCTTGCTGATATTAACAATGATACTTACCCCGATATTTTTGTAACGGAGATGTTACCAAGTGATAATAAGAGATTGAAGACAGTAACTACGTTTGAAAACTGGGATCGTTACCAGTACAATATCCAGAATGGTTATTATCACCAGTTCACCAGGAATATGCTTCAGTTGAATAATGGTAATGGCACCTTTAGTGAGGTGGGGAGACTTGCAGGGGTGGAAGCTACCGATTGGAGTTGGGGGGCGCTTATGTTTGATATGGATAATGACGGCCTCAAGGATATTTTCGTTGCTAATGGAATTTATCAGGATCTGACTAATCAGGATTATCTGCAGTACATTTCAAATGAAGAGGTAGTGAAATCAATTGTCTCCGGTAAAGGAGTCGATTATAAAAAACTGGTTGAACTGATCCCTTCTAATCCAATCCCCAACTTCGCATTTCATAACCTGGGCAATTTGAATTTCAAAGATGAAGCAAAAAACTGGGGATTGAGCAAGCCTGATTTTTCGAACGGAACAGCTTATGGTGATTTGGATAATGATGGCGATCTTGATTTGGTCATTAATAATGTCAATCAGCAAGCATCTGTTTACAGGAATGAATCAAATTCAATGCTTCCTGATCATCATTTCCTGAAATTTGAATTAAAGGGCATCGGAAAGAACACCTCCGCTTTTGGTACGAAGATCACGATCAAGCACAAAGGGCTTACAATTTACACGGAGCAAATGCCCATAAGGGGCTTTGAATCGTCCATGGATCACCGACCTAATGTAGGTGTAGGTAAAAATGATACCATCGATTATGTTTTGATTCAATGGCCGGACGGCAAAATAAATGAGTTAAAAAATATCGCCACTAATCAGGTACTTCACTTAAATCAAAAGGATGCTGTCGATAAGGAAGCAACTGTCGTTTTATCCGATATCTCTCCGCGTAAGGTGTTTGAGCGTGATGAAAGTATAATCAGTTTTGTTCACCATGAAA
This sequence comes from Flammeovirgaceae bacterium, assembly GCA_023251155.1. Classification (GTDB taxonomy): domain Bacteria; phylum Bacteroidota; class Bacteroidia; order Cytophagales; family Cyclobacteriaceae; genus ELB16-189. Next base: position 17,299 of record JAHEZH010000082.1, on the reverse strand, counting down.
ATGATTTTGTTGACTTTGATCGTGATTTTTTGATTTACCACATGCTGAGCAGTGAAGGTCCCCGTATGTCTAAGGGAGATGTAAATGGTGACGGAAAGGAAGATTTTTATATCGGGGGATCAAAAGGGTTTGCTGGAGCTTTGCAGGTGCAGAATGCCCACGGAGGTTTTGTAAGTACCAATGAAAAGGTGTTGGAGGCAGACAGAGAGTCGGAAGATTCTGGTAGTGCATTCTTTGATGCTGATGGGGATGGTGACATCGACTTACTGGTTTGCAGTGGAGGTAATGAGTTTTCAAGCAGCTCCAGTGCTTTGGTAAGCAGGTTATACTTTAATGATGGTAAAGGTAATTTTACCAGATCTCCTCAGTTATTACCTACATCGGTTTTTGAAAGTGCTTCCGTTGTAAAACATGCGGACTATGATCTGGATGGTGACGAGGATTTATTTATAGGAATCCGGTTAAAGCCATTTCAGTACGGAATTCCGGTAAGTGGGTATATCTTGAATAATGATGGAAAAGGAAATTTTAAGAATGTGTCGGACTTGGTTGCCCCCGGACTTAAAGATGTGGGTATGATTACTGACGCTATCTGGACTGATATTGATGGCGACAAGGATAATGATTTGGTAATTGTAGGTGAGTATATGCCGGTAAGGATATTTCTTAATGATAAAGGAAAATTGATTGATAAGACAGATGAAAGTGGCTTAAGTAAAAGTAATGGATGGTGGAACAATATTCAATCTGCAGACATTGATCATGATGGTGATATGGATTTTGTGTTAGGCAATCACGGGCTGAATTCACGATTCAGAGCTTCTGTTTCCAAACCGGTAAGCTTGTACACCAGCGATTTTGATCAAAACGGAACCATTGAACATGTCGTTACTTTATATAATGGAGAAAAAAGCTATCCTCTTGCTTTACGCCATGATTTAGTAAGTAAGATTCCTTCTCTTAAGAAGAAATACCTTAAGTACGAGAATTATAATGATCAAACCATTGAGGATATCTTTACAAAAGATCAGCTTGCCAGTGCTACCAGAATGGATGCTTATGAGTTAGCCTCCTGCGTGGCAATTAATCAAGGTAATGGTAAATTCAACCTACAACGTCTTCCTATAGAAGCGCAATACTCACCTATTTATGGGTTATTGGTTGCTGATTTCAATGGGGATGGTCATATGGATATTTTGGCCGGTGGAAATTTGTATAAAACCAAGCCGGAAGTAGGGAGATATGACGCTAGCTATGGGGTGTTTCTGACAGGAGATGGAAAAGGTAATTTTAATTTTGTTTCTGATTCAGGGTTTTCTGTTGATGGAGAAGTAAGAGGTATTCTTCCTCTGATTGTCAAGGGGAGTGAAGTTATTATGGTTTCAAGAAACAATGACTCCATTCTGTCATTTAAACTTAAAAAGTAGTGGAGAGTTTAAATGGTCAAAGATTATTATTTGTAAAGCTTATTTTCCTGTGCCTTTTGATGTCTTGCGATTCACAAAAGCAAGTGAAGGATGATGCGCTTTTTCAACTGGTGCCTACATCGGTCTCTTCAATAGAATTCAATAATCAATTAGAGGAAAGTGAAGATTTTAACATCATTGAATACCTCTACTTTTATAATGGTGGTGGTGTTGCAATAGGAGATATCAACAATGATGGACTTGCTGACGTATACTTTTCCGGTAATCAGGTTTCGAATAGACTTTATTTGAATAAGGGCGATTTTAAGTTTGAAGATATTACGGAAAAGGCGGGTGTAACCGGAAAGGGAAATTGGAAAACAGGAGTTACCATGGCTGATGTAAATGCCGATGGGCTGTTGGACATCTATGTTTGTGGGGTGGGTAATTATAAAAAATTCACTGGGCTCAATCAGCTTTTTATAAACAATGGCGACCTGACATTTTCTGAAAAATCGAAAGAACTGGGCCTGGATTTCCAGGGTTTCTCTACTCAATCGGCATTTTTAGATTATGACCTGGATGGAGATTTGGATATGTATCTTCTAAATCACTCGGTTCACTCTCAACGATCGTATGGAAAAGTAAGCTTACGCGATCAGGTCGATTCCTTAGCGGGAGATCGATTGTATCAAAATCAATATTCGGAAACAGGAAAGACTTTCTTTAAAAACGTAACGGCAACAGCGGGTATATACTCCAGTCAGATAGGTTATGGTTTAGGAATCGGAATCTCAGATATAAACTGCGATGGATACCCGGATATGTATATCTCTAATGATTTTCATGAGAATGACTATCTGTACATCAATCAAAAGAATGGGACCTTCATACAGGAATCATCTAAAAGTTTTGCGCATCAGAGCCGATTTAGTATGGGGAACGATATTGCCGATATTAATAATGATGGATGGGCGGACATAATTACCCTTGATATGATGCCACGAAGTGAATCGGTGATTAAGACATCAGCCGGTGAAGATTCGTATGAGGTTTATAAGTATAAACTAAGTTTGGGCTATGGTAAACAGGTTTCCCGAAACACGTTACAGATTAATCGAGGTCCATTATTAGAAGGAAAGAGTATTGTATTTACGGATGTTGCTACTGCAGCGGGGATAGAAGCTACCGATTGGAGCTGGTCACCCTTAATGGTTGATTTTGACGGAGATGGGTGGAAGGATATTTTCATAAGCAATGGTATCGTGAAACGTCCTAACGATTTGGACTACATCAATTTTATTTCTTCCGATTCCATTCAGAATAAATTTGAGATTATACCCTGGCTGGGGAAAATGCCCGAAGGTAAAGTGAGCAATTTCATTTTTAAAAATCAAGGCAATCTGAATTTTGAAGACAAGACAATCAATTGGGGGCTTTCTCTACCTAGCTTTTCTAATGGCGCAGCATATGGTGATCTTGATAATGATGGAGATCCGGACTTAATTGTAAATAGAATAAATGAACTCCCTTTAGTATATAAGAATAATTCACAGGCTAATCGATTTTTAAAAATCAAGCTTGTTGGTGATTCTATCTCTGGAAACCGGTTTGCCATTGGAGCAAAAGTCACGATTACGCAAGATTCGATGATTCAAATGCAGGAACTCTTCCCAACAAGAGGCTGGTGCTCTTCTTCGGATTATAGTATTCTCTTTGGTATCCCTGATTACGCCAGATCAGTGGATGTCCAAGTTATCTGGCCAGATGGAAAAATGGTACAAGAGAAGGTTAAGGGGGCCGATGCAATTTTGAAGTACTCAGCTTCACTTCCTGATTACAAACGAACAGACAGTGTCTCTCGTCTGCTTGAGTTTACGAATGTTATTAATTACAAACATCAGGAGGATGCCTTCAATGCATTTAATAGGGAAGGTCTTATTCCTCACATGCTGACCACCGAGGGTCCACCGATCACCAAAGCGGATGTTAATGGAGATCAGTTGGAGGATATTTTTGTTGGAGGGGCAAGAGGACAAGCGGGTAGCTTATTCCTTCAGATCAAGGATGGAAAATTTAGCCAGCTTTCTGTTCCGGATTTTGAAAGAGATCGGGAAGCTGAGGATGTAGGTGCCTCTTTTTTTGATGCGGATGGAGACGGAGATAATGACTTGATTGTAGTTTCTGGTGGCCAGGAAGAAGTAACATCATCCGATGCCTTGTTGCCCCGCTTATATCTTAATAATGGAAAGGGAATCCTGAAACGATCTCTAAAGTCTATTCCTACTGTTCATCTTCAAGCTTCTTGTGTAAAGCCAGCCGACTATGATCAGGACGGTGATATTGACCTTTTCATCGGTGCTGGAGTAATGCCTATGTTATATGGGATGAGCCCTATCAGTTACTTATTCGCCAATGATGGTAAAGGAAATTTCTCGACTGTCGATTCATGGCTGGGTACAAGTGTCTTTGACAACATAACAAAAGTGAGACCTGGAATGATTAAAGATGCTGCCTGGGTGGATGTTGATGAGGACGGTAGATTGGACCTTGTTGTGGTGGGCGAATGGATGCCAATTACAATTCTTTTACAGCAAGCAGATCATACGTTTAAAAATGCTACGATTGAATATGGATTAACTAAAACCAGGGGCTGGTGGAATACTATCTATACAGATGATTTTGATGGGGATGGTGATGATGATCTTGTTGTTGGAAACCAAGGTCTTAATTTCCGGATACACGCTACGCCCGATGCACCATTGAAAATGTACGTGGGAGACTTTGATTCGAACGGAGGTACTGATCATATATTAGTTTACAATAATAATGGTAAAAATTATCCCCTTCCTTCCAGAGATCAGTTGGTCAAGCAGATACCATCGCTTAAAAAGTATTTTTTAAGTTATAAAGACTATCGAGATGTTGCATTGGAAGACATTATAACTCCGCAACAAAAAGGGAATTCAACGGAAATGATCGTTGATAGCTTTACCTCTCTCTATCTTCGAAATAATGGTCAATCATTTACTCCAATCCCTCTTCCTTTTGAAGCTCAGCTATTCCCCATTTTTGCTATTCATTCAGAAGATTTGGACGGTGATGGATTCAAAGATCTGATGCTTGCTGGTAACTTGACGGCTACGCAGCCTGATCTTGGTCCTGATGATGGAGGAATTGGCTTAGTCATGAAAGGTAATGGTAAGGGACAGTTTACACCGTTGACTGCTATGAAATCCGGTTTCTTTGTTCCGGGTGAAGGGCGAGAGATTGTTGCAGTAAAAGATTCACGAGGCAAGAAAATATATCTGGTTTCCAGAAATAACGATACGGTGCTTTCCTTCTCAAAAAAATAAATCTAACTGAAATGAGAATAACTCTTTTTTTAACATTTTCACTATTCGTTGTTAGTTGTTTTGGTCAGGACACCTGGACCATCGAAGCAAAAGCCATCGACCCTAAAAACTACTACGGAGTGACGGTAGGGAATGGTATGATCGGGCTGGTGTCATCCCCCGAGCCGATGAAGGTGCAGGATGTGGTGCTGAATGGCGTGTATGATTACTATCAGAGGGGCCGCGTGTCCAATATCCTGAAAACCTTCAATCATGCCAACATGAACCTGGAGGTGGATGGAAAACGTATTGGAATAAAGGACATCACCAACTACAAGCAATCGCTGGATATGAAGAAGGCGATACTTGTCACCACCTATGATGTAGGCGATAAGGTTTCGGTGAAACATTCCATGATGGCGTTGCGCCATTTGCCTTATACGGCCATGTCAATGGTGGAGATCACGGCAAAGCATAATGTGCGTGTTACTCCGATGAGTGTGATTGAGGCCCCCAATCATCTGAGCGATGTTCGTAATTTGTATAGCGAGATCGATCGCCCGCATGTGGTTATTCCGTTGATGACTTCAGTAGGAAAGAGCCCATCAGGTAAGCATACACTGGCGGTAAGCAATAGTATTATCTTTTCTGAGCCCCATGGTCAGGAGCCGGATCTCATTCATGAAGACTGGGATTACAACATGCACCTGATGAAATTCAATAAGACCCTGAAGGCAGGAGAGAAGTATGCGTTCAGTGTAGTCTCTTCAGCCACATCTACCGAGCATTACAAAGACCCGCTCAATGAAGCAGAGCGCCTTACTATTTTTGCGAAACTGGAAGGTACTGACCGGTTACTGCAACGGCATTTGGCAGAATGGGAAAAGTTATGGAAGAGTGATATCGTTATTGAAGGTGATGTGGAAACGCAGAAGAGCGTTCGTTTTGCATTGTATCATTTGTATTCATTCGCACGAGAAGGTACGGCCTACAGTCTTTCCCCGATGGGCTTATCCGGATTGGGTTATAATGGTCACGTGTTCTGGGATACCGAGTTGTGGATGTATCCTCCGTTGTTGGCATTGCATCCGGAGATTGCCAGGTCATTGCTGGAGTATCGCTACCAGCGCTTAGGGGCTGCGAAACAAAATGCATTCTCGCACGGCTACCAGGGCGCGATGTTCCCGTGGGAATCATCCGATGAAGGTTCGGAAGATACTCCGGTGTGGGCATTGACGGGTCCGTTCCAACATCATATCACGGGGTGTGTAGGCTGGGCGTTCTGGAAATACTACCAGGTGACAAAAGATAAGGTCTGGTTGCGCGATCGCGGCTACCCGGTGTTGAAGGAAGTGGCTGACTTCTGGATCAGCAGGGTGGAACGAAACGGCCCCGGTCATTATGATATTAACAACGTAATTGGTGCCAACGAATGGCTGGAGAACATTGACAACAATGCCTTTACCAATGCTATGGCGATAACCTCTTTGCGTTATGCTACGCAGGCAGCAAAAGAACTGGGCCTTACACCGAATCCGGATTGGGATCATGTGGCGCAAAACATTCCCATCCTGAAATTCCCTGATGGCACAACAAAAGAAAACGCCACCTATGATGGGGTGATGATCAAGCAAGCGGATGTAAATCTGCTGGCTTTCCCACTGGATATCGTAACAGACAAAGTACAGATCGAAAAAGACCTGAACTACTATGAGCCGCGCATGTCCCCGGAAGGGCCAGCTATGGGTAACTCGGTGCTTGCCCTGCTTTATTCAAGGGTAGGTAATATGGAGAAAGCCAATGAGTGGTTTGCAAAAGCCTACAAGCCCAATGAAGTTCCTCCCTTCGGCGTATTGGCAGAAACAGCTGGCGGAACCAATCCTTATTTTGCAACCGGTGCGGGCGGCTTTCTGCAAGCCGTGATCTTCGGCTTTGGTGGCCTGCAGATCAATGATGCGGGACTGACCCAGATCAAAACCAAACTGCCCGCCAACTGGAAGTCATTGGAAATAAAAGGAGCCGGTGTGAAGAAGGTGAACTTCTCCGTTAAATGATTTTGAATCTCTGCACGAGAATGTAATATTGTGGTGTCCCTCTACTGACAACCTATGAATAAGATTTTGCTGCTGGCGTTGGCCATTGCGATTTGCACCTCCTGCTCGGGCCCGAAGGGCGAGTATAAAAAGAAAGCGCAGGATCCGGAGCCGTTGCACCGCTCGGTGAAGAAGATAACAGATGTCATCGTTCACGATATTTTTTCACCACCTGTAGCCAGTCGTATCTATGCATATGTAACGGTAGCTGGCTATGAAGCCGCACGCCACCAGGACTCCAGCTTTGTTTCTCTGGCGGGCCAGCTGAATGGCCTTGAACCAGTACCTGCTCCGGAGCCGGGTGTAGAGTATTGCTATCCGCTCGCTTCGGTGCAGGCAACATTGAAAGTAGGGCGTACGTTGGTTTTCTCCGAAGACAAGATGGATGATTTTATCAACAATCAGATTCTTAAAGGATTCAGAGAGGCAGGTGTGCCTGACGATGTTTACGAAAGATCAATAGCCTATGGAACGAAAGTAGCCGACCATATCATTGCCTGGTCATCCAAGGATAACTATAAGCAATCCCGTTCTTTTCCGAAATACACCATTCAGAATGACGCAGCCACGTGGAAGCCAACTCCTCCGGCGTATATGGATGCTGTAGAGCCTCACTGGAACAAGATCAGGACCTTCGTGATCGATTCGGCTTCTCAGTTCAGACCCCTTCCGCCCCCTCCCTTCTCTATTGATAAAAAGAGTGAGTTTTATCAAACAGCACTTGACGTATTTGAAACCGGTGTGAAGCTGACGGAAGAACAGCGTGAGATCGCCAGCTTCTGGGATTGCAATCCGTTTGTGATGAATGTAAAAGGGCATGTGATGTTTGCCACCAAAAAAATTTCTCCAGGAGGTCACTGGATGAACATCACCCGCGTAACATGTACCATGAATAAAATGGACTTCGTGCATTCCGCAGAAGCGTATGTACGTGTGGCATTGTCGCTGGTGGACGGCTTTATCATTTGCTGGGATGAAAAATACAGGAGTAAAGTGATTCGTCCCGAAACATATATCAATCAGCACATCGATGAGAACTGGGTGCCGGTGTTGCAAACTCCCCCTTTCCCCGAATATACCAGTGGACACAGTGTGATCTCCAGTTCAGCCGCAGTAGCACTGACGGGTCTCTTTGGTGATCACTTTGCTTATCGTGATTCGACAGAAACCGAATTTGGACTTACAGCCCGCAACTTCAACTCATTTTATGATGCCGCCAATGAAGCTTCCATCAGCAGGTTGTATGGAGGTATTCACTATCGTCCTGCCATTGATAACGGGATCAAGCAGGGCAGAGCGTTGGGAACCTATATTCAGGAAAAGGTAAAGACCAGGAAATAATATCAATGGAGCACCAGCGCCAGAAAATAGTTGTTGGTTTGCTGCTCATCGTCATGAATACTTTAATCATTGCTTAACCATGAAGAACAGGTTTGCTTTTCTATTCCTTCTTATGATATCCGCCTGCCAGCCACGCGAAAGTGTGAGCACTGATTTTTATAGCACTGCATTATTTCAGGATGTACAGAACCAGGCGATCTTCCCCGACTCCAAGACATTTGTTGATTGCACGGCAAAGCGCCCTGTTGCTGAAATAATCAAAGCGTATGAAAGCGAGAAATCAAAAGCAGGATTTGACCTGAAGCAATTCATTGCCGATAACTTCGAGCCTCCGTATCGGCCCGCCTCTTCGTTCGCCAGCGATAGTACACGTACTATGGAGCAACACATCAACCAGCTGTGGCCGGTGCTCACACGCAAGCCGGATCAGCACCATCTCCACTCCACACTACTGTCATTGCCACATCCCTACATCGTTCCGGGTGGACGATTTTCGGAGGTGTATTATTGGGACAGCTACTTCACCATGCTTGGACTGAAGACCGTGGGCAGAGACAGTATCATCAGGAACATGGTGGACAACTTTGCTTTTCTTATTGACAGTGTGGGCTTCATCCCCAATGCAAACAGAAACTATTACCTCACCCGTTCGCAGCCTCCTTTCTTTTCATTGATGGTGAAGCTGGTGGGAGAGAGCGATGAATCGGCACTGGTCAGATACCTGCCTCAAATGCAAAAAGAGTATGACTTCTGGATGGAAGGAGCAGACCAGATTCAAAAACCAGGCGAAGCAAAAGAACATGTTATCGTAATGCCGGACGGGTCGAAGCTCAATCGCTATTACGATAAAGGGAGACAGCCAAGGCCGGAGGCATTCAAGGAAGATATTAAAGTGGCGGAGAGAGCAGCAGCGAATCCTGAACTGGCTACAAAGCAGGAAGTCGTTTATAATTCATTGCGCTCCGCCGCCGAGTCGGGTTGGGATTTCAGTTCGCGCTGGTTAAAGAACGGACAGACCCTGGAAAGCATTCAGACCATCGACATTGCCCCGGTAGATCTGAACTGCCTCATGTATCACATGGAGCAAATGCTGGCCTCGGCCTATCACAAGAAAGGCGATCCATCCAAAGCCGGTGTGTATACCACCAAGGCTGAGCAGCGCAGGAAATCCATTCTTACGTACTTCTGGAGTGAGGAGAAGAAATTCTTTCTCGATTATAACCTGAAAGACAAAGTACAATCGCCCGTGAAAAGTATGGCCGGTGTTTATCCGTTATTCTTCGAGGTTGCATCGCCTGACCAGGCAACGAAAACGGCACAGACAATCGAGAGCGAATTTTTAAAGCCGGGTGGGTTAGTGACCACCCTGAATGAAACCGGGCAGCAGTGGGATGCCCCCAACGGATGGGCACCCCTTCAATGGATTGGCTATAAAGGATTGAAGAATTATCAGATCGATCCGTTGGCCAACGAAATCAAGAAACGCTGGCTGAGACAAAACGATCGCGTGTACCAGGCCACTCACAAGATGATGGAAAAGTACAATGTGATGGATACCACCTTGCAGGCAGGTGGGGGAGAGTACCCGAACCAGGACGGCTTCGGATGGACGAATGGCGTAGCGCTGGCATTACTACACAATAAATAAAAAAGTGCATCGCGCACTTCATCGTATATGAACCCATATCTGGCAGAATTCTTCGGTACCATGTTCCTCATTATACTTGGTCAGGGTGTAGTGGCAGGCGCTATATTGAAAGGAACCAAATCGGAAAATGCCGGCTGGCTGACCATCGTAGTGGGCTGGGGTATAGCCGTCACGTTGGCCATTTATGCGGTGGGTAACTTCAGTGGTGCCCATCTTAATCCGGCATTGACAATTGCCTTCGCGGTAAAAGGAGATTTTCCATGGAGCGATGCATTGGGCTACATCACCGCACAATTGGCTGGAGCTTTCGTAGGTGCCCTTGTGGTGTGGCTACAGTTTCTTCCTCATTGGAAACGTACCGATGATGCAGCAATAAAGCTAGCAGTGTTCAGCACTGCACCCGCTATACGAAATACCTTCTCCAATCTGATCAGTGAAATCATTGCCACGGCCGTGTTGGTGATTGGACTTCTCTTTATCGGCCCCAATGAATTCACACAAGGCCTTAAGCCCATCATCGTAGGTATGCTCATTATTGCGATTGGTTTAAGCCTGGGTGGTACTACCGGCTTTGCCATCAACCCTGCGCGCGACTTAGGTCCGCGTATAGCGCACGCGGTCTTGCCTATTCATGGCAAAGGCTCGTCCGATTGGAGCTATGCCTGGATACCCGTAGTTGGTCCCCTCGCAGGCGGAATACTCGGTGTCTATATTTATCAGTTCTTCTTCTCGGTTTAGTGTGTTACTCCACCGTCACTCATTCCATTCGTACATTGTCAATCTTAATTCGTAATTGTGCTTATGAAATACATCATCGCTCTTGATCAAGGTACTACCAGCTCGCGCGCTGTGCTCTTTGACGAAGCCGGCCAGATTGTAGGCATTGCCCAGGAAGAGTTCACCCAGATCTTTCCGCAGTCGGGATGGGTAGAGCACGATCCCATCGAGATATGGAATACCCAGCTGGAAGTGCTGCGTAAAGTAATTCGCGATCACCAGGTAAGTGCTTCCTCCATCGCCGCTATTGGTATCACCAATCAACGGGAAACCACGGTGATCTGGGATAGAAAAACAGGTGAACCGGTGTACAATGCCATGGTATGGCAGGACAAACGTACCGCCTCGCTATGCGAAGAGCTGAAGAGCAAAGGCCTTACCGATTATGTGCGCGAGAATACGGGCCTGGTCATCGACTCTTACTTCTCCGGCACCAAGATCAAATGGATACTTGATCAGGTAGCAGGAGCGAAGGAGCGAGCCGGGCGCGGCGAACTTGCCTTTGGTACTATCGACACCTGGCTGATCTGGAAACTGACCGAAGGCCAGGTACATGTTACGGACTACTCCAATGCATCACGCACCATGCTGTATAACATCCGTTCACTGCAGTGGGATGAAAAAATGCTTGCCGAATTATCCATACCCCAATCATTGCTGCCGGAAGTAAAACCTTCCGCACATGCATTTGGAAACTGGAAGCTGGATGGTGTTGCTATTCCGATTGCCGGAGTAGCCGGAGATCAGCAGGCGGCCTTGTTCGGGCAGGCGTGCTTTGAACCAGGCATGGCCAAGAACACCTACGGAACAGGTTGCTTTATGCTCATGAATACCGGAAGCAAGATCCAGCTTTCGAAGAATGGATTGATCACCACCATTGCATGGGGGCTGGACGGCAAAGTGGAATATGCGCTGGAAGGAAGCGTGTTCATTGCAGGCGCGGCCATCCAATGGTTGCGCGACAGCATGCATTTGATTGATCACTCCAAAGACTCCGAATACTTCGCGACCAAAGCACTGGGATCAAATGAAGTGTACGTAGTGCCTGCCTTCGCAGGGCTGGGCGCACCCTACTGGGACATGTATGCACGCGGTGCCATCTTTGGGCTGACACGCGACACGGGTAAAGAGCACATCATCAAAGCCACCCTGGAATCACTGGCCTATCAGACGAAAGATATACTTAATGCCATGCAGGAAGATGCCGGCCTTACGCTCGCCAGCCTGAAAGTAGACGGTGGAGCAAGTGCCAATAACATTCTCATGCAGTTTCAGTCAGACATATTGGATGCGGAAGTAGAGCGCCCCGAAGTAATTGAATCCACCGCCATGGGTGCGGCTTACCTGGCCGGGATACAGATCGGCTTATGGAAGAAAACCGACATCATCAAAAACCGCAAAATCCAGCGACAGTTCAAGCCTGCAATGGAATCTTCTGTTCGTGAGAAGCTGTATAAGGGCTGGAAGAAAGCCGTGGAGCGGACGATGAATTGGATGGAATGAAACATGACGAAGTCCAAATTTTAAATTGACTTTTTTAGATCGTTTGAAGATCAGGTAAAATGAAGCTGAATTGTCACCTGCTACTATTTTTGACCCTGTGTTTATTATTCGCTGGCTGCGGTAATCGTCCCAAAGAATTGCCCGATTGCAACGACTTATATGTAAAGTATGTGCATCGATGGGATGACAATCCGGATCACAAAATCCTGATTGTAAAACCTGATATGATTCAATCCTATGAACCGGATACTGATTTCCTGGCTTTGGAAGATAGTACTGATGAGGGGTATATTCAAATCAAACAGCAGGTAGATGCGATGATGTCCGCCTCAAAACAAGACTTGCAAGAGCTTGTGAAGTTCAATGATTATAACCTTGAAATAATTGATAAATTGGATAAGGCGATCAGTGAGGAATACATTAAGGGTGTACTTGATGTGAGTGATGAAAATGATGATGCCAATCATTATCTGATTTCCGTTATTGAGTTCGGTTGTGCATTGGCAAATACAATGGAGAATGAAATTGGTGGATTTGTTTGGGTGTACGATTATCCCTATTGGGAGTCAACACTTGTTCATAAAAAAACAGGCTATGAGATTCCGGTTTTTCATTGGGCTATTAAAAAGTATAGCGGTTATGGAGTAGATGACGGATTCAAGGATAAGCTGATACGATTAAAGGAGATTCTGGAAGAGTAAAGCGTGGTGTCATAAAATCACAACTCACCGATCAAAAACCTTGAAAATAACCCGCAGATCTGTTGTTGCGAAGTGGTATGGATGAGTGTTTTCATCGAAGGAGTGTATTTCAAGCGATGTAATTTGTGCTGTCGTGATTTGGGACAGCTTGGTTCCTCGCAGTAACGGTTGCCGTCATTGCGAAGGAGGCACGACTGACGCAATCTGTTGTTGCGAAGTGGTATGGCTGAGGTATTCTATCGAAGGAGTGTACTTTTAGCGATGTAGTTTTGTGCTGTCGTGATTTGGGACTGCTTCGTTCCTCGCAGTGACGGTTGTTGGTTATGTGCTGGCGAATGATCACCACTTACTCACCTCGTCAAACAAATTTTTCCATTCCGGATTTATTGAATTGATGAGTTTTTCTTTCGCAGCGCGTGACCCACCTTTTATTTGTTTCTCCCTCGCAATAGCTTCTTTTATGGAATGGAACACTTCATAATACACCAACTTATTGAGATTATACCTGGCGGAGAAGCTTTTAGGGTATTTCTTTTCTTTATGCTCCATCACTCGGTAGTACAAATGGGAAGTAACTCCCACATAAAGTGTGGTGTGATTCTTATTTGTTATGATGTAGATACATCCTCCTTTTTTCATGTTTACCTAAGATAAGGAATTGTATTGAAAAGTACATCAATGAAATGGTCGTTGTGAATTAGGCACAACTGAAGCAATTTGTTGTTGCGAAGTGGTATGGGCGAGGTGTTTCTATCGAAGGGAGTGTACTTTTAGCGATGTAGTTTGTGCTGTCGTGATTTGGGACTGCTTCGTTCCTCGCAGTGACGGTTGCCGTCATTACGAAGGAGGCACGACTGAAGCAATTTGATGTTGCGAAGTGGTATGGGCGAGGTGTTTCTATCGAAGGAGTGTACTTTTAGCGATGTAGTTTGTGCTGTCGTGATTTGAGACTGCTTCGTTCCTCACAGTTACGGTTGCCGTCATTGCGAAGGAGGCACGACTGACGCAATCTGTTGTTTCGCTTCTCTGCACTCCAATCCATTAACCCTCCAAGTTTCCTTACGTCATTACTCCATGGCTGACAAGTAGCGTAAATCCATTTCTCCTTTTATACAACGTGGTGCTGCTGTTATACTACAGTGATCAATGGGCCGCTTGTTTTGGGATGTAAGGTGCCGAAGGGCTGGAGTGGGGGAAACTGATTCTCTTGGAGTACCGTTTCAAATTCTTCTTCATGCCCTTTCGCCACGGCTACCAGCAATCCACCACTGGTTTGCGGGTCGGCTAATACATAGCGCTGCTCTTCCGTGAGGGTACTGATTTTATGACCATAGCTGTTCCAGTTGCGCTGGGTGCCACCGGGGAAACACTTCTGTTCGAGGTAATGATGTAGTGAATCAATGCGTGGCACGTTGTTGAATTCAATAGTTGCGGCGAGGCCGCTGCCTTCACACATTTCGGAAAGATGACCAAGTAGTCCAAATCCGGTAACATCGGTGAGTGCTTTCACATACTCCAGCCTGCTAAATACTTCGCCTGCTTTGTTGAGTGCCGTCATGCTTTGCAGGGCAATGGCGGCCTCTGCTGTACGCAGCAGTCCACGCTTTTGTGCGGTAGACAATATGCCCACCCCCAGTGCTTTGGTCAGGTAAAGTCGACATCCTGCTGTGGCGGTAGAGTTTTGTTTGAGATGAGGTAGGTTCACCAATCCATTCACCGCTAATCCAAACACCGGCTCAGGGCAATCGATGCTATGGCCGCCAGCCAGCGTAATGCCTGCTTCCGCACAGATGGCACGCGCTCCTTCCAATACGCGCTGTGCAATTTCCGGTGCCAGCTTATCGATGGGCCAACCGAGAATAGCAATAGCCAACACCGGCTTGCCACCCATAGCATACACATCGCTGATGGCATTGGCGGAAGCAATACGACCAAAATCATACGGGTCGTCTACAATGGGCATGAAGAAATCGGTAGTGGAGATCAGAGCCGTACCGTTGCCCAGATCCAGCACAGCGGCATCATCACGCTTATCGTTGCCGACCAGTAATCGGGCATCGGGCACTGCGGGTATAGCACTATGCAAAATCCGGTCGAGCACTGCGGGGCTTATCTTGCAGCCGCAGCCGGCACCGTGTGAGTAGTGGGTGAGTCTGATGTCGTTCAATTCCATCTTAATGGGGGTGTATCGGTGATGTTTATAGTATTACTAGGACAAAGGATGCTGAAACTGCTGTGCCGCCTGTAGTACCTGTTGTGCACACTGGGTATAATGAGTGATGGTTACATCGGCCCGCTGCAGTTGATGATCTCTTCGCGCCAACCCGGCACGGTAGGTCTTGTCATAGTAGGTTAAAACGAGTTGGATAAAGGCTTCCATACGACCTTCGCGTATAGCGGCAATGGCATCTCGGGTTTGCCTTGGCCCCAGCCGCTTGTGTATGCGCTCCGTGCAGGCGATCAGAAAATCGGTATCCAGTTTTCCATATTCTTCAACCAGAAAAGCAATGCGCTGTTCGCTGGCTACCTCAAGGTGTATCAGTGGTGCCGTAATGATTTGATCCCAGAACGGGCGGGGGATCACCCGCTTGCCGATGGTGATGCTTTCATCTTCTACCCATATTGGTTTAAAGGGAGGAAGCTGATGTAATTCAACCGCCAGGTTGTTTTCAAACTGCTCCTGTGTAGGCTGTATTAATTTATTCAGGCTGCCATAGGCAGAGCCCTGGTGTTGTGCCAGTTTCTCCAGATCAATGATGGGCTCACCTAGTGAGCGGAGCTCATGCAGTATCCTGGTTTTTCCGGTGCCCGTCATGCCTCCTAACACGCGCAAGGAATAGGGAGAAGCAAACTGCATGAACACCCATTGCCGGAATTGCTTGTAGCCACCCTGAATCACATACACTTCAAATCCATACAGATCCAGTGCCCATGCCATGGCTCCGCTGCGCATGCCACCCCGCCAGCAGTGTACTACTATTTTTTTTTGCGGGGCAATTTCCAGTGCCTGTCGTATAAACCCCGACCACTTCGGCCCGGTTAAATCAAACCCTAAAAGAATGGCTGCTTCTCTGCCTGCCTGCTTGTACGTAGTGCCCACGATCACCCGTTCCTCATTGCTGAACAATGGAATATTAAAGGCAGAAGGAATGTGCCCCTGATTGTATTCGGCAGGTGTTCGCACATCCACCAAGGGAATGGAAGAGTGTAAAACCATCAGGTCTCTTATACTTATCGGGCGGATCATGATAATGCGATAAAATGGATGGCTCAAGCCTTCCGTCAGTCGCAAATATACGCGTAGGGACATGGGCTTTGAAAGAAAACATCCGGTATCACCAAAAGCACGCTACATCAGCCTCAAAAGGAAACTGCGGTGAAAAAAAACGTACTTCCGAATTCATCATGCCACTTTGCACTCCACCAGCCAATCCCACGGGTACGGTTCGTTCATCCACGAGGGTGGTTCACTGAACTCAGTATTCCAGTCGTATTCCATTTTTTCAATGGTGGTTACGGTGAAGCCGGCTTCGCGGAAGATCACTTCAATCTGGGAAGCGGAATAGTGGCGTGTGGGTACTTTGTCGATGTACACAATGCCATCAATGATGTCAGTCTTCTTTGCTTTGAATGCATTCAGTTCTTCGGCCGGTATTTTATCGGCGGGTGTTTTCTCTTTCTTGTACCATTCAATCAACCGCCACGAAGCATAGAGGGCAGAGTCGAGCGAAGGCAACACAAACACAGCCGTGCCATTCGCATTCAGTGACTTGCGTATGTTTTTAATCAAGGCAAAATTCTTGTCCCCATCGGGCAGCATGGCCACGTTGCAGCAGAACGCGAAGTCGGCCTGTGGCAGGTTTAGTTTTGCCTGGGTTAAGTCTGCTTTTTTAAAGACAATGTTTTTGTACGGAGTTTGCCGGGCAATGTGCAGCAGCTCGGCAGAGATGTCTACCGCGATGATACTCTTAAACAGTGGCGCAAGGTAGGCGAATGATTTTCCGGTGCCGCAGCCAAAGTCGATGGCCGTGTGTTTTGTGTTGGCATACTGGCGGAAACAGCGCGGTAACTTATTGAGCCGGTCGCTTTTATAGACATCAAAAATCTCTTCGTTATATGCGGCTCCGATCTTGTCCCAGTGCGCTTCCTCGTTCATATCGAAATATTGGTCAAAAGGCTAAAAATAAAGAATAATCGATGGCGCGGGGGTTAGAATTTTATGTGCATATTTAAAACAGTTACGGATCATCAATTTCGAATTACAAATTCGTAACTCGTATATCTAAAATCGTAAGTGAAATGACCTTCTCTGTGTTTTATCGGCAGGAGATGCTTGCAAAACTGAAAGCACAACAGTATGATTTGTTGATCATTGGAGGTGGAATAACAGGTGCCGGTATTGCGCTGGATGCCGCCTCGCGCGGATTGAAAACAGCACTCATCGAGAAGAACGATTTTGCCTTTGGTACCAGCAGTCGCTCCACAAAATTAATTC
>JAHEZH010000322.1 GCA_023251155.1 Flammeovirgaceae bacterium | reverse complement strand
ACCAGCTCTTCACCAATCAGTCGTGCTGTTTCTTCCGGACCTTTCTTTGAAATTTTGGTGATCGGAAAACACACCAGTGTATGAGAGCCTTCAAACCCCTCATTGGTAGGTTGTAGCTGTTCATTCAAAATAGGCTGACCGAATAGTGTCTCTACAGTCTTTCTTATTTCGGTTCTGATTACCAATTCTAAATTCATGTGAATTACTTTATAAGCGTATAAAATATCCTATTTTGCCTGATCGAAAAAAGAAGGCATTAAATAAAAAATCGTGTCGATAAAGAAAAGAACACCTTTATTGGTAAGCACGTTTTCATCATGCAAATCTTCTAATATGATGCCCAATTCAGAGTTAAAATAATCGTTGTTTTTCTTCAGCTTAAATCCGTTTGCCTCTAAAAACTCTTTAACCGATTCAGTATCAGTAGGGCCGGATATTTCAATAAAGGGTTGTTTTACCACCGCATGTAAAATTTTCCCTTCCATATAAAAACCAATCAACTCATAGGAAGTCAGAGGAAACAAAAAGTTGTGAATGAGAAGATTGTAGAAATAGTCAAGCCAGTACTCATAAAAAACAGCGTCATTTAACTTAATCACATACCGCACATCTTCCGCCAGATAAACACGCTGCTCAAAGCCTCGGGCTAAAAACCGGCTTTCATCAACAGGATGTACCCACAAATTATTTTTGTTAGCCCAATCGATTAATCCCGCTGCCTCTTCATTTTTGAAGAACTCGACTGCCTGAGCATTTGTACTTGCTGCTTTGCTTTTTCTAAGTTCGTAGGCTGCTGCTTCAATAAGATTTCCTTTTGAATTTTGGCCAATTCCTGAAATGATACTTTGTAGTTCATCTTTCAAACTCATTTAATCAAAGATAGTCAATCCACTATACATCTTTAACAGCGGGCTAACCCGATTACAAATCCAATATATAGGCAAACATCAGCGGAGCCACGATAGTCGCGTCACTCTCCACAATGAACTTCGGTGTCTCAATACTCAGCTTACCCCAGGTAATTTTTTCATTGGGCACTGCACCCGAGTACGAACCATACGATGTGGTGGAGTCACTGATCTGGCAGAAGTAGCTCCAGAACGGAACGCCATCTCTTTCTAAATCCTGGTGTAACATCGGCACTACACAGATCGGGAAGTCCCCTGCTATACCTCCACCAATCTGGAAGAAGCCAATACCATGTTCACCTGCGTTGTTCGTGTACCAGTCGGCCAGCCACACCATGTATTCAATACCACTCTTCATGGTGCTTGCTTTCAGCTCACCTGTCAGCACGTACGATGCGAAGATGTTACCCATGGTAGAATCTTCCCATCCCGGCACGACCATGGGCATGTTGCGCTCAGCGGCTGCAATCATCCACGAGTTCTTCGGGTCAATCTCATAATACTGTTTCAGGTCACCGCTGTTCAGCATGCGGAACATGAACTCATGCGGGAACAAACGCTCACCCTTATCTTCGGCATCCTTCCATACTTTAAACAGGTGCGCCTGCAATCGGCGGAAGGCCTCCTCTTCCGGAATACACGTATCCGTCACACGGTTCAAATGATTGCCCAGCAGATCCCACTCATCCTGCGGAGTAAGGTCACGGTAGTGAGGTATGCGCTTGTAGTGCGAGTGCGCCACCAGGTTCATGATGTCCTCTTCCAGGTTGGCACCCGTACAGGAAATGATATGCACCTTGTCGTTACGGATCATGTCGGCAAAGCTGATGCCCAGCTCGGCCGTACTCATGGCTCCGGCCAGTGAAACCAACATCTTTTTGCCTTCGGCAATGTGTTTTTTATATCCTTTGGCCGCATCGACCAACGCTGCTGCGTTGAAGTGCAGGTAGTTTTTCTCAATAAAAGCTGAAATGGGTCTGTTTTGGCTCATGATTCGTAGTGAAATTTTGGGGCGAAAATAGGGAAAAGTAGGCAGTAGGCAGTGCGCAACAGGCAGGAAAGATCAATAACCAGCTTATATAGACGCCCCCTCCCCTAAAGCCAGTTCCCACTTCTTGCCTATTTGTCAACGGTCAACTGCCTGATTGCCTGTTTTCAAAACCTGGGCGTACGAACGGGCTCTCGGCACTCGCCAGGCCGGCGCACCATCCACTTCGGGCTCAACAAATGCCTCCATCCCTGCCGCAATACAGTCTGAAGAAAGAAGTTTAGCTTTCATATATTCACACAATGGTGTGACAATTCAAATACAGTCGCTTCAATGAACTATCAAACCTTTCAGCCCCACGCGGATTTGGAATCTATTGTAAAATGTTACTGGACATTAGAGGTTCCGGTACAAACAGATACGCAGCGGCAACGGATCATTCCAGACGGTTGTATTGAAATGATTTTTATTCTGGGAGACGATATAAAACGATACACGGCTGGAGACAACTTTATCATCCAACCACGCGCCATGATACTCGGTCAGACCATCGAGCCTTTCTTTATTGAACCCACCGGCTACGTAAACTCCTTTGCAATTCGGTTTTACCCTTACGGATTTTCAAATTTTGTAACCACATCGATTAAAGATTTAGTCAACAAGGAAACACCGATCCACCAATTATTTGAAAAGAAGGAAACTAAAGAACTAGAACAAAAGATAATTCATGCCACAGACGTGTATAAAAGAATAGAGATCATTGAACACTTCCTTTTAGATAAGTTGAAAAACAAGTCAACTATTGATCTCATTGTAAAGTCAACCATTGACGTTCTGTTTTCTACACGGGGTATTGCTCCGATAAATTCTATTGTAAAATCTAACCTATCAAAAAGAAGACAACTGGAAAGAAAGTTTCTTCAACAGGTTGGGATGAGTCCAAAGCAATTGGGTAAAATCATTCGATTACAAACTGCTTTAAGGATGCTACTCAACAAGCCGTCTGACAGCTTAACTGAAATTGCTTACGAAAGCAAGTACTACGACCAGGCCCATTTCATCAAAGACTTTAAAGATTTTACAGGCACCACACCTAAAGCGTTTTTAGTTAACGACAAAATGTTGCTCTCCTCTCTTTTCTATTCAAAAGAATAGTTTGTCGCATTTTTACAATTTCAATCCCCGAAAGGGATGCAAGTTTGTATTATCAAACTTCAATTAGCAAAGATGAACAGCAAAATACTTAGTGCAGCGATCCTTATTGGAATCGGCTGTACCTCTTGTGCCAGGCAAATCAAAGATAGCCCACACGTACAACTGGCAGACTCAACAACTAATCAAATAACATCAGCTATGAAAAATCCAATTTCAATTGT
>JAHEZH010000321.1 GCA_023251155.1 Flammeovirgaceae bacterium | reverse complement strand
CTTTATGCTGTAAAAACGCTTTCTCCAGTATCGAAAAAGAATTTGCAGCCTCCCGGTCTTTCCTCTTTTTGCAATCGAATATCTCTTCACCCTTCTCTGCATGGAGGCGATAGGTGTACAGCAGGGTAAGGTGAGCATTGAGGTCATGTGCCAAAGAAGCAGCACACGTCAGCGCACTATCTGAGGAGTGGGAAAAATCAGTGATACAAAGAATCGTTTTTTGCATGTTGGGCAATCTGAACATCCATTCAATGACACTACAAACCTAGGCGGGATGAATGCGTTATAACAGTACTTTCGTCAATGACCAGAATGACTTTAATCACCGGCACGCTTGACTATTAAAGTGTACCGATTACTTATTCTCGTGCTGAAATCACCACTGCTACTTGCTGTAAAATCTTCAGCTTGAGTCATGCGCAGAGGTATGGCCACCTTAACGTTTCGCAGATAAAGACCGCTATTCCTTCCTTTTCTGTACGACACGACCCGATCACTTAAAAGAAGGACCGCTCACACTCGTAACTCTTAAAGCGTTCAAAGAAAGCAATCTCCAGGTCTTCGCGATGGTTGGGATGCGCAATCTCTATCAATGCTTTGGCCCTTTGCTTCATGTTCTTTCCATAGAGATACGCCACCCCGTATTCGGTGACAATATAATGCGCGTGCGCCCTGGTGGTCACCACTCCCGCTCCCGGCTTCAGCATGGCGACAATGCGTGATTCACCTTTGGAGGTGGTGGATGGCAAGGCAATGATGGGCTTTCCTCCTTCTGACAAGGCAGCACCCCGAATAAAATCCATCTGACCACCCACTCCGGAATAATGGTAAATGCCGATGGAGTCCGAGCATACCTGCCCGGTAATATCCACTTCAATCGCGCTGTTGATCGCAGTAACTTTAGGATTGGTACGAATGACCGCAGTATCATTGACGTAATCGATCCCCAGCATCATCACCGATACGTTGTCGTCCACGAAGTCATATAATTTCCGGCTTCCCAACAGGAACGAGGAGACGAGCTTACCACGGTGTTTCTTCTTATGTTCATTGGTAATCACTCCTTTTTCAACCAGCGGTATTACTCCATCGGAAAACATTTCCGTGTGCAGTCCTAATCCTTTATGGTGAGTGAGACTGGCGAGCACAGCATCGGGCACGGTGCCTATTCCGGTCTGAATGGTTGCACCATCTTCCACCAGTGAGGCACAATGTGCACCAATACGCATGATGATGTCCGGTATTTCAGCTGCAACTATTTCAGGAAGTTCCTGCTCTTCGTACACCACTGAATCAAAGTCAGAAAGCCTCACCAGGCCATCTCCTAACGTGCGCGGCATACGTGGATTGACCTGCGCTATTCGATGCTTGGCTGCTTTCAATGCCGCCACGGTCACATCAACGGATACACCCAGTGAACAAAAACCATGTCGGTCGGGCAGCGAGACCTGCACGATGGCGACATCCAGGGGAAGAATGTTTCTGCGAAACAACTGCGGAATTTCACTCAAGAAAATGGGAACATAATCTCCACGTCCGGCATTCACTGTTTCGCGAACATTGCTGGACACAAACAGCGAATTGAGATGGAAGTTCATTTTATACTTCGGGTCGGTAAACAATACTTCGCCTTGCATACTGATGCTCACCAGTTCTACACTCTTCAGTTCATCTGCTCTTTCTACCAGCTTGCGTAATAAGAAATGGGGCGTTGCCGCACCTCCATGAATAAAAACACGATCATTTGATTTGACTATTTTAACGGCTTGCTCACCGGATACTATTTTTTCCATAACGTCATTTTTATTATTCACCTCTGAGGGGATATACGATCAGTAACCAAAAGTAGGAACAGGTGAACTTCGCTTCACTGATGGTAATCAAGGAACGTACTGACTTTTGACAGGATGAGAAAAGTCTATCCTTCTCCTGACGCGCGTCATCACTGTCCCCTACAAAAGGTGTTAGTTTCGCAGTAAGACAGTCACCTCATCAAGGTGATTTAAAAACCAGGCGCATTCCATTCAACACTAAACACGACCAGTATGACAAAAGTAAAAATGATGTTGGGCATCTTTGGCGGCTTAGCCATCGGTACGCTTATCGGTGTATTACTTGCTCCTGATAAAGGAGAACGGACAAGAAGAAAGATCAGGAGAAAAAGCGAAGATCTTGCCGACGCAGTCAACGATAAGATTGATGCCAAGTTTGAAAAGTTGCTCGATGAACTTAACGGCAGGGTAAAAAGGACAGCGATAAAAAAAGCAGGCGATCAGGAAGAGCTGACGGCCTAATTGATTCCTTCCTGTTTCGTCTTTATCCGCTTCAATGCAAAAATCAATGACAGGAATAGTGATGAAAATCAGGACAAGCGAATAGGTTAGGTCATGCCAGGATAGAGGAAGAGCATCTACTTTTAAATAAAAAAAAACATGAAACGAATTCTTGTACCTTTTGATTTTTCAAAGACGGCCCAGGAGGCTTTTAAATTCGCTCTTCAACTGGCCAAGGCCAATCAAGGAAAAATTCTGGTGCTCTACGTCATTGATCTTCCCTTTACCTATGACACGCTAATGGGGATGCCGTACCTGGATTCGGCTTCCTTGTTCCGCAATCTTTCCCAGCATGCAATCACCAAATTTGAGCGAATGAAGATGAAGTCCGCCAAAGGCCATTCTGCGATTACATTTGAAACGGCTCAAGGGAAGGTTACGCAGATGATCCGCCAGTGCATAGACAAGTACAAGCCATCGGTAGTAGTCATGGGCACGCACAGTGAGCCAGACCAAAGAGGATTTCTGTTTGGCTCAACGACCGAAAAGATTATCCGCTTTTCCAGTGCCCCGGTTCTGGCCGTGCGGAAGTCAGTGCCCCTGTCGTCCATCAAGAACATCGCGTTTCCCACGGATGGGCAGCTGAATCAGGCGGCCATGATCCGACAGGTAAAGTCATTACAGCTTTTGTTTCGGGCAAAACTCCATTTGCTGTTTGTCAGCATTCCATCTTCACCGATGGGTACTGCCCGGCTGGAGCGCTATGCCCAACATTACAAATTGACCAACTGCACATTAAACGAACGTCAAAATGAATTCGCTGCTGATGGAATTTTACAGTTTGTGCAAGAGATCAAACCCGATCTGCTTGTCATGAGTACACATGGCCGGAAAGGAGTAGCACATCTCTTCTACGGCAGCGTAACGGAACAGGTCGTCAATCGCATCAGTTGTCCGATGTGGACGTACCATTCAAAATAACAACGGACATAAAGATATCCGTTAAAAAAAATATCAAAGGCCATCCTCCAACCT
>JAHEZH010000005.1 GCA_023251155.1 Flammeovirgaceae bacterium | reverse complement strand
AAGGAAAATTTGGTCCATTCGCCGGACAGGTATTTGTTGGCGACCAGGGACAAAGTAAAATCATGCGCGTGGTGATGGAAAAAGTAAAAGGCGAGTTTCAAGGTGTAGCCTTCGATTTCAAATCCGGTTTTCAATCCGGCGTATTGCGTATGAACTGGGGTCATGATGGTTCGTTGTATGCAGGACTCACCAACCGCGGATGGGGATCAGCAGGAACCACTACAGCAGGCCTTCAGCAACTTCGCTGGACAGGAAAAATACCAATGGAAATGGTGACTGTGAGCGCGAAGCCCGATGGTTTTGAAATTGAATTCACCCATGCCGTAGATAAAGCCACCGCTGAAAACCTGGACTCTTATGTGGGAAGAAGCTATATCTATAAATATCATCCCGTGTACGGAAGCCCAACTGTAAACGAAGAGAAGCTGAACATTAAAGGTGTGAAAGTATCGGAAGATGGATTGAAGGTGAGATTGCTGGTGGATAACCTTCGTCAATACTATCTTCATGAAATTGCCTTGCCGGGTATTCGTTCGAAAGAAAGCAAGCTACCGGTATTGCATAACATCGCTTACTATACGTTGAACAACATTCCTGATGGAGATAAACTTCCTGCCAGTGAATGGGGAACGAAGAGAGCAGCGCCGGTTAAAACCGTTGCTCCTGCCGCAAAACCAAAAACGGTAGCCGCGGCTTCCAACAAAGTACCAACGTATGAAGAGATCGAACCATTGTTGGCGAAGAACACGTGCACGGCCTGCCACCAGGTGAGCAAGCGCCAGGTTGGTCCTGCTTTCGCAGACATTGCTAAACGTAAATACAGCAATGAGCGCATCGTGCAGTTGATTTACAATCCTGAACCAAAGAACTGGCCGGAACACGAAACACCAATGGCACCTATGCCACAAGTGCCGAAAGTAGAAGCATTGAAAATTGCTACATGGATTAATTCCCTGAGAAAAGAAACGATGTAGTGGTTGGATAACCGATAAGAAAGTCCGCATCAGAAACGATGCGGACTTTTTTTATGTAGTGGGTATACTCCTCTGAATTCTCTTGTCTGTTTGTGTTTTCTCACCCACTTTATTCAGTAACCGGTATCGTCAGCTCAATTTTAATCTGTCCTGACGGCACTGCTCCTTCTCTATTAATATTAAAGTCTTTTGCCGCAATGCTAAAGGTTCCGATGAACGTATCCTTATCAAAAGTGAATGGAAAGTTAATCTCTTTGGTAATTCCTTTTAAGGTGAGCATCCCGGTTACTTCATACCCGGTACTGTTTTTCCTGACGGAACTGGATTGAAAAGTGATGACAGGAAAATGATCCGTATCCAATACACTTTCCTCTTTGGCATGTGCCGTCATCAGTTCAACACCTGTATCTACCGTTGTTGCATCAATGGAGGCTTGAATTTTCGACTTTTCGGGATGCTCTTTATCAAAAGAAATACTGGCCTTCAAGCCTTTGAAATAGATCGGATAGTGTACCTGAGCATTTCGGAATACCTTGACAGAGTACCCTTCCTTAATTTTCCAGTCAACTGATTTGTAGCTTACAAAAGCGGATGCTACTACCATGATTAAAGCAGCTGTCATTAATTGGATTGTTTTCATCTTTGCGTAGATTAAGTTTATTGAACTACAACAAAGCTATTGGTGCTTCTTCCGGCAGAAGTAAATGGATTGTAAAGAAGTGTAAAAGGGGATGTAAAACCTCTCCTTCTCCGTTATAAAAAAGTCATGAAGGACAAGTTATAGGATCGGTTAATGTCCAAAGAAAAGAGTGATGTCATCAGAATAAAAAGTAATCGAAAAAAAGGAAGCCCCACCCGAACTTCCATTTTCTACATATTCCTTTTACAGTTAACAAATAATTAACCAATTTCTCTCAATTCATCCCCGGCTGCTTCAACACAAATCCGGATTTCACTTTCTCTTCATCCACAATCTTTTTCACATCGGCCAGTAATTTTTTCGCATCGTACACCATTCCATCTTTCACGGTGTACTTCACTCCGCCTACGCGGGTAACTTTGTTGTCGTCTGTAAGGCGTATGGCACCTGTACCATAAAGTACCTGTAAGTTCTGCAATGGGTTTTCTTCCACGATAACAAAATCCGCCAGCTTACCTACCTCTACCGAACCAATCTCTTTTTCCATCCCCAATGCCTGCGCGCCATACAATGTAGCCGAACGAATTACTTCCAGCGGGTGAAACCCTGCTTCGCGAAGCAGCTCCAGCTCGCGAATGTAAGCGAAGCCATAGAGCTGAAAGATAAATCCGGAATCCGAACCCGCTGTCACCCTTCCTCCACGATTCTTATATTCATTAATAAAGGTCATCCACAAGCGATAGTTCTCTTTCCATTGAATTTCTTCTTCTGTTCCCCATGAATGCCAGTACGAGCCGTGTGATATTTTACTAGGTTGATAAAATGCGCACAACGATGGGAGTGTGTACGTCTCGTGCCACTCCGCTCTGCGTGCACGTTGCAGATCGCGGTTAGCTTCGTAGATATTGAAAGTAGGATCGAGCGTGAAGTCCAGTTTCAGTAAGGTATCCATCACCGCATTCCATTTCTCTGAATAGGGAGGTGCGGCTTGCTTCCATAATTTTCCTGCCTCACTGAAGCGATGCTGTTCATTCTGATAATTATAATCGAGACGAAAATCCTGTATGGTTTTGTTGGTGAACAAAGCTTCCGGCAAGCCATACCAGTGTTCCATTGATGTCAATCCTGCTTTCGCTGACTTCACTACATTCCACCGTGCTACATCCATCTGTGCATGATGGCAAGCCGATCGTAATCCCAGTCTTTTGTTTTCGCGCAAGGCGGCATTCATAATCTGTGGAGCGGCACCAAAGAACTTGATCCCATCAGCACCTTTCTTTGCATTGTCCTGCACCCATAGCCGGGCTTCTTCCGGTGTGTTAATGCCTTCTTTGCTTCCCATACCAAAGGCGGTGTAGGCTTTCAACCGCGGAGCGGTAATCACATTCTTTGCACTCTTCTCTTTTTGGTCGAGCACCCAATCCAGACCATTGCCTGCCGATGGATCGCGTACGGTGGTGATGCCGTGTGCCATCCAGAGTTTAAAAACATATTCGGCATTGGGAGCCTGGCTTCCTCCAATGTGTCCGTGCATATCAATGAAGCCGGGCAATAAATACATGCCGGTGCAATCCAATTCCTTACCACCTGCTTCCAGTTTAGGTCTGCGCCCGGAGTTAATCTCCACTCCGGGATAACCCACCGTCTGCACTTTCACAATCTTGTTTTGTTTCACCACAATATCCACAGGGCCAATCGGTGGCGCTCCGGTTCCATCAATCAACGTTACTCCACGGATGATGAGCTGAGTATAGGGTCCTTCACCTTCCTTGATTTCAGGTGCTTTTTTAATGGATTGAGCAATCGACCAGGTGCAGACTACTGCCGCAAAGAAAAGGGTAAGCGTTTTCCTCATGATAAAGTTTACAGGTTAACCACAACAAGATCGGTGATTATTTATAAAAGTCAATTCCAGATTTGATGCGCGGCAAAACAATTTTCATCACCTATCGCGACACGTCATCTATCATTACATTCATACAATCCAGCCCGAATTATGGGCCAATACCACCTCTAAAAAAGGATCCATGATTTTGCCCGCTTCACCGAACTTTACCAGGCTAAATAAAGTTAACTTTAAGGCGTAACGTTTCTCCACTCCGTAATACATCATGAAATTCATTTTATACGCTTTGATTATTTTTTCTTTTGTATCTCTCCAGGCACAAGAGCAGTTCATCCAACCCAATTCCGACAAACTTAAATACCAGGGAAGAAATCGCATCACGCCTGATTCTACCGAGATGTATTGGTCAGGAGCATCCGTCAAATTAAACTTTGAAGGAAAATCATTGAAGGCAACCTTGAAAGACGAGCGTGCCGATAATTTTCTTTATGTGATCATCGATGGAAAAGCAACCAAACTAAAACTCGAAGCCGGTAAAAAAGAATACACACTGGCTAGCGATTTGAAAAAAGGAGCGCACACCGCAGAGCTCTATAAAATTACTGAGTACGATCGTGGAAAAGTTACCTTCTACGGATTTGATACGGGCAAACGCTCCAGACCACTTGAAGCTCCTGCTCAAGCAACCCGAAGAATAGAAGTATATGGCAACTCCATCACCTGCGGCTATGCGGTGGAAGATACCGTAGGTGATTCACCGGCAAGTCCTTATGAAAACAATTACCTATCGTACGCGGCCATCACAGCACGACATTACCGTGCCGATTATTCATTCATTGCAAAAAGCGGAATAGGGATAACCATCAGCTGGTTTCCCTATGTGATGCCTGACGTGTATGATCGCCTCAACCCAGCCGACTCCGCCAGTCATTGGGATTTCAATTCGTTCACACCGGATGTAGTGGTGATTAACTTATTTCAAAACGACTCGTGGCTGGTGAAGATGGCTACGCATGAACAATTCAAACGCACCTTCGGTACTACTCCGCCCTCTTCTGAATTCATTATCAATGCCTACAAAAATTTTCTAACCCGTATCCGGTCCCACTACCCCACTACTCCGATCATCTGCGTATTGGGAAATATGGATGCTACCAGAGAAGGATCTCCATGGCCGGGATACATCAGCGAAGCCGCCCACCAACTGAACGATCAGAAAATATTCACGCACTTCTTCACTTATAAGAATACTCCGGGGCATCCCAAGAAGAAGGAACAACAAGCCATGGCCGATAGCCTGATTCGTTTCATTGATGAACACATTCAATGGTAAGATCATTTTCAGCTGAATTAGCGCCACTAACGAACGTTATGCTTTCAGATATCACCCTCAGGGAATAAAAACAGATAAAATATTTTATAAATAGGTTCATTTTTAATCTCATTACCATGAAATTGTGCCCACATTTCACAACTCAAGATTAAAAGTTAAATGAGCCGACCTAAAACACGCTGGATTGTCATTTTTGCCATCCTGGTTATTATTCAATTCATTGTCTTATTTGATTCGGGAAGCCTGCCTGATGATGCGGCCGGCGCAATCGATAAAGCGGACACCGCTTGGATGCTGGTAGCGAGTGCTTTTGTTCTCTTTATGACTCCGGGGTTGTCCTTCTTCTATGGCGGTATGGTTACCAAGAAGAATGTGATCTCTACCATGCTGCAAAGTTTCATTGCGTTGGGGGTGATCAGCTTGCTCTGGTTCCTGGTCGGTTTCAGTCTTGCGTTTGGCGATAGCATCGGTGGATTCATTGGTGATCCGCGCACGTACTTTGCCTTTCATAACGTGGGCCTCAATCCCAACGCCTTGCTCTCTCCCACTTTTCCCTTTTTATTGTTCGCCCTTTTTCAATTGAAGTTTGCGATCATCACTCCTGCATTGATCACCGGTAGTTTTGCAGAACGCGTGAAGTTTACCTCGTACCTCATTTTCATGTGCCTGTTCTCTTTACTGATCTATTGCCCGCTCGCCCATTGGACCTGGCATCCGGATGGTTTCCTTAGAAAATGGGGTGTATTGGATTTTGCCGGAGGAACGGTGGTACACATGTCAGCCGGATTTGCTGCACTGGCAGGGGCGTATGTATTGGGCAAACGTCATAACGAAACTCATCAGCCTGCAAATATTCCCTTCATCATTCTCGGTACAGGCATGTTATGGTTCGGATGGTTTGGATTTAATTCGGGCTCAGCACTGGCAGCGAATGGAGTAGCCGTGCAGGCATTTGCAACCACTAACTTTGCAACTGCCTCGGCCATGATCACGTGGGTGATGTTTGATGCATTGGTAGGAAGAAAGATATCCGCCATGGGCGCATGTATCGGTGCGGTGGTCGGCCTCGTGGCGATCACTCCTGCGGCTGGCTATGTCAATATCGGGCAGAGTGTATTCATTGGTTTTGCGGCCGCCATCATCAGTAACCTGGCTGTCTATTTCCGTCAGCAACGCACTTCATTGGATGATACACTGGATGTATTTCCGTGCCATGGATTAGGCGGAATTGTTGGTATGATTCTCACCGCAGTGTTTGCCAAAGATGTAGGCCTGGTGTATGGCCAGACACAAACCTTCCTTTATCATTTGCTGGCACTGGTTATTGTGGGAGTGTTTACTTTCGGGGGTTCATTTATTATTTTTAAGATTACCGGCAAGATCACAAGACTACGTGTCTCTGAAGAAGACGAGCGTCTGGGACTGGATCTGAGTCAGCATGGCGAAACACTAAGCACCACACCAAAGGCCCATGCATAGTCGTTAGTATTAAAAAATCAGCCGCCATCTCTAACGTTTGCTGAAACCTTTTATCAAAGGCTCCTGCTTCCTTCTTGGCAGGAGCCTTTTGCTTTTGTACATTTCAATCTATACCTAAACCCAAATCATCATGAAAAAAATTATCGGTGCATTCCTGTGCATCACCCCCTTGCTGGTTGTTGCGCAGAAAACGAAGGAAGAAGTAGTCAAATCAATAGACAGTAAGTATGATTTGTATGCAGGCACTGCAAAAAAAATATGGGACTATGCTGAAGTCGGGTTTCAGGAAACACAAAGCTCCGCATTACTTCAAAAGACATTAACAGACGCAGGCTTCAACGTGGAAAGTGGTGTAGCCGGAATGCCCACGGCATTTGTTGCCACCTATGGATCGGGCAAACCGGTGATTGGTATTCTTGCCGAATTTGATGCGTTACCGGGGGTATCACAGGATGCTTCGCCCGAGCTGAAACCGATACCTGGAAAGACGGCTGGTCATGCCTGCGGTCATCACCTGTTTGGTGTCGCTTCTACTGCGGCTGGAATCGCAGTTAAAGATTGGTTGATCGCCAATAAAAAAGCAGGAACAGTAAAAGTGTACGGAACACCTGCCGAAGAAGGAGGTTCGGGAAAAGTATACATGGTACGTGATGGGTTATTTAAAGAGGTGGATGTCGTGCTGCACTGGCATCCGGGTCCGCAAAACAATGCCAGCGCCGGAAGTTCACTTTCTAATAAATCAGGCAAGTTCCGGTTCTATGGCATTGCATCGCATGCTGCCGCTTCACCCGAACGTGGCCGCTCCGCACTGGATGGCGTAGAGGCCATGGACAACATGGTGAACATGCTGCGCGAACACGTTACACAGGAAACACGCATACACTATGTGATCACCCGTGGTGGTGAAGCACCAAATGTGGTTCCTGCTTTCGCGGAAGTATATTATTATGTGCGTCATCCGAAACGGGAAGAAGTAAAAGCAACCTGGGAACGTATTGTAAAAGCAGCAGAAGGAGCGGCGCTGGGTACTGAAACAAAAATGAGCTATGAAGTAACGGGAGGTGTTTATAATATGCTCCCTTCTGCATCACTATCAAAAGTGATGGATAAAAATCTTCGCCAGATAGGAGGTTATAATTACACCAATGAGGAAAAAGCATTCGCCACAAAAATTCAGGAGTCATTCACAGGCACAGTTCCAAAGATTGAATCGACCAGCGAGATTGCTCCTTATCAGGTTTCAGATGCAGGCGGCGTGGGTGGTTCAACCGATGTAGCTGACATTAGCTGGGTGGTTCCCACTGCCGGTTTATCCACTGCTACATGGGTACCTGGTACCGCAGCACACAGCTGGCAGGCCGTGGCTGCAGGTGGAACGACCATCGGATCAAAAGGAATGATCATGGCCGCCAAAACCATTGCATTAACAGCAATTGATCTGTACGATTCGCCCGCTACCATTGCAGAAGCCTGGAAGGAACTGAAGAAAAGAACAGGTGATGGTTTTAAATATGAATCATTGATCGGCGATCGCAAGCCCGCATTGGATTACCGAAAGTAATGGCCTCAAAACAAAAGAGTAGTCAGCATCATGGACTACTCTTTTATTTTACCGGTGATGTGCCATCTCATACCGACCTCGCTACATCACCCAAAAACTTTTCCCGGTCCATCCAGTAGTTTCTGCTATACGCCATGGTGTATTTCCAGTTCTTTGTTTCGAACAGGACGGGTATTTGTGCATGCCATGATTTGGCGGATAAGCTTTGAAAATACAGGTCATCATCGGTACGTACCAGGCTCAGGTACTCACGTTGATTTTTAATGGCCAGATCAGCAAAGGGAACAGATTCATCTTTGATGATCTTATCGGTTTTCGAAGGAAGCTGCTCTTTAACGATGTTCTTCAATTGAAGTGAATCCATCCCGCTATGTTCTTCCGGTTTGTTTTCGTCTCCATACTTCAATCCCTGAGCTACATGCCATGCGTAGTTCAGGTATTCCTTCAATAGCTTCGGACCATGATTGCGGGTGTCATCTACTTTCAGATCTTCGGCCCTGATACTGGCCACTACAATGATTTTTTCGCGCGCCCGTGTAATCGCCACATTTAATCTGTTCTCCCCTCCTGCCAGGTTCAGGCTTCCGAACTGTGCATGCAATTTCTTCTTTTTATCATGCGCATAGCCGATCGAGAAAATAATTACATCACGCTCATCCCCTTGCACATTTTCAATATTCTTCACGAAGAGTGAATCCGGAAGGAGTAATTGCTTTTCCGCAAATTTGGCTTCCAGTACGTCCAGCACTACTGCCTGCTGTGTGGCATTGAAGGTCACCACGCCTATGTCCTTTTGCGGGTGATGCTGATGATAGTGAATAACCAGTTCGGCAATCTGCTCTGCTTCTGCCTGATTGGACTGATCTTCCCACACCCCATCTACTTGGATGTATTCAATAGCCGGATCAGATGCATTGAATGCATGACGATCGGGCAACAGATACAGTTTACCTTTATAAAAATTCTGATTCGAAAATTCGATCAGCTCTAATGACTTACTGCGGTAATGCCCTTGTAAAGTGATCGACATCAGGTAACGACTGCCTAACTCCAGCAACGAATTCACTTCGAGGTCAGGATGATTCACATCTTCTTCTTCCCACCGTGACAGGTACATGTCGCTTGGTCGCAATTGCTGGCTATCTCCGGCTACTACCGCCTGCTTGGCGCGGAATAGTGAAGGAATTCCCTGCTCCGCAAAACATTGTGATGCCTCATCGAAGATGACGAGATCAAACATCTCCTTCATCGGGAATATGGCAGATGCCGACTCCGGTGAGGTAAGCCAGCACGGCAGAAGGCGGAAAATTTCCTCTTCATGTTCACTGATAACTTTACGAACGGGCCAGATCTTTTTCTTCTTGGTCAGCTGATGATGCAGATCTCGATACGTAACACGATTGTTGAGTCGATTAAATTCAAGGTTATCGATTACGCGTTCACGTGCACGCAGAAGGAGTATCTCGTTACTTAATTTCTGTTTTTCTTCAATCAGACTACGAAGCTCCCGCTCCAGCGAAAACAAATGATCGGAAGTAGGGATACGAAGTATCGGGTATTTTACTTCCAGGTGATCGAGCCAGGCAATGTAAACGCTGTTAAGAAATAACTCGTTGAGTGTTTCGTATCCTTGTGCCGCATCCGCCAGCCGGTCGATTACTTTTCGTTCGTCAGATGAAAGACTTTCTTCAAGGGCATCGAACTCGCAAAGGGCATCGAAGTCGCGCTTTATGGCATTTTTCAGTTGACCCGCAAAGGACGGATCACGGGTGATGCGCTCTATCTGTGCCGCAGTGAAATGATTTTTCCATTCCTCTTTCTGCTGCTGCAACAGGTACAACGGACGATATAGACTCTCCATCCGAACCTGAAATTCCCTCGCATCAAGATACACCGGATCGAGGAAATTTTTCAACCCGCGGATGTAGTTAAAAATCATTTTGGCTTTGATGGCTTTCTGGTACTGCTCAAACCACGTGGTAAACGCTTCTACGGAATAAGAATCCGGAATTTCCGTCAACCAGGCGGTGGTCCTCAAACGCGAGAGATTGTGTTCGAGGTTGAGCCGGTTGTCCAGCTTTCGCTCCAGCGATTGCAAGCCCTCTTTCGATAATTTCAGATGGTTGGCCAGCAACGCACGTTTGATTACTCCTTTCTCCTTAAAAAAAAGCTCCCAGTACATGCGGCTCAAAACCCCCTTGCGCATGCGCACGGTCTTACCCAGTGCCTGCTGAAACGAACCAAGCTCAAGGGCAGGAATACTGAGTTCTGCACCTACACCTTTAAAACAATCACTCACTACACGTGCCTGGTTGGCCAGCCAGAGCGAGCTGGTCTCATCATCACTAAACGTACTGATGAACTGAAAATAACGATATGCTTTTTTATCGGCCAGCTGCCGCAGCATTTCGCTTGCGCGTGATTGATTCTTCCAAAACTCTTCGCAATGTTCCCAATCGGGTCGTGCACTTAAAGCTTGTTGCAATTCATCCTGCAGCTTCACAAAGTAAGGTGCAATTTCTGCAAGACCTTGCTCTATCAATCGTAAGTCGCTGATGGAACGTGATGAAAACGATTTTCTTTCCAGCCAGCTGTAGTCGGCTTTCTTAAAGCGAATGGCATAGTTTACATACCGTTTCAGTTTTGCCTGAAATGCCTCTAGTGTTGGCCGCGTAAACAGGTTATATTCCTGCTTCAGGTTTACGGCAGGTGCCGAAGAATCCGATAACAGATAAAGCTCTTTTGCACTATAACCACAATCCGACTCATCGAACAGCGATTTCTTGAACTCCTCCAACTCTTCTGTAATCTGATCAATTCTTCTGCTGGTCGTAAAGAACTTTCGTTCCAGCTGAATGGAATCTATGCTGTTATTTTTTGTTTTGTAGTCTTCAATACGATCAACCTGTTGGGCCGCTTTGGCAAATATCTCCTTACGGTCATTTTTGAAGTCATGAACCAGTGCAAGGAAATCACTCATGCGTTTACTTTTCAGGCGTTCATACACCACATCAAGCGCGGCCCGTTTCTGGCACACTACCAGTATTTTCTTTCCGTGCGCCAGTCCATCCGCAATCAGGTTACAGATCAATTGCGATTTGCCCGTACCGGGAGGGCCCTGCACCACCAGTGAATGGCCTACCTTCACTGCCTTCAGCGCATTCTCCTGCCACGCATCCATCCTGAATGCAGGATATACTTTCTCTTCTTTGATATCGTGAAGGAAATTGGACTTCTCACTTTTTGTTCCGGAGCGTTCAGCAAAAAAATGTTCGAGGTCAGTTACTTCACCACGATCAATCAATTCTTTATAATCCGGAATCAGATAAGATCCGGCCTGAGGAAAAATTCCCAGTACCGCTTCCGGATAGAGTTTCAACTCACCATTGAAATGCGCCTGATCAAATTCCTCTTTCTTATACGGAACAAATGAAGTCAGTTCATCACGAAAATTATCGGGATTGAAATGCACATCCACATTACTCTTTTGCAATAACTGATAAATGGCGGTGCGAAATACGGTGCTGTCCTTATCGGCATCTTCAAATGTTTCATCCAGAAGTCCATCGTCTGTCTTTACCTGGTTGTAAAGCGAGTGCGCCAGCAGAAAAGATTTATTAAAGGTAATGTCTCCGTCTTCGCGAAGGCGAATGACCCATTGTTCATTTTCAACACCTAATTCAACAGGGAAAAACAAGAGAGGGCAGCGTACAAATGTGCCATCCGCAAACTTACCTCGCACCATGGGCCACCCGATGTGTAAATCACGTGAGCCGCGTTCTTCAAAAAGAAAATGATCGAGCCGCTGAAGTTTCTTTAATTTCTTACTGGCCTCACCTACTGCTTCCATACGCGCGTCCAGTACGGCACAAAGTATTTTCTTCTTGCGTGCAATGAGGGACGAAATAATGGCAAATGATTTCTCTTTATTGAGCTGGCTTAGCTCATGCACATCGAGAAACTGATCTCCGGTCAATCGCGGAAGATATAAAGAACGGTTGTTGCCCGACAGGTTGGTTAACCTGCGCAGATACGTAGTCAATAGCTTCTGAGTTTCCTGCGATTTCTCCACTAGTCCAGGGTAAGATAAGGCCTTATATGTTCAAGTTCCTGTTCATCGAGCAATTTCACCTGAGAAAGGTCGTCCAGTGATTGAAAAGCACCATGCTGAAACCGGTAAGCGGTAATGGCTCTGGCTATTTTCCAATTCAAATAGGGATGAACTGCTAATTCCTTTTCCGTTAATTGATTGATATTGAGCTTGACGGGAGTAAAGTTACGATCTATAAATGTCATTTCCGCTAGGCGCGAAATAACTGCACTATCTAATCCATAGACTTCTTTTAGTTGACTCATGTTTACAAATCCACCCAGTTTGTTACGGTATTTCACAATGCGCAGCGCCAGCTTCGGTCCTATGCCATACAGTTTCATCAACTGTGAGGTATCTGCAGCATTCAGATCAAAAGTGACTTTTTCCTTTTTGCTGAACTTGGATGACCTGTTTGTCTCCACCGGTTTTTCCGGCTTTACCTCCGGCAAATCAATGTACGGCAAGGCATTCTTAAACCACAACGTATCCATACCATATACGTTCATCAAATCGGTTCTGATCTCAAACTTTCCTCCCTTGCTGCGGTACTTCACGATTCGCAAAGCCAGGTATTTATTCAATCCTAACGATTGCAATTGCTCCTGCGAAGCGGTGTTGGGATTAAAATGAAAAAAGGAATTGGATCGTTCGATCACACTATCTTCCTTCTTCTCCCATTCCCATGTTGCGATTAAGCTATCCAGGTAATGCCGGTGATTGGAATAATCCCTGGCAACAGGCGCTGACCAGTATCGGTAGAACGACATCGAAAAAACAGTGAGCACCATGAGCGGAAGTAGAATGATAAAGGCATTGGACTCGCCCCGCGAGAAACCCAACGTAGCTCTGATCCAGGCTTTCACTCGGTTCATCGGATTAAAATAAGCAGTAAACCGGAGAGAAGAAAATCACGACGTATTTATCGGCCATTACTAAACCAAGACCGTACGAAGGAGATGATATCCTTAATGTATTTTTTCCTTTGTGCCGGCGTGAATAACCGTTTCAGGGAATAAACATTTTATTCTGCGCCAGACAGTCGCTTAGCTGATGGTAGACTTTAGGGATAGCAGCTTCCGATCGATTGGTTGCTTTGATGATGCGCTCCGATAAAGTACCCTCCGTGAAAATCACTGATAGCTCGGGTTCCCATCGCTCCAGCAATGTATTGCCCTTAGCTACCAGCGTGGTGTAGATGTGCTTCCATAACTCCTGCGCGGTAGTAAAGGTATTGATACCAAACAGGGAAGAATACTCCATTGAAAATATTTCTGTGCCCGATCCGGTCTTTATGGTCTCTTCCAGAATTCCGGTAAGTGCATCCATGTACACTTCCTTCTGATCTTCCAGAGAAGCGAAGTCCTCATGAATGAGTGACTTGAGTGTTTCAATCACCAGGGTAATAATGGCCAGATCAGCCGCCGGACATTCCTGTATATCCATCACCCGTATTTCAATAGAGCCACGGTCAAAGCGCGGAATAGCTCCACGGGAGTTGATCCATATCGGGTCAAGAAT
Organism: Flammeovirgaceae bacterium; assembly: GCA_023251155.1. Taxonomy (GTDB): domain Bacteria; phylum Bacteroidota; class Bacteroidia; order Cytophagales; family Cyclobacteriaceae; genus ELB16-189. The sequence goes on along the minus strand of JAHEZH010000005.1, from coordinate 61,063 downwards.
ATGCTGCGGATCAAAAGTAGCTATCTCTTTTTTTATTCTCGAATAGATCTGTTCTTCATAATTCTTCTGCGAGAAAACCGGCTCGGGAATAATATGCCCCGTGAGAAAAGGAATGCGTTCCTGTTTGGTTTTGTAGTACACCAACCGCGCATCTACCGCCTCTGAAAATTTTCCATCCAGTATGGGAGAGCTGGCACACAAGGCAGGAAGCAACGGCAGGATCAACCGGATGGCAGCATGCAGTTTTCCAAACTCCGCGTCACCATGAAAAGGAAGATTGAGATGCGTGCTTTGCAAGTTACTCCAGCCATGTCCTTTGGAGTTAAAAATCCGATCATAGATTTGATATACATCACTGTGGTCATGGGGCCAAAGCCTGGTTTCGGTTAACGGATTCATGAAGGGATGTGCAGCTGTAGGCAATAACATGGCATTCCAGCACGACAACGTATTGTTGATTCGCTTCACTTCATCCGCAAACGAATTCTCGATCGTATTAAGGTTGGATTCCGGCCTCGTGGATTTCAACTCAATCACATGCAGCGCTAACTCGTTCGACCAGGACACAATCCCGTTTTCAAAATTACCACCATAATACCCCAGCTCCTGTTTCAATAGTTCATCACTGATCGATTTTATCTGCAACGAATCGCGATCTACAATCATGTATTCCAGTTCAACACCGTACGCGTTAAACAAATGGAGAGGAGCTTTCATTCTCTGGATTCAATTTTAATGAAAAGACAAGATTACTATGGACTTATACAAGGTATTCATTGCACGTATTCTGAGCAAACATTTGATATACAATCCTTGTGCCTGCTCACGGGTTGAAAGACGGATCCAGGATACCCTTCCGCATCAGCACCACCTGGCAGCGCAACGCAGTTATAGAATCTTGGAAATCAGTAAATCAAATACCTCCACCAGGATCAGAATAATGATGATGTATTCCAGGATATTGCTTTCGCGCTGATGGGTAATCTCGCGAAAAACACTGAGGTTGTTTTCTATGATTTTTACGGTGTATTCAATTTCGCTAAAGCGCACCCGCAGATCAAAGTGCTTCATCAATCCTTTGTGAACAGAGTCGAGATACTCATCGTCCCACACGAGCTCCGGTGCATCAAAAATATAAATGCTATCCGCAATATCGTTCTGCGTATTCAACGCACGCCCGATGAATTTCATCATGTTGGTGCGATTGATACTTAATTTGCCGGTAGCCTCCAGGTGATTGCTGAAGCCTCTGATTTCCGTGAGCAGATTTTCAGACACCTCATTGTAATAATCCAACGCAATGGACTGCGCCAGGTTAAACATGGTGATGCGAATGATTTTTTCATCTACGTGATCGACGATCAACTGATCAAAATCAAATTCGATAGTGGAGCCAGGCACTACGGCTATCTCATGATCATCCCGGTGCCACTCGGAGGTTGGATTTTTCTGAAAAGCGTAAATGGTCTTTACCGCCAGCCGGATTTCGTCATCCGTATGGCCGCAAAAAACAACCACACCGTAATTGAAATAGTACTGGTAGCGGTCAGAGCCAAAAGCATAAAATAACTCGGAAGAAGTATCCGCAGCCGGCTTCATCTCAAAAAAAGCCTTAATCCCTTTCAGGTCCAATTGCTTCGCTATCCGTATTGCCGCCAGCCGCACTGTCTTTTCCATACCGTTCACATCAAAGTTAACCTTAATATCACGTTCGGAAAATGGCCATTCGATATTAAAATTTAATATTGCAAACTTAATATACTGGTTATGAAAAAATCCATCGCTTTACTCCTGCTTGTTTGCTTTATCGGTACATCATCGCACGGATGGGGCGTAACGGGCCACCGCGCATCGGGCTGGATAGCAGAACAATATCTTTCCGGTAAAGCGAAAAAGAAGGTACGTGCTGTACTCCACCAGCAATCGCTTGCCATCGTGAGCACCTGGATGGACGAAATCCGGTCTGATTCTACATATAACTATACCGCCGACTGGCATTGGGTGACGGTGGAAACCGGGAAGACCTATGCAGAATCACCCAAAAACCCTAATGGCGATGTAATCATGACCCTGCAAAGAGTCATCGCCGAATTGAAGTCGCACAAACTGGATGAGAAAAAAGAAGAAGAGGCATTGAAAATGCTCGTGCACCTGGTGGGCGACATTCACCAACCCTTGCACGTAGGCTGCTGCGATGATCAGGGTGGCAATAAAGTAAAAGTGAAATGGTTTCGTAACGACTCGAACCTGCACCGCGTGTGGGACAGTGAAATGATTGATGACACTCGTCTAAGCTATACCGAATTTGCACAGGCACTTGGACAGCCTGACAAAGCCACCGTAGCACAATGGCAAAAAGCCTCCGTACTGGATTGGGCAAATGAATCGATGACGTATCGCAAAGAAGTATATGATATTAAAGATGGCAACCTCAGCTATCGCTACAGCTACCTTCACCTGCAAAGCGCCAAAGACCGAGTGCTGAAAGCGGGGATAAGACTGGCCGGGATTCTTAATGAGATTTACGGTTAGCCCTGTCAATTTATTTAGTGTTGTTGAGTAGTGCAGATTAAAATCCTTCAGGAAAGCAGAAAGGTGATGGCAGGACTGCAAAGTCCTCCTCCAACGGCCCGATAATCACATGCAGCAATCATTTTGGTGTGAAAGCATACACATCGGATAAACATCTGAAGATGTTTTGCTTGGTGCTAAGTAGCTTTATTTCAATCGTATAAGTGCAGCTCAATCCTTTCGCAAAAATTATTTTAATTTATTAGTCTATAAAAACTATAGACTTTATTGTTTAATTGAAAAACGTTTCTACCTTTACGTCAGATTTATAAAGAAGGGGGAAGAGTTCAGGCTCGCAGCACCCCTGGCAACTTTCAACGCCTCCGGGTTTTGAATAAGTGCTAATTCCTGCCCAAGGAAATTTTGGGTAATATAAATTGTAAAGACATGAAGAAAAACCAACAACATCCGGCACAGCTCTCCCTGGCAGAGTACTGTACGCTTCACCTGATCATGGGTTGCAAGCGCTGTTGTTAAATCAACACACATTCTATTTTATTAGAGACCGCATTACTGCAAGGCAGTGATCACTCGCTACCCGTTAGTCCAATCTGTTTATACCGAAATTTTAAAAAACGCATTATCACATGAAAACAAGACCTGTATTATCATTCATAACCATCACGTTTATTATCACCAGCCTTTTTGCTTTTATCGCTCCACCCGCACCGGTAAAATTTAAAGTAGACTCCAAGGCAAGTACATTAGTATGGACCGGCAAAAAATTTACCGGTCAGCATACAGGTACCATTTTACTCAGCTCAGGTGAAATTGCTACCGAAGGCAAAGCGGTGAAGCAAGGCAACTTTGAGATCGATGTCACCAGCCTCACCGTAACGGATATTAAAGATGCAAGCTCCAACGCAAAACTGGTCGGTCATTTAAAAAACGATGACTTCTTTGGTGTCGACCAATTTCCTAAAGCTTCGTTTGTCATTTCCTCTGTTACACCCAAAACAGGTGATGAATATACCGTGAAAGGAAAGCTGACACTGAAAGGCATCACCAATGACATTACGTTTCCGGCGGTGATTAAAAATGATGGCAAGAAATTAACTGCGGTAGCCAAAATTACCGTTGACCGCTCGAAGTACAACATCAAATTCAAGTCTCCCAGCTTTTTTGAAAACTTAGGTGACGGAGTGATCTATGATGAATTTGAATTGGATCTCAACCTGGTGGCTCATAGCCAGCGTGGAGTTTAGTTTGGTGTAGGAAAAAGGAGACAAAGGAATTCCATTCTCTGGAAGGTTTGGAATCTCCTCTCCTTTTATCATCCTCTTCTTCTTCCCTTGTATTTCCTCAAAACCATTGATACACATTTAAATTACTACCGATCATGAGTCATTCCAGAAAACCCATAGGAATATTTTACGAACACCCCACGTGGTTCAAACCTTTATTCAGCGAACTTGAACGCAGACGCATTCCGTTCATTCGTGTTCATGCCGCACAACACCAGTTCAATCCTGCAGAAACCGAAGTACCATTCAGTTTACTGATTAACCGGATGAGTTCATCGGCCTTCACACGAGGCAATACGCAAGGTATCTTTCATACATCAAGTTATCTTTCGCATGTAGAGCGCCTGGGCGTACCGGTGATCAACGGTGTTCACGCGCAAGCCATCGAAAGCTCAAAAGCAAAACAGCTTTCTTTATTTGCCAATCTGAATTTACCTTTTCCTAAAACACGAATTGTCAACCACATCACGCAGGTGATTCCGGCTGCACTGTCACTGAAATTTCCTTTAGTCATCAAAGTGAATGTGGGCGGAAGCGGGGCCGGCATTGTGCGCTTCAATACACTGGCCGAACTGCATAAAGCGGTCAATTATCACCAGATCAATTTTGGTATCGATCATACGGCATTGATTCAGGAATTTATTCCTGCCAAGGGAAACCATATTGTGCGCGTGGAAACGCTCAATGGTCAATTCCTTTACGCAGTAAAAATTCATCTCAACGATTTCAGTTTCAACCTCTGCCCTGCAGAACTATGCAGTACCCCCGAAATCAATGCACAAAACTGCCTGGAAGAGTATCCACGCACGCAGATTCGTGTTGAAGAATACCTTCCTCCAAAAGAAATTATCCGTACCGTAGAACGCATTGTAAAAGAAGCGAAGATAGAGGTAGGTGGTGTGGAGTACTTAACGGACAATCGGGACAACCAATTGTACTTCTACGATGTGAATGCACTCTCCAACTTCATACCGGATGCTGAAAACCTGATTGGGTTTGATCCTTATCACCTCTTTGTGGACTACATCGAGCAGCGGCTAAAGAGAAGATATCAGCCGGAAGAAGAGTTGCTGGCAGTAGTATAAAAATCAGCATTTACCATTTTCACTCTAAACCTAACCCTGATAGCAGTAAGCGATTGGAATAGAATTATTTTACATCGCTTACTCTACTAAATTGATAGATTTAATATAATTTTACAAAAAATAACAGTTATGCGTTTATTCCGGCCTTTTTCAGTCAAACGAACACTTCGTCCGCTGGCCTTTATCTCCATCTGGGCTACGCTTGTTCTGGCGTGTGAGCACGAAGAAAAACAGGAATTGAAAGCCGGTTTATGGAGAGGTGAGTTTGAGGTAGAGGGCGAAAAAATCCCCTTCAATTTTGAAGTGAAAGCCGAAGAGAATAACACCCAGCAGGTTTATCTGCTCAATGCCGATGAACGGGTATTGCTGGAAGGAATTAAAGTAGAAAAAGACTCTGTTGTTATACCCATTGAGTTGTTTGATGCATTTCTCATTGGAAAAAAAGAAAACACCACCTTCACCGGTTTCCTTCGCAAAAACCAGGGAACCCAAAAGGGTACTCCGTTTCAGGCCAGCTTTGGTGAAGCGCATCGTTTCGAAACCAACGGCGATGAACCCGCAGCTAACCTGAGCGGCAAGTGGGATGTTGAAATCACATCGGAAGGAAGCGAACCTAACAAAACCGTTGGATTATTCCGGCAGGAAGGAAAGAAACTTACCGGTACGATCATGACTACCACCGGTGACTACCGCTACTTCGAAGGCGTTACGGATGGCAATCAGTTTTTCCTTTCTGCTTTCAGCGGATCATCACCACGACTGATGAAAGGAACCATCACTGATTCAGTCAACTTCAGTGCGGAGCTCATTTCTGCCGGAGGCAAATCCGTATTAAAAGCAGTGAAGAATGACCAGGCAGCATTGCCGGATGCCTATACACTTACGTATCTGAAAGAAGGTGTTGACCGGCTGGATTTTTCATTCCCGGATCTGAATGGCAAACCGGTATCGCTTCGTGATGATAAATATAAAAACAAGGTGGTAGTCGTAACGCTGCTTGGAAGCTGGTGCCCCAACTGCATGGATGAAAATGCGTTCCTCTCACCATGGTATAAAGAAAACAAATCACGCGGGGTAGAGATTGTTGGTCTTGCCTTTGAGCGCAAAGATGAATTTGATTTCGCGAAAGAAAAGCTCACCCGCTTTGTGAACCGATATGGTATTGACTATGATATTCTTTTTGCCGGCAAGGCCGATAAGAAAGCAGCCAGTGAAAAACTTCCCCAGCTCAATGCCGTACTCTCCTTCCCTACCACATTACTTATCGACAAGCAGGGAAAGGTGCGAAAAATTCACACCGGCTTTACCGGACCTGCTACGGGTAGCTATTACGATGAGTTTGTAAAAGAATTCAATAGTGACATTGATGCGTTACTGGCCGAAAAGAAAACCATTTAACGGAATGAGTAAACGAAGCACTCCATTATATAACCAGTTTTACATTGACGAGGGAGAAGGCGAGCCCATCGTGCTTCTCCATGGTCTTTTTGGCAATCTCAGCAACTGGACTTCGGTAGTCCGTCATTTTAGCCAAAGCCATCGGGTGATCATACCGCGGCTTCCGATCTTTGAGATTCCGCAACACCAGGCCAATCTTGAAAAACTTACTGTTATTCTCGATGAGTTTCTGGACTGGCATCAGCTGGCAGATGTAACGCTCATGGGCAACTCGATGGGGGGACATATTGCATTGCTTTACGCATTGCGTAAACCTGAAAATGTAAAAAAGCTCATCCTTACCGGAAGCTCCGGATTGTTTGAAAATACATTGGGCAAAACATTCCCTCGTGTGAAAGACTATGCCTTCATCCGCGAGAAAGTAGGTTATACCTTTTATAACAAAGAAGTCGTAACCAAAGAACTGGTGGATGAAGTGTATGATACCGTTCAGAGTATTCCTAAAACATTGCGGTTGCTGGGGCTGGCCCGCTCCGCACAGCAAAACAATCTATCAGAATCCATCCATCGCATCACACAACCCACTTTATTAATATGGGGGTTGCAGGACGAAATCACACCACCTGAAGTTGCCTTGCACTTTCATGATCTGCTGCCCAACTCCGAATTAAAATTCATTGATCATTGCGGTCATGTGGCCATGATGGAGCATCCTGACTTATTCAACCAGCACGTAGAAACCTTTCTTACTACCTAGTATATCGATATCGGAATGGAACTGAATTATGTAGCATTTGTAGTACCCGCGTTCTTTCTTTTTTTAGGTCTGGAATATCTCGCGGCCCGGCGGCAAAAGAAAGGGCACTATTTCACCTTTGATAGTTCCATCGCGAACATCTCGGTGGGCATCGCCGAGCGGTTGATGAGCCTGTTTATATCGGCCAGTTTCTATGCCGCTTTTTACTGGATCTACAACCATTTTGCACTCTTCCACATCCCTAACCACTGGACGATATGGGTGGTACTGATTTTAGCAACTGACCTGGTATGGTACTGGTACCATCGCCTGGGCCACGAAATTAATTTTATGTGGGGAGCGCACATCGTGCACCACCAGAGTGAAGAATTTAACTATACGGTGGCCGCGCGCATCACTATTCTTCAGGCCTTCCTACGCAATCTGTTTTGGTGCATCCTTCCTTTATTTGGCTTTCATCCTTCACTGGTCATTACCATGCTGGTGATTCATGGCGCGTATTCCTTCTTTACACACACACGGATCATCGGCCACCTGGGCTGGTTGGAAAATATTTTCATTACGCCTTCGCATCACCGCGTGCATCACGCCTCCAACGAAAAGTACATCAACAAAAACTATGGTGACCTGTTTGTATTCTGGGATAAACTGTTCAACACCTTTCAGAAAGAAGAAGAAGAGCCCGTGTACGGACTTACTCACCCGATTAAAAGCAACAGCTTCATGTGGCAGCACTTTCATTACTTCATGGAAATGCTGGAAGGGATGCGCCGGGCGGATGGATGGCGCGCAAAACTGAAAATTGTTTTCGGCAAGCCCGAAGACCTGGATCAGAATATCCGTAAAGACCTGGAGGTGATTTTCCTTCCTCACAAGCGGCAACTGAAGCCTACCTTTCGCTTCAAAGCCTACCTCACTACCCAGATTGCACTTTGCCTCACCACCCTGTTCGCACTTATCCTGTTTATCAACTACCTGAATTTAACCGAGAAGTGGTTCATCGCTCTGCTGATTGTGATTACATTGATCAACTGTGGTGCGCTGCTGGAAAAACGAAGCTGGATCTTTCATTTGGAATACACCCGGTTATTGTTAATGACGGGGCTCATCAGCTACGAATGGGATAGTCCGGAGCTATTTGTACTCTCGCTGATCTTTGTCTTACTCAGCTCCAGTTCGCTGAACGTGCAGAAGTGGTACTTCCGTTTCGTATATCATTGAGGGCATTCCGTTACACCTTATCAATTGGCTTGCGCTTGCGCTCGCCAATGGTTTTGAAATGACTGGGCGTTAACCCCGTTACTTTTTTAAACTGGCTGGAGAGATGCTGCACGCTGCTGTAGCCCAGCTGATCGGCAATCCCGCTCAGGGATAATTCATTATACACCAGCAACTCTTTCACCTTCTCGATTTTCTGATGAATCAGGTACTGTTCTATTGTAGTACCTTCAATAGAAGAGAAGAGGCTACTAAGGTAGTTATAATCCTTCGCCAGTTTATCCGATAGGTAAACAGAGAACTTCCGGGTTCTGCTCTCCTTATCTTTACCCTGTACTAATGTGATCACGGCACTTTTGATCTGATTGATCACCCGTGCTGATTTCTCTTCGATCACCTCGAACCCCAACGATTCCATTTCTACCCTGAGCAACGAGTGCTGCGTGGCGGTGATAGCCTGGGGAATCGTCACTCGCCTAACTCAATGCTGGTGTACTGTACCGCATGCCTATCCAATACTTTTTTCACCGCCATCCTGCACCGATCGCAGACCATATTCTTGATATACAGCTTATCACTCACCCGCGTTTTCTCTATTTAATTTTTAACTTATCAATTACCTACAATTAATGATTTTTCTTCCACCACCACTGAAATACAATCAACCCCCAGATACGGGCGTGTACATCACCCGGATTGGATGAAAACAGCTGACGCCTGAGCTTACTGATTTCTTCCCAGTTAAAAATGCCCTGCTCTTTGATTAGTTGTTCCGAAAGAAGATCATCATTAATCAACGACTTCATTTCATGATGAAACCATTTCAGCAGCGGAACTTCAAAACCTTTCTTAGGCCGGTTGTACAATTCAGCAGGTAAAAAATCACGATAGGCATCCTGCACCATACGCTTGCGCATCTGTGCATTGATCTTATACGAAGAAGGAAGGCTGAATACAAAATTCACTAGTTCATAATCAAGAAAAGGAACGCGTACCTCCAGGCCATTGGCCATGCTCATCAGATCTACTTTGGTGAGCATGTCGTTGGAGAGCACCAGGTTCATGTCGGTGACCAATATGTCATTGATGCTCTCTTTTTCAGGAATCAGTTTCACTGCTTCTGCTTTGCGCGATGCGTACTCCTGCTGAACCAGGCGCTGATGGGCTGCATCCGAGAACAGAGCTCCGGCTTCGTCTTCACCTGCATAACCGGCCCAGCGCCAATAGCGCTCTTTCGAAGAAAGCTTCATGCCCTCTCCAAAGCGCACCAGCTGGCGAAAGGTATTACCCAACGGATTACTGCGTGACTGTGGCATGACTTTCCAGAGTGGCAACAAAGCACCCACCGCATTTTCCTTCCATCCCTTCTGAATGATCTTCTGAAAAGCAGCATGTTTATTGTATCCGGCCAGCATCTCGTCCGCACCATCGCCCGACAAGGCAACGGTAGCACGCCTGCGTGTTTCCTTACTTAGTATATACACGGCGATAGCCGAAGAGTCAGCAAAAGGCTCATCGATGTAATCGAGAATGGAATGCACGTGCTCGTACAAATCATTATTCGTCAACGAAAAGACGGTGTGCTCGGTGTTGAAATGTTTCGCAACCAGGCGTGCATACGTAGTTTCGTCAAAGAATTTCTCATCGCGAAAGCCAATGGAGAAGGTATGAAGATTGGATTTGTGCCGGCTGGCCAGCCCCGTGACTACAGAAGAATCAATACCACCACTGAGAAACGAACCCAGCGGCACATCTGCTACCAACCTTCGCTGCACGGAAGCTTCCAGCAATGATTTGAATTTATCTTTGGCCTGCTCATAACCGATACCATTGCTTTCGGCAGCAGCGCTACTGTACGGAATAGAGTAGTACCTCTGCTGCTCCATCTTTCCAAGGCTCACATGGAGGTAATGACCGGGCAACAGTTTTTTTACTTTGGTGAAAATGGTAGCCGGTGCGGGAATGTAGTTAAGCTGCAGATACGTATACAATGAAGCGTAATCGATCTCCTTCTCCATGCCATACTGAACAATGGATTTCATCTCCGAAGCGAAAAGAAATTTATCTTCATCAAACACGTATAACAATGGCTTGATGCCGTAGCGATCCCGGGCGATGAATAGCGTTTCTTCCTGCTTATCATAGATACAGAAAGCGAAAAAACCATTGAGCCGGGTAAGGCATTTTTCCTTTTCAGCGATATAGAGCTGTAACAGTACTTCGGTATCCGACTCAGTGAAAAAAGAGATACCCTTCGCTATCAGTTCTGCCTTCAGCTCACGGTAGTTAAACACCTCTCCATTGAAGATGATACAGTACCTTTTGCTCTCGTCCCACATGGGTTGATTGGAAACATCGCGCGTGTCAATGATAGATAGCCTGCGATGACCAAGGCATACCCGGTCACCAAGATAAATATCCTGGTAATCGGGGCCCCGCTTGTGTAGTGCCTGTGTAGCCGCAGTTACATTGATCTTATGAAATCGTCCTACGAGGTTAAAAGCAAAAATTCCGGTGATGCCGCACATTCCCTTTTTATTTCAATCCGAAAGTTAAAGGTTTTGCGGGTACTTCCACTGAGTCCACCGCTAAACGTCATCGCAAGGAACGAAGCGATCGGCTGTTACGAAGCCCGCGACAAATCAAACGAAGAACATGCCTTTGATTGAAATCGTATCTACACATCGGTGATACGGTACTTATTCAATCTTTGTTTCGATCAGCACATTGTCCTTATACACTTCTGTCTTCAGAAGATGGGTGTCGGCATCATAGAATTTCTGTTCGCCCTGCTTTTTGCCATCAGCAAAGAAGGAGCTCGTCTCCACATTACCATTGTCATGATACCAGATCCAATCGCCGGTGCGTTTGTCATCAACGAGCGATCCTTCCAATACAATAGTTCCGTTTCTAGAATAAGTCTGGTGCTTGCCATTCAGTTTACCTGCCCGGTAGCTGGCACGCTGAATCAGACTGTCCGACTGGCTGTATTTGGTTTCCCATAAGCCGGTACGCAGTCCATTCTGAATCAGTCCGGACTCGATGATGTAGCCGCTATCTTCTACATACCTTCCTTCCCCTTTTACGACCATTTGTTTTGCATTCTTATCCCAGGCATTGATGACTTTGTATTGATCACGGTTAAACTCGCCTTCTTCCTGGAGCTGACCATTTTCGTAATAGCGTTTCCACAGCCCGCTTTTGTACCCATCTTTGACATTGCCTACTTCGCTTAGCGTCCCATCCGGATAAAATGTTTTATACACCCCGTTGCCGTTCTTTACGATTTGTGTACCAACAGTATCCCACGAGTTGATTATTTTCATCAGGCCATTGGCTTCATAAACCAGCTCTTCACGAAGCGTGCCGTCTGTTTTCCAGAATTTCCATTCACCTGCCGTAATCCCTTCTTTATAGGTGCCTTTCGAGATTAATTTATTATTGTCATCGTACGATTCCCATTCGCCATTCATAAGGTCAACGCGGTACGTTCCCCGCTCGCTTAGTTTACCTTTTTCGTGATATACTTGATAAGGGCCATTCAACCGGCCGTACTCGTAAATGCGAATGGCGCTGGTATCTCCGTTGGCAAACAGATCTACACTCGGGCCATGTAAAAATCCTTTCTTGAAAAAGGAGTTCTGATAATGAACACCTTCTTCATCGTAAAATTGCCAAAGGCTATCTTCCTTGCCATTCACATAGCTGCCCGTTGCCTGAAGTTCACCATCTTCCCACCAATAGTTCCATACCCCCTCCTCTTTACCGTTGAGCAGTGTGCCTTTCGACATGGTAGCACCTGATGGGTACTTATATTCTTTATCTATCTTTTTCTCTTTCATCAAAAAATAGCCCGTAAAAGAGATCGCCAGAAACAAAACAATGACTAAGGGCAGGCGAAGATTGGCGTAAGGCATGGCGGGAATTGTTCCTTGTCTTGCCTGCTCCAGTAATTCATCGGTAATGGGGCGGAAAGCAAACTTGTATCCTTCATATGCAGCAATGGCATAAAAAAGAACATCAAGGGGTGAAAAGGACTCTTTATAGATGGAGAGAATCAGATCCAGGTTGAGTAGTGAAATCACCTCCATGTAACCGAGTGATTCGGACTGAGCGACAAATGCCACCTGACTCAACAGATTGCCGATGGCACATCCGAGCAAGGCAAAAAATGCTCCTATAAAGCCAAACGGTTTATCAATACCTGAACCAAAGTAGCGCACCGCAAAGCCTACCAGTAAGCCGATCAAAATCGCGAGGTAGCCAATCTGGTATTTGGTGACTACCGTTACCGTGGCCCAAATGAGCGCACTGACTATCGCGGCTGCCGCTCCTCCAATAATGGCGTGTACGATATCCTGTTGCTGACGTAGTTTTTCGATTACCTGATGGTGGTCATTGGCTGGCACTTCTTCCTGCTCCATACAAATAGGTTTCGGGGTTAAACAGAATGACTAATTATACTTTTTCATATTCAGATCAAAATCAGGAAAGGTTATTTTTCGTGTGACCCTGATAGACAGATAAATTCATTCCTTCAGACAGCGCTCTATATCGCAGCCACCCGGATGGAAAAACGTCTGCGTCAATCCTCGTGATCTTCGGACGCCTATCACCAATCAAATACGCGTATGGCCAATACTAAAAAAGAATTCGCCTTCCGCCAGCAACACAGAAGAAGCAACTACCTTTATCCTCCAAACCTGAAATTTTTATGAAAGCGACAGTTTATATTTTACTGATGATGCTGGCGATAGAGGCCATGGCTCAGCGTCCTGCACCCGATGTGATTGAAACATCAAAAGGAGCGTTGAAAATACAACCACTTAACCATGCCACGCTGGCCCTCACGTGGAATGGAAAAACAATCTATACCGACCCGCAGGGTGGAGCAAAAGTAACGGAAGGAATAGCTGCTCCGGATCTGATCGTGATCACCGATATTCATGGTGACCATTTTAACCCGGAAACATTGCTGGCCCTGAATACGGCCAACACCATCATTATTGCACCACAGGCTGTGGCCGATAAGTTCCCCGAGGCGCTGAAACCGAAAGTCACCATAGTGAACAACGGCCAGACCATTACTAAACTGGATATCTCCATTACCGGCATCCCCATGTATAACCTTCCTGAATCGGCCGATGCCAGACACACCAAAGGCAGAGGGAATGGCTATGTACTGAAGTTTGCCAACAAAACCGTTTACATTTCCGGAGATACGGCAGGAATTCCGGAGATGCGCTCGCTTAAAAACATTGATGTTGCCTTTGTGTGTATGAACCTGCCTTATACAATGGATGTACCTGAAGCAGCCGCAGCAGTGCTCGATTTCAAGCCCAAGATCGTATATCCGTATCACTATCGCGGCCAGAATGGATTGAGCGACACGGCCGCATTTAAGAAAACAGTAAATGACGCAAATGCCAAAATTGAGGTGCGATTAAGAGACTGGTACGCCAATTAATTTATAGCACCTACGCAGGTAGTGAAAGTAGTCTCCTCAAAAAAGAGACTACTTTTTTTATCTATTCATGTAACGACTCTCCATTTGAGTTGGTCGTCAGTATTTCACTCATGTAATTGAAGAAGGGGCGAATGCTTTTAAAGTTCCGGTTCACATTATTTAAAAAATCAGGGGCAAGTACTTCGTTGTCGGTGAAGGCATGCTCGAACCAGTATTGCTTATAGCGTAGCAAATCAATAGCAGGATCTTCATCGGTATAACCCCGCGGTACCGTCTTCACTAGTTCTCCCTGCATTTCACCAAAGGCAGATTGAATTGACTTCAGTTTTAATAATCGCTTCCAGGTCTCATAATTGGAAGCGATATCTTCGCGTATGCGCTTCAGATCATCACTGGCGGGATAAGAGAATCCACAACCTATGCGGGTAGCTCCTGGCTTGATCCAGATATAATAGCCACCACGAAGGAGTGGTTTGCTCCTTTTCAAATAGCCTGCGAAGCGCGGATTATAGGGTGCTTTGTCCTTCGAGAAGCGTACATCATTATAAATACGGTAAAGGCTCTTCTTGCCTGAAACATTTTCCAGCTGATCGTGCGTGTTCATTTTGGCAATAAGCGCATCCATGAACTGTTCGGTGTTTATCTTTGCCAGCTCGTATTGCGCCTTGTGTGCATTAAACCACTCGCGGTTATTATTGGCAGCCAGCTTCTTTAAGAAATCGAAAGTGGATTTTTGAATGGTGATGTTATTCACAGGATGTCGTTGTATAAATAAGGTAGTGTCAAAGAACATCATAACTCATTTACCAAGCAAAAGGGTTCAGGACTCCTCTATTTCATTTATATAAATAAGTGGTTTTCTACTGATGTACAACGATTTAGTTGTTCTGCTCCAAAAACGAGATGGCTTTCTGTTTCATAGTAACGCGATGGTGCCGAAGTAAAACAGGGACTATTCCATTGCAGAAAAGAGGAACCAGCCTGCAAGCCCATTTACCACCAACTAAACTGACATCAATGAGTTCAACACAAAACAGCCTCAGAAACGAAGGTGCTTTGTCTTGAATGGATTTATCCAGCACTAAACCAGCACGGGAATTGGCTCTTTGATGAAATGAATCAGGTCTTTATTCAACTGCTCTCTATGGGTATAGAAAAGACCATGCGGAGCTCCTTCATATGGAATATAACGGCTTCCCTTAATCAGGTTAACGGCATGGTCGGCCGACGCGGTAATGGGTACGGTCTTATCATCGGTACCGTGAATGATGAGTGCAGGCACATTTACCGTAAGGGCTTCATGGCGAAAATCCGTGAAGGCAAAAGACTTGACACATTCCTGTGTTGCTTTGGGCGAGGCTACCGAGGCAAGCATCTGGTAATAGTGAAGTAACGGAGGACTTACGGGTTTATTCACCAAGCTGATTCCAAAAAACGATTTACCAAATGATTCAAGGAAGGCGATGCGATCCTGTTTTATTCCTGCCAGCATATCTTCAAAAACAGATTCGTCCACCCCATCAGGATTATCGGCAGTCTTCAGCATGTACGGAATAATTGAACTTACCAATACTACTTTGCTTACCCGTGCTCCTCCATATTTGCTGAAGTAGCGCACCACTTCACCTCCCCCCATTGAAAAACCAACCAGGGTTACCTCCTGCAGATCAAGATGGTCAAGCAATGCTTTCAAATCATCGGTCAGTACATCGTAGGTATAATTTCCGTAGGGTTTGGAGGATTGCCCGAACCCGCGCCTGTCGTACGTAATCACGCGGTTGCCCGCATTTACCAGGTCATCCACCTGGTATTCCCACATCTCATGACTGAGAGGCCATCCGTGGATAAGCACAACAGGCTTGCCTTTCCCACAATCCTGGTAGTGAATCTTCGCTTCGTTCTCCTGTCCTTTGTTTATTTTCAAAAATTCCATGGCGGTATACATTTAACTATCAATAATGACATGAATTGTAAAAATCAGATACCAGTGATTGATGTTGCATTTGGTAGAATACTTTTCGCAGAAGCGATTGATTTTTTGGTCAGAACCAGGGATTTATTTTTTTGGGGTAAGGCTGTCCCGTTTTTTGCTTCCTGGCGCGCTTATCCGCACAAATTACAGAAGGTAATAAGCAGAAGTCAGATGAGAGGCGTGTGGATGACATACGCAGGCTGCTCCAAAAAGTACGTATAAGATGCAAAATAGCTGCGAAGCGCTTTTTACTGTGCATTCGCGTAATGGTATCCGGTACGAGTCAGTAACTTTCTTACGCGTTGTCGGCAGCGCTATTTACTTTCCCTCATTGATTGTAAAATAGAAAGTAGCGCCTTTTCCGGGTTCACCTTCGGCCCATATTCTGCCTCCGTGCCGTTCTACAATCCTTTTGATAATGGCCAGCCCCACACCGGTACCATCAAACTCGTGCAGTCCATAGAGTCGCTCGAAGACCCCAAAGAGTTTATGCACGTACTTCATATCAAACCCTGCTCCATTGTCGCGGATAAAGTAAACGTCTTTGTTGCCTCTGTTTTCCGAACCGATTTCTATGACAGGATGCGCTCTCATGGAGGAAAACTTGATTGCATTGTCGATCAGGTTCTGCCACACCAGTTCGATCATAAACGGGTCACCATTGATGGCCGGAAGCGCAGCTGTTTTAAAATCGATTTTAGATGGTTCCAAGGGAGCAGATATCTTCCTGAATACCTGCGAAGCCAGCTGGGTCATGTCGATAGGGACGATCTTCAGCGGAGACTGATTCAGGCGAGTAAAGGTGAGCAGGTCATCAATGAGATTTCCCATCCGCTTTGCTTCACTGCTCATCCGGCCACACATTTGTCTTGCCTCCTCATCCAGCTGCGAAGTGTGGTCTTGCAGCAGTATACTGGCATAGCTATTAATGCTGCGCAGGGGAGTACGCAAATCATGAGAGACGGTATAGGTGAATGCTTTCATCTCTTCATTCGATTCACTCAGCCGCTTCTCTGTTTCTTTCAGCAACCGGATGGACCTTCGTAGCTCAAAAAGCTGAATGATCTGATTGGCAATAATCCATAACGAATTACGCTGACTATTGCTCAGTTTCCTCACTTTGTCATCGATAACACAAAGTGTACCTAACGCATAGCCGTTGGTGGTCACCAATGGCACCCCTGCATAGAAAATCACATTGGGCGGACCCGTCACGCTGGGGTTGTCTTTAAACCGCTCGTCCTGGCGCGAATCAGCCACTTCCAAAATAGAGGAAGTATCCAATAAAGCATAAGAGCAAAATGACAGCTCTCGTTGTACTTCGTTGCCATCAATACCTACCTTGGATTTATACCATTGCCTCTTTTCATCTATCAGACCTATTAACGCGATGGGTGTCTGGCAAATCTCCGAAGCGAGCCGCGTGAGGTCATCCAGATCTTTTTCAGGCAGGGTATCCAGAAAAGAGTAGTTCTTCAACTCTGCGAGCCGCGCGGTCTCATTTTCAGGCAAGGGAGGTAAAAGCATATTCCTAATTAAGTAAGGAATTTTCAGCCAATCTCACAAACGAAAATCACGAATCATTTCGCACCCGGAATTACCGGCCTGATCAGGAATTCCTCTACCGATTTGGACTCGGCACTGACTACCGTTTTTATATAAGATGCCTTTTTGATCAGGTGATCTTTTACCGTGTATCGGTAAACCGCATTAAAATCAATGGGCGGAGTACCGTTGTTTTCGATGCCGGTCTGATGCGCTGTTTCCTGCATGGCTTTCATAAGCCTGGCCTGATCCAGTTTTTGTTGCATGACAATCTCATAGGTGGGTAACTCCTTCCTGGGTGCTGGTTTTTTCACCGCTACTTTTTTTACTTCGGCAGTTAGAATTCCGGGGAGCCCTTCGCCAGTAACCGGGTTAGGAACTTCAATTTCATTTTGCTGACGACCGGGTTTCCATGATTTGCTGTAAAGCAGATGATAGAATTGAATCTCCGGAAGAAAAGAATACTCCACATAGTCATCCGAAAGTAGGGTGGGCTTCAGTTGCTCCAGCACTCCTGCAAAATCAGGTGTCACCTGCTGGTCGTGCTTCGCTGCCGTAAGCACCGATGAGATATAATTACGCAACTCGTTTTTATTCTTTATGCCAAGAAAGGTACCTCTTGCATCGATGGTGTACACTACTTTCAGTGAACTGAATCCATACAGTTTAATGGTGAGGTATTCCAGTGCATTGGCAAGCACAAACTTGTCGGGTGTTTTCTTCAACACCTTATAGTCTTTCGACTTGCCTTTATAAATTAATGTAAGCTCACTTTCTTCCGGTTGCGATCGGGTGGCTGTTAATGATACGGTGTAATCAAAAGTACTGGAGGAATACAGGGTATCGTTGGTGTAATCCTGACGGAGCCGCGAGAAGATATAATTGTGTGAATCCCCTGCTTTCCATGACGGGATAAACGTGATGGAATCCTGCGCCCACACTCCGGACGCAGATACAACAACGGTGACAATGACAAAACCGGATTTAATTTTATTCTGAATGCGCTTCACAAGCCTAAGATAATGAAAGGATAATTGACTTTTTTCTATTTCACTAAAGTTGTCTCTACAAACGAGTGCAAAACCAATACCTGTGATGGAATGATCCGATCACGATCAAAAAATTCCCAATCCGGCCGGTTCGTGCAATTGAAAAATCCAAATGGGGTAATTTTTACGTAGTTGTGGATATGAAAAAGATAAATATCATTTTAGCATTTATCGTATTCGGGCTTTTTGCTTTTTCTGCCAAGCATAGCCTTCGCTACTCGGGCACCGCTTCTGATCTGCAATCGGGGGAATTTTACTATACGGAAGAACATGAAGAATGGCAATCGGGAGAACACACTACCGAAACACGCATTCAGTTTAAAGATGATCAGAATAAGGTCATCGTATCCAAACGAATTGACTACTCCAGGAATACGTTCAGTCCTGATTTCCTGCAGGAAGATAATCGCGATGGATACATGGAAGGATCTTCTACGGTGGGCGAATGGACTACACTTCAATTCAGAAAAAATTCAGGCAAAGAACTACAGACTAAGAAAATTAAAATCCCGTCACCTGCAGTGGTCGATGGTGGATTCACACACTTTGTCAAAGCACATTGGGAGGAGATCATGAACGGAGAGCGAATCACGTTCTACTTTGCAGTACCCTCACAACTGGATTATTATGCCTTCCGTGTTTTCAAAACGAACGAACCTACTTCTACAGGAAAAAATACGGTGACGCTGAGGATGGAACCGGATGCCTTTATTCTACGCAAGCTGTTACCTCCTATACTCTTGCAATACAATGCCGGGTCGAAACGTCTGATGCAATACGAGGGCATCTCTACCATCAATGATCCCAAAGGAAAAAGTTATCGTGTACGAATTGTTTACCCGGTAACTGGACCTTAGTCCATATCAAACTCATCTGCGCTACCGGATAGAAAGGGGGCATACTTCCTCCCCGATATCATTTAGCTGCAACTGATTTCTCCTCTGCTGCATCTCAAGAAAGTAAGATCAAGTAGTTCGTTTATTTACCCGTAGCAATAAGTTTGAATGATTTTAAATTAAAACCTCCGTTTTGCGCTTTGATACGAATGAGGTTAGCGCCTTTTACCAGCGGAATCGATCTCATCTCTACGGGCTGCCAGCGGCCCGCAGTATTCAGAATGACAAAATCATCTTTAATTACTTTTCCGTTTACGGTGAGGTTCAACCTGCCGGTGATGTCCTTTGAAAGCACAGTAAGTGTCATCAGGTAATCGCCCTGCTTCTCGGCATTCACCGTGTACTGCATCCATTCGCCAGTTTCAAAATGATCAACGAAGTAGCTATCGGTTTTTGCATCATAAGAAATATCGACACCATCATTGCGATACACATGCCCCTGATTACCTGCTGTTCTTTCTTTGCCGGTGGAGATGTAATAATTACCCGTATCTCTGTCGTGGTAGGCATAGCGGTTCCGGCCCAGGTCATAATCGGTAGCATTGATGAGGTAATCGGCCTTTGCCACATGATGCTGAAATGGTTTGGTTTCATCCGACCGGGTTTGACGGAACATGGCATCGATGACATCGTTGTGGTAAATGCAGTTCTCCAGCTTCAGATTGCCGGCCAGCTCCATCACCGCTTTGTATGCTTCATCGGATTTGGGTTTGGGTCCTTTACCATCCCAGAAATTCAATATCTTCTGATAGCCGGCCGGCACCTTTACTTCGAGCGGATTATTAGCTCCCAGTTTTTTTAATGGCCACCATGCCCAACCGATTTCATTGCGTTCCATTAAATGAATGGCATCACGAAACCAGACATTGGAGTTCTCTCCGGACTCTCCCAGCCAAACCGGGGCAGCGTATCGCTCACGGATGTCCACAAATTTTTGTACCGACTGCTGATCATTATAGTTCCAGTATTTATGGAAACTGATTACCGTGTTCGTATCCCAGGGAGGAAAAATACCATTGTAGTTATTACCCCAGCAGTTGCCTTCAATAATGATGATATGGTTCTTATCCACTTCACGAATGGCCGCCGTAATAGCAACCATCAGTTTTTTCAGTGGTTCGTTCTGTTGTTCTGCGCAGCCATTTTTATCCTCCGCTTTTTCAAAGCCCCAGTTGGGTTCGTTGATGATATCATAGGCACCGATCCACTCCTCATTGGCATAACGCCCGGCCAGTTTCTTCCACAGCGCCATCATCTTTTGCTGATTGGCTTCATTTTGCCATAGGGAAGGTTGGGATGGATCGCGATCAGAAATATTCAAATCGTTTCCTTGTCCGCCTGGTGCCGCATGAAGATCGAGAATGAGATACATCTGATTTGCCTTGCACCAACTCAGAAGGCTATCGGTCATCGCGAATCCTTTTTCGAGCCATGTGTTTTCTCCGGCCACCGGTTCCTGTTCAACAGGAAGGGTGTATAAGTTATAGTGCATGGGCAATCGCACGGAATTGAATCCCCATGCCTTCATAGAATCGATATCTATTTTACGGGTGTGATTGGCAAGCCACGCCGCGTAAAACTCCTCGGTTTTGTCTTTGCCTATTAACTCTGCCAGCTTGCTTTTGATGACATGCTGTTGCTGACCGATTCCTTGCACGCGCAGCATGTATCCTTCCTGCAGCATCCATCCGCCAAGGCCTACGCCACGAAGAAGGACTTTTTCACCTTGAGCATTGACAACATATTTATCTTTGGCCTTAAGAAAGCCTTGCGAAAAGGCAGCTTGTGCAGCGAAGAGAATAATAAAAAACAGAACGATCTTTTTCATGAGTTGGTGGTTATATCTGACGGGAGTTTGATAGCAGTCATACCCTGTGGATACGACTGTTATTTCAAATACAGGCATCAAATATAAAAAGACGAACGATGAAAAAAACAGCAGGAGAGAAAGGAATATCAGTGCAATTCATGTGCAATTCGCACACAAATTGCACTAAATCATTTTCAACACACGGAAAGGAAACAGCAGTATTGCTCCAATCATTTTGAACACGATCTCAATTGTAAAACCAATAATACGAAAGGGAAGTAAGATCAGCCAGATGAATGGAAACAGGATAAGCAATACTAATGCTAATGGCCAGCAAAAAACAAATAGCAGGCATAAAAGAATGGCGGCAATTAATGTTCTCATCATCGATCTGTTTTGAAACAGACCATTACAAATAGCCGACCAAAAGTAAAATCGATGTTGCTGATCGAATTTCAGCTAAGACCAATACACTAGTGTACATTTTCGCACTTTTTTACTGTTCATGAATGAACAACCGAATACCTTGCGCCCGCCACCTACAAAAGGTGGAATTGTTATTCTTTAGTCGATTCCTTTACTTCAAATCGAGTCACAATCGAATCACTTGACAAATAGTAGATCAGTTGTTTAGTGTAAATAGGATCAAAACCATAATTAGTTTCTATATCATAAAGAAAATGAATGGAGTCACTAAAATCCGGAGGCCCCAACCTGCTCGATCACATCGTTATAAGATAAACCTTCCCACTTCCTGCCGGCCAATAAATCTTCCAGCATTTTTGATCTCTCTGCTGGTGGAGAACCAGCGTCCTTATTCGAGTTCCATTTGTTCTTATCAAATTTTTCATTTGCGCATGAAATGATCAAGCTGATAACCACTATCATCGCCAACCCAAGCGCAGCTGTTCTTTTTTTACTCACCGAACCTCAACAGATCCTTTTTCTGAATTGATCTTGAGTCCATACTCCACGCAATCTCCCAGCGAAACTCCGGAAACATAATTACCGGCAAAAAAAATGGCGGGATAGCGTGCTTCCCATGCTTTCAATGATTGAAGGAGTTTTTTATGCCCTACATAAAACTGCGGTATCGCCTCGCTCCACTCCTGCACGTGTAGTACTTTCAATAACGATGGCTTCAGTATGGAATGGAATTCTTTGACAGCCTGCTCCACGCTGGGCTCAAAGGCATATGGCCTGTCGCCACCACAAAACAAAGCGAAAAGCGTTTTGCCTGCCGGAGCTTTATCCGGGAAAAGATTAGTGATACAGATGGCCCCGAGTAACGATTTGCGCTCCATGGCAGGAACAAGAAAACCGAAACCATCAAATACCTGATCGCTTGTTTCTGCTTCGCAATAGATCTGCCACACTTTCGGGTACCTGATCTGCTTTAAGGCACTGGCCATTTGTGCATCTATATCCGCCAGCAGATCTGCGCAGGCATACGAAGGCAGGGCTAAGTACACTTTATCAAAAAAACGTTCCTGCTCTCCTTCGTTAGTGTGTAGCGATAATTTCACTCCATTTTCAGAAGGAGTTATTTTTTTTACGGCCGTAGCAAGATGAAGATCTGCGCCTAACTCTTCCTGCAATGCTTCAACCACACGGATAAATCCTCCCTTGATCCCAATGATCTTGCGTGACATGTTCAATTTGCCCTTCTCCGCACGCAAACCTTTTATGACTGATCCATACGTTCCGGCCAACGTCTTCACCATGGCCAGTGTAGAGGATATGCTTAATGCTTCAGAGTCTCCGGCATAAATTCCATTCAACACCGGGTTGAATAATTTCTGATGTGCTTCTTCACCAAAATGCCTGCGCACAAACTGTGCAACTGTTTCATCGGAATGAGTTTGTTCTGCTTCCGGTTTAATAAATACATCTCTCAACAATCCTAATCTTCCGCTCCACGACAGCATGGGGTGCATCAATAACTTCAGCGGGCTTGGCTCTATAGCATGAATGGTTCCCCCGGAAAAAATGTAACGCTTCGATACGGCACTCTTCGCAGCAATTACCTCCTGCTCCAGGTGCAAGTCCGCAAGCAATTGCTTCAACGTAGCCGTCTCGGCACAACTTACCGGACCCAGGTCCAATTCAAAACCATCCAGGTGCAGGGTCTTGATTTTACCTCCCGCTTCGGCTGCGGCTTCAAATACAGTCACTGGCTTACCTTGTTTCTTTAACTGGTACGCCAGTGACAATCCACCGATGCCTGCTCCTACTACTGCAACGGATTCACCTGCTATGCCCATAGGTGCGCCTGTTCTTTTTCGCGGTCGTTACAATAGGTGGCAAATGTTTTTACCCATGGGTCGAAATCATTCAGACAGGGAATCACCTGAAACGATTCACCACCTGCACTTAAAAAGGATTCCTTGCCTGCGATGGAAATTTCTTCTACCGTCTCCAGGCAATCAGCAACAAAGGCAGGACATACAATCAGCAATCGTTTCACTCCTTCTTTCGGAAGCTGCTGCAGCCGGTCGGCAGTAGCAGGCTTTATCCATTCATCGCGCCCCAGTCGGGATTGAAACGAAATGGCATATTTACTTTTATCCAATCCTAATTCTTTTGCCACCAGGTGTGATGTGTTGGTCACCTGGTGTTTATAACACGTATCCCACGCAGGTGAAGGTGTATCGCAGCAATTGGCACACGAGTAACAGTGCTTGCCCGTAGTATCCGATTTTTTTAAATGCCTTACCGGCAATCCATGATAGCTGAACAACAACTGATCAAACTCCTTTTCGATATAGGGTCTGATACTTTGTGCCACACTCTTTATATACTCTTTCTCATTATAAAATGGCTTCAGCACTTTTACTTTTAGTGAAGGCCAGTTTTTCTTAATCTCATTTTCCACATGCACCAATGCCGTTTCGTACGATGACATCGCATAATGCGGATACATGGGTGCAATGAACACTTCTTTCAGCGAACCGCACTTTGCACTCAGTTCTTTAAGTGCTGCTTCGGGGGTGGGATTTCCATAACGCATGGCCACGGCGATCGGCAGCGCTACTTCCTTCTCCAGCTTTCTCCGAAAGGCCTCCGTAAACACCTTCAACGGTGGGCCCTCCGGTGTCCATACCGACTCATAGGCATGGGCCGATTTTTTGGGGCGGGTGGGTAGAATAAATCCTTCTACGATCAGTGCGCGAATCAGGTACGGGGCATCAATCACCCGTCCATCCATTAAAAACTCCCTCAGGTATTTTTTCACATCGCTTACCTGGTAACTATCGGGCGAACCAAGGTTCAAAATCAGAATTCCAGTCTCATTCATGCTGCAAATTTGCCTTATTTATAAGCATTTTAAATTACTAAGGGTAAAAAAGATTTTCTTTCTTACATCGGCCATCAATTATCCGTTTACGGGTATTTTTGCCTTGAACCCTCCTGTACTTTTGAGCGTTCCAATTGCAATACTCACATAAAAAGAGCGAAGTGACACACGGAGTGAACAGATTTTTTGTTGTCGGATTAAGTTTCAAAAAGACGGACCTTACGCAGCGTAACCTGTTTGCATTCAACTCCCAGCAGTGTGCCGACATCTATAAGCAGACGGATTCGGATTGTCTGAAAGAGTTCTTCATCCTCTCCACCTGTAACCGTACGGAGATTTACGGGTTTGCACCGTGTGAATACCTGCTTACCGGTTTGCTGCAGCAACATGCCAAAGGCAACACCGAAGCCATGCAGGAAAGTCTCTATATAAAAGAGGGGTCTAAAGCAGCCGAGCATTTTTTTGAAGTGGCTTCCGGCCTTGACTCGCAGATACCGGGCGATTACGAAATTATCTCTCAAATCAAATCTTCTTTTCAGCTTGCTAAACATCATAACCGCACCAATGGTTATCTGGAAAAGCTTTTTAATTTTTCATTGCAGGCATCTAAAGAAGTGAAGAATACCACTTCCTTTTCCGATGGAACACTTTCTGTTTCGTATGCGGTCGTGCAGCAACTGATTCAGCAGCCTTCACTAAGTGAAGTGACTATTGTTGGTGCCGGTGAAACGGGGGAGCTTACCATCAAATACATTCGCAAGTTCTTACCGGAAGTAAAAATCAACCTGGTCAACCGCGATCAGGAAAAACTGAATTTGATTGCTGACCGGTATCAAACCACTGCTTATTCATTGAATGACCTCAGCACCGCGCTGGAAACCAGCGATGCACTGATTGTCGCTACCAATGCACAGCAACCCGTAGTATATCTTCATCATCTGGAACATTCCACCGTCAACGTGATCTACGATCTCTCGGTACCCCAGAATGTAGCCAAGGAAGTCTATGAATCAGGCCGTGTTGACATTCTGGATGTCGATACGATCTCGGAGAAAATAAAATATACCGTGAGCGCACGTTTAGCGGAAGTACCCAAGGTAGAGGCCATCATCACCAGGTTTACCCAGCAGTTTACAGAGTGGTCATTCCGTCATCATTATTTTTCAGTAGCCGGTCATGTGCAGGGTGGTGCCGGTAAAACGGTATCTCGCAAAGCACTTCATACCATATTTCAGCAATGGCAGGAAACGGCATTGGTGGATTCTTCACTGGCACCTTACAGCGAGCGCACACAACAATCCATGCTGCTGGTATTACAACATAATTTTCCGGATCTGTTACCCTCTCCGTCAGCAGAGAAAAAAGAAATAAAAACCCATGCGTGTACTACAACTGGCCACGCGAAGCAGTCGTCTTGCTTTATGGCAAACCAATGCTGTCGCATCGCAACTCACCCGGCTTGGTAATCACTGCGAAATTATTCCGGTAAACAGCACCGGTGACATTGACCTGGTAAAACCAATTTATGAATTAGGAGTACAGGGTGTGTTCACCAAAGAACTGGACATTGCCTTGCTCAGCCACCAGGCGAATGTGGCGGTGCATTCATTAAAAGATGTGCCCATCATGTTAGCTAAAGGATTAAAGCTGGCCGCGGTATTGGAGCGTGCGGATTACCACGATGTATTGATTACTAAAAACGGATTGCCCGTTGAGGGTAAGCCATTCACTTTGGCAACCAGTAGCATTCGCAGAAAAGCTCAGTGGCTGGAACGGTATCCGCATCATCGCATTGAAAACGTTCGTGGCAATGTGGAGACACGCATCAAAAAATTACTGGAATCGGATTGGGATGGATTGCTGATGGCGAAAGCGGCGATCGATCGCCTTGAACTGAAAGTAGAAAATGTACATCCACTGGACTGGATGCTGCCCGCACCCGGTCAGGGAGCGGTAGCCATTGTCTGCCGTGAGGACGATGATGAAGTGATGGCGCAGCTGAGCAAAATCAATCATCCGCCCACGTTCATGAACGTAACGGCAGAACGCATGTTCCTGCATGAACTAAAAGGCGGATGCTCGGCCCCGATCAGTTCATTGGTAAAAATGAAAAACGGCTCACTTCACTTTGAAGGCGCGGTTCATAGTCTTGATGGTAAAAGAAAAATCATCGTGACGAAAACTTTTGCGGAAGCTGATTTTGAACATGCAGGTCGCGTCTGCGCGGAAGAAGTCATTGCATCCACGGAAGGGGCATCCATACTGAAGGAGATTTTCGCAGCCAAACCAGAGATGAAACTTTGACCTTTGCCGCCACCATATTATCGACCAAACTACTCAAACCAGGTCTTGCGGATAAGGCCATGGCGCACGGCATCGAGATCATTGAAAAAAGATTTATCCAAACCACCCCCCTTGCGTTTACCTATTTTGAAAATACGGAGGCGGAGTATTTTGTATTTACCAGCTCCACTGCGGTCAAAATCGTTTTGAATGCAGGCATTGCACTCCAGGGAAAGAAGATTGCCTGTACATCGGGAGAAACAAAAAAAGTACTGCTTGAAAATCACATCACTGTAGCTATTGAAGCAGACGATGCCCAATCGCTTGCAGATAAACTGGTACAGGCGCAACCCCGATCGGCTGTTTTCTTTTGCGGTAACATTCATCGCGAGGAATTACCGGAAACAGTAAAAGCGGCACACATTCAAGTAGAAGAGGTGATCGTCTATCAAACAACGCTCACTCCGGTTCTGGTCCACGATTTTATAGATGCGATTCTGTTTTTCAGCCCCAGTGCCGTAGATAGTTTCTTTATCAACAATACGCTTTCTCCCTCGACTGTTTGTTTCTGCATCGGTCCCACCACCGCCCATTACCTTGCCTCCAAAACAAAAGCACCGATTCATATCGCATCTTCTCCTTCACAGGAAAAACTGATTGATCAACTGATTACTTACTATACACACCAGGTTCATGTTAAAGAATGATTTATTAATGAGAGCCCTTCGCGGGGAAAAGGTAGAACGTCCACCGGTATGGATGATGCGACAAGCGGGACGCTACCTTCCTGATTTCAGAAAGCTGAGAGCCGAACATGAATTCTTTGATCGTGTACAGAATCCGGAACTGGCATGTGAAATCACGGTGATGCCGATACGGCAAATCGGTGTCGATGCGGCTATTCTGTTTTCGGATATCCTGGTTATTCCCCAAGCCATGAATGTGGAAGTGGTAATGGTGGAAGGCAAAGGTCCGGTCATCCCCAATCCGATCCGTACCAAAAAACAAATCGATGAACTCGTCACTGCAGACATTGCCCAGCGGCTGGATTATGTGATGAAAGCCATCACGCTGACATTAAACGAACTGAACGGAGATGTTCCACTGATCGGTTTTGCCGGAGCACCCTGGACGATCTTCTGCTACATGATTGAAGGTGGTGGCAGCAAAACATTTGACAAAGCACGCCAGTTTTGTTTTGCTGAACCTGAACTGGCCCATCAGCTATTAAGCAAAATCACCGATGCTACCATTCAATACCTGAAAGCAAAAGTACAGGCAGGTGTGCAGGCCATTCAGTTATTTGATAGCTGGGCAGGTGTGTTAAGTCCGGAAGATTATAAAACCTATTCACTGCAATACAACAAAAAAATAATCGGCGCACTCAATACCAGCTTGCCGGTAATCTTCTTTGCCAAAGACATCGGCTTTGGATTAGAAAACCTCACAGACATTGGCGCTACCGCATTAGGCCTGGATTGGACCATACCTGCCGATAAAGCAAGAGCGATTACACAAAACAAGATCACCCTGCAGGGAAATTTTGATCCGACTAAATTGCTGGCTTCGCCAAAGTTCATCACTGAAGAAGTGAACAAGATGATCAACGGTTTTGGCACACAACGGTACATTGCCAACCTGGGGCACGGCATTTTACCGAACGTTCCGGTGGAGAATGCGATTGCGTTTGTGGAAGCAGTAAAGAATTATAAATCGGGTGTTGGGAATGTGGGCTAAAGCTCAGGATATGAAAAATAGTTTATAAACATCGGTGTAATCTGTGCAATTAAAATGAAGAAAGAAGATTTCATACAATTCATTGAGACCCTTCAAACACAAATCTGCGATGCACTGGGGGCGGAAGATGGTGTTGCTCAATTTGAAAAAGATCAATGGCAGCGCGAAGGTGGTGGCGGTGGGTTAACACGTGTTATCCAGAATGGAAAAGTATTTGAGAAAGGTGGAGTGAATACTTCCGTAGTATACGGAGAGTTGTCTCCCCTATTAGCTCAGCAACTTCCTACCAAAGGAAGCGCTTTCTTTGCTTGCGGTATTTCGCTGGTCATTCATCCTGACAACCCGAAGGTACCCACCACACATGCCAACTTTCGCTATTTCGAATTGTATGATGAGCAAAAGAACATGGTGGACAGCTGGTTCGGTGGTGGCGCTGATCTCACTCCGTATTATCTCTACGATGAAGATGCGATTCACTTTCATCAGACTTTCAAAACCGCCTGCGATTCATTCGATGTATCGTTCTATCCCCAATTCAAGAAACAGTGCGATGAATACTTTGTTAACCGTCACCGGCAAAATGAAAGCCGCGGTATCGGGGGCATTTTCTATGACTACCTGCGTGCGGATGAAAAATATTCCAAGGATTTCTGGTTTGAATTTTCCAAAGCCAACGGTCAGGCGTTTCTGGAGGCCTATCTCCCCATTGTAAAGAAAAGAAGGAACGAAACTTATACGGAGAAGAATGTGCACTGGCAGGAACTCCGGCGTGGTCGTTATGTGGAGTTTAATCTTATTCACGATCGCGGAACCATCTTCGGATTGAAATCGAATGGAAGAACAGAGAGTATCTTAATGAGCTTACCGGCACGCGTCCGTTTCGATTATCATGATGCACCGGAAAAGAACAGTGAAGAAGAAAAATTAGTGAACGTATTACGTCAACCCAAAAACTGGATTTGATTATGGAACTGACTCACCGCCATCGCAGGTTAAGAACAACACAAACGGTACGTGATCTGGTTGCGGAAACCTCTTTGTCGCCAAGGCAATTAATTGTGCCTTTGTTCATCGTTGAGGATACAGAGAAGGAGTTGAGTATTCCCTCCATGCCGGGCTACCTGCGCATTCGCTTCAGCGGGATAGAAAAGGAACTGCAGGAGCTGACAGAACTGAAACTGAAAACCGTTTTGCTGTTTGTAAAAGCAGCCGATGAACTGAAAGACAATACCGGCAAAGAAGCACTCAATCCGGATGGGTTGATGCAACGTGCTATTCGCAAAATAAAAGCCTTCGATCAAAGCATCACCGTGATGACGGATGTCGCACTTGATCCCTATTCCAGCTATGGGCATGACGGCATCGTAGCGAATCAGCAAATCGTAAACGACCCTACTGTTGACGTATTGATGCGGATGTCTGTATCACATGCCGAAGCCGGTGCCGACTTTGTTGCCCCTTCTGATATGATGGACGGTCGTGTCAGCTATATTCGTAAAGCATTGGATGAAAAAGGGTTTATCAACACGGGTATCTTAGCGTATTCGGCAAAGTATGCATCGTGTTATTACGGGCCCTTCAGAGATGCATTGGACAGTGCTCCGGGTTTTGGTGATAAAAAAACGTACCAGATGGATTTCCGCAACAGCGAAGAATCGGTGAAAGAAGCATTGACCGATGTAGACGAAGGTGCAGACATGGTAATGGTGAAACCCGCGGGAGCTTACTTAGACATCATTCATCGCGTGAAACAAAACGTACATGTGCCCGTAGCGGCTTACCAGGTATCGGGAGAGTATGCACAGATCAAAGCGGCGGCTGAAAAAGGGTGGCTCAATCATGATGCTGCAATGATGGAGTCATTGTTTGCCATACGCAGAGCCGGTGCCGATGTGATTGCTACCTATTTCGCCAAGGAATATGCGAGAATATATTACGCGTCAGGTACGATAAGTTAATCAGCAGAGCTGTTTTGCTGCTTACTCTTAGCGGCTTGCGCCCTGGCTTGAAAAAATCAAAGAACATTCAAAAATCAACCTATGACCAAAAACGAATCCCTTTTCTCCGAAGCGCAAAAATACATTCCCGGTGGAGTGAATTCACCTGTGCGTGCTTTCCGGCAAGTAGGTGGCACACCTGTGTTCATGAAAGGTGGTGAAGGAGCGTACCTCTATGGCGCGGATGAAAAACGCTACATTGACTACATCAACTCCTGGGGTCCGATGATTCTTGGCCACCGTCACCCCGCTGTGGTGGAAGCAGTAGAGAAACAGCTTCACAAAGGTTTCTCGTATGGCACACCCACCGAGATGGAAACCGAAGTAGCAAAGCTCATTACACAGATGGTTCCGAATGTGGACATGATCCGCATGGTCAGCTCAGGAACAGAAGCATGCATGTCGGCGGTACGGTTGGCGAGGGGATACACCGGGCGCTCGAAGATATTGAAGTTTGAAGGACACTATCACGGTCATGCCGATGCATTCCTTAAAAAAGCAGGAAGTGGTCTGGCCACGTTAGGAATAAAAGTAGCCGGTGGAATTCCCACTGCCGTATCCGAAGATACATTGGTCGCACAGTTCAATCATACTGAAGAAGTTAAAGCAGTAGTGAATCAACACCGTGCAGAGCTTGCCGCTATCATTGTCGAACCAGTAGCCGGTAACATGGGCTGTGTTCCTCCAGTTGCCGGCTTCCTTGAAATGCTGCGTGAAGAATGCACCCGGCACGGTATTGTATTGATCTTCGATGAAGTGATGACGGGCTTTCGTCTGGCAAAAGGTGGAGCACAGGAAGTACTGGGCATACAAGCCGACCTGATGACGTACGGAAAAGTAATTGGTGGTGGAATGCCGGTAGGTGCTTTTGCAGGCAAGAAAGAAATCATGAGCCGAATTGCTCCGCTGGGAGACGTGTACCAGGCCGGAACGTTATCGGGTAACCCGATCGCCATGGCCGCGGGTTATGCTACGCTGCAAATGCTGAACCATCATCCGGAGATTTATAAAGAGCTGGATGTAAAAACAAAATTCCTGGCCAGTTCATTTGCCCGGCTCTCTCAGCAATATTCCATACCGTTAGCCATCAATCAGCTTGGCTCCATGATCAGCGTTCACTTCTGCGAAGGCAAAGTCACCGATTTTGAAGAAGCCAGAAAAGGGGACAATGATCGTTTCAAAAAATTCTTTCATGGTCTGTTGGAAGCCGGCATCTACCTTCCTCCTTCTGCGTACGAAACCTGGTTCCTGTCTATTGCACTTTCGCAAAAAGACCTGGATGAGACCGTGGAGAAAGCCGAAAAGATCTTCAAAAGTTTTTAAGCTGAACTAAAAAATCCGATCGTTGAATAAAGGACAACGATCGGATTTTACTTCTTCAATCAACCAATCCAACTTTATCCTCTTCTTTCAGCAGGCGAAATTCTTCTTCGGTAAACAACCGCGAGTGAATGATAAACCGAAGCCCGAGCGGAATCTCCAAGGAGAAACTGGCTCCTCGTCCTTCGGTCACATCCAGGGTGAGTTCGGTATGTTTCCAGTATTCATACTGATCGCGTGCCATATAAAATTCGCATCCATGCACTTCACCTAAAAGCACATCGCTTTCACCAATTCTGAATTCACCTTTGGTAAAGCACATGGGTTGCGAACCATCACAGCAGCCACCGCTTTGATGAAACATCAGCTCACCCTGCTGCTTTCGGAGCATATCAATCACTGTACAGGCTGCCGGTGTTACTTTTACTTTCTCGATTGACATGAGTATCCATTCATTTCACACAAAGAAGCGAAGGCGCAACGCACACGTATTACTGAGTTTCCATTCAGGATAATTTGGTGTACGCTGTACCTCTGCCATTAAAAATTACCATTAAAAGAACCCGAGCTTCTTCTTATCGTAAGAGATCAGCATGTTCTTGGTCTGGCGGTAGTGCTCCAGCATCATCTTGTGATTCTCTCTGCCAAAACCTGATTTCTTGTAGCCACCAAAGGGCGCGTGAGCCGGGTAAGCATGATAGTTGTTCACCCATACACGACCTGCCTGGATCGCGCGTGGCACCGTATACAACTCATGCGCATCACGTGTCCATACACCGGCACCTAATCCGTACAGTGTATCATTGGCAATCTGCAATGCTTCTTCCGTTGTCTTGAACGTAGTGACGCAAACGACAGGTCCGAAAATCTCTTCCTGGAAAATACGCATCTTGTTGTTTCCCTTGAAAATCGTTGGCTGAATGTAATAACCTCCTTCCAGTTCTCCATCGAGTTTGTTCACGTCCCCGCCGGTCAGTACTTCCGCTCCTTCTTCCTTGCCTATCTTCAAATACGATTTGATTTTTTCATACTGATCATTCGATGCCTGAGCTCCCATCATTACGGTTCCATCCAGTGGATGACCTGTTTTGATGGCCTTTGTTCTTTCGATCACCCGCTGGATAAATTTATCGTAAATGCTTTCGTGCACAAGTATGCGTGAAGGACAAGTACATATTTCACCCTGGTTCAACGCAAACATCACGGCACCTTCAATGGCTTTATCAAAAAAATCATCATCGGCATCGGCTACAGAAGGGAAGAAAATGTTGGGCGACTTTCCACCCAGTTCCATCGTAGCAGGAATAATATTCTCCGAGGCATACTGAAGAATCAACCGGCCGGTAGTGGTTTCACCGGTAAACGAAATCTTGGCAATACGTGACGACTGGGCCAGTGGCTTACCGGCCTCTACACCAAAACCGGTAACTACGTTCAGTACCCCTGCAGGAAGGATGCTGCCAATCAATTCCATCAACACCATGATCGATGTTGGTGTTTGCTCTGCGGGTTTAACCACCGTGCAACATCCGGCTGCCAATGCAGGGGCAATTTTCCAGGTAGCCATCAGCAACGGAAAATTCCATGGAATGATTTGCCCTACCACACCGAGCGGTTCGTGCAACACCATACTCACCGTGTTTTCATCGTGTTCTGACACCACACCTTCTTCCCCACGGATCACGCCCGCAAAGTAGCGGAAGTGATCGATTACCAAAGGCAAATCGGCAGCGCGTGTTTCACGGATGGCTTTACCGTTGTCCACCGTTTCTACCTGTGCGAGGTATTCGAGGTTGTCTTCAATTACCTGCGCTACTTTCAACAATAGATTGCTGCGGTAAGCAGGGGTTGATTTACTCCATGCGGGAAATGCCTGATGTGCCGCATCCAATGCTTTCTCAATATCTTCTTTTGTACCACGTGCTGCGCGCGTAAATACCTTTCCATCGATAGGCGAAATGTTATCAAAATACTCTCCACTGGCCGGTGCCACCCATTCGCCACCGATGAAATGGTCATAATGTGGCTTGAAATCAGGACGCTTAAATTCTACTGCTTTTACCTTCTTTTTTGCTTCTACTGTTTCCATATCGCTGTTTGGTTTAATTAATGGAATCAAAAGTGAGCCGCTGAAAGGCGAAAAACTGATCCACCAGTATCAAAAAGCATACTAATAGTCCAATTTCAATCGTTTTCTACAAAATTTTGTACATTTCACAGCATGGAAGTCGGCAGACACTTACAAACCGTTCACCTCAAAGACGAACGCTCGCTTTTCACGCTGGTGGAAAACCGTTCTTCGTTTACGCTTGAAAATTGTGAGCTGAATGTTTTCGAAACGTATCAGCAGGCAGAGAACGTCAATTTGATGTTTGGCGACCTGGTGCTGACCAGTATGCTGCGCGGAAAGAAGGTCATGCATCTCTTTAATAAAGAGGGCTTTGATTACCTGCCGGGTGAATCGGTGATTGTGCCCCCCAACGAAATCATGAAGATTGACTTTCCTGAAGCCCGGTCAGATAATCCTACTCAATGTATTGCACTGGCGATCTCCAGCGACCAGATTTTAAGTACCATCAATTTATTGAATGAGCGCTTTCCTAAAGTGGAATCCAAAGACCGCTGGCATGTGGATGAATCGATCTTCCATCTGATCAATAATCAGGAACTGGCTGACATCATCAACCGGCTCATCCGCATCAGCATAAAAGAACATGCAAAAGAAAAAGATGTATTGGCCGGTCTCGCTTTGCGCGAATTGCTGGTACGCCTGATGCAAACGCAGGCACGCCAGTTGTTCGAGTCGAACTACGCCCGGCTGGCATCGAGTCATCGCTTTGCCCATGTTATCCAATACATCAAAGAAAATATCCGGGAAAAGATCAACCTGGAGGGGCTTCATGAAAAAGCATCCATGAGTCGCGCTAATTTTTTCCGAAAGTTTAAAGAAGAGTTCGGCTACTCTCCTGCCGATTATATTTTAAGAGAACGCATCAAACTGGCGAAGGAATACCTGCATAATCCGATGGTACAAGTGACCGAAGTCTGTTTCATGGCCGGTTTCCAGAGCCTCAGTTATTTCATCCGCATCTTCAAAAAAGAGACTGGCTTAACGCCCAAAGGCTACCAGCAGCGTTTCGTCTGATTGAAACCCGTATTGGTATAATTTTCGGCTATTCTTGTAGTATTATCATCAGCGGTATCGTTACCTTGATGACTGAAAATGAATCCCGTGAAATAGCCATGCACTGCGTATCTCAAAGGACGATAAATCAACCCTGGTGTATTCCGTGTGACCATTGAAAAATAATTAGTAACAGATGAAAAAAGTATTCCCGTTTGCCCTCGCATTATGTATCGCTGCTACATCGGCTATGGCCCAAATCAACCTGAAGAAACTGAAAGAAAAAGTATCCAGCGCTACCGGAAGTGTTTCTACCGAAGAAGTGGCCGCCGGTTTGAAAGAAGCGCTGACCAATGGAGTATCCAAGGGATCTGACCTGGTATCGCAGGTAGATGGCTATCTTAAAAATGCGGAAATCAAAATTCCATTCCCTCCGGAAGTACAACAGGTAGAAACCAAGCTGCGTGCTATCGGTATGGGAGGTGAAGTGGATAAATTCATTACTTCTTTGAATCGTGCTGCGGAAGATGCCGCTAAGGAAGCCAAACCCATTTTCGTGACTGCGGTAAAAGAAATGACCATACAGGATGCCTGGTCGATATTGAAAGGTGAGCAAAATGCCGCCACACAATACCTGATTAAAACCACTTCTACTCCATTGAAAGGAAAATTCAAACCGATCATTCAGGCATCGTTGAATAAAGTGAACGCGACAAAGTACTACAAAGACCTGGTGACTGCGTACAATAAAATTCCGTTGGTAACGAAAGTAAATCCGAACCTGGATGACTATGCTACCGACAAAGCTGCTGACGGTTTATTCTTTATGATTGCGAAAGAAGAAAAGAACATTCGCGAGAATCCGGGGGCGCGAACTACGGAGCTGTTGAAGAAAGTATTCGGAGCGCAGAAGTAATTCTCGTTCTCTTGATTGATAAATGTCATTGCACTCATCGTGCAATGACATTTATATTTTGTATTCCTTAGAATGAAATACTCAAGTCCATCTTCAGCTTGAAGTTATCGATGGCATCCGGTAATTGATAGTACCCATAGCGGTAATACACTCCTGCACCAAAGCCAATAAACGCTACATTGAAATAATTGAAGCGGATCAGATTACGCAGCGTAACTCCCGACTCAAAGTAGCCTTTTTCATACGAGGAGAATAAGTGCTTATCTGCATCACGATTAACCTGGTTCCGAATTATACCATAGCCCACTCCCTGGCTCAGCATCAGTTCAGGCTTACTGTATTTTATATTGTAGAAGACATTGCCGACATTTTGTTTGACAAAGAGATTAACATAATTATCCGCTACAAATTCGTAGATACCCATGGTTTGAAAGAATCCTTCCACCTCATAGGTACTTTGTTTCACTCCACGGCCAAAGTACATTTTGCTGAGAGGCGCTATCCCTTCCTGAAATCCGGCGCAAAAGGTAACACTGGTTACACCCAACCGGCGGTGCTTCCAGCGATCAGCAAGCAGCACATCATAACGCGTGTAGGTGAAGTGATCACTCTGCACTACATCGGGCAGCGCCTGCGTCATACGCAGTGATACAATCGGAAACTGGAATCCATTCATGGCATAGCGGCCGTTCATGCTATAGGTTTTCTGTTTAGCCGCATAATTGATTTCCAGCGCAGCTTCAGAAAGCTGAAAGGCGTAGTTCTCTTCACCGCCTTTGATTAAGGAATAGGGGAAAATGGGGTGAATGCTCGTTCGTATTCCGGATACATGCACGTTCCAGTTGCGGAATACCCGTGATCCGGCTTTTAGTGTAAAGCTCTCCGTGCGATCAAAACGCGATGCCGCCCAGTCGCGCAACACCAGGCTGCTGATCCGTGGTATTTCTTCAAAGAAATGCTGAGCACCTTGTTCCGTAATGGTATTGGCGTAACTGGCCCGCACGTACATCTGCTTCGCCTGATTGATGTTAAGCTGAAAAAATCCACCATACTTCAGGCGTTCATCTTTTATTCCATAGCCCGCCCAGGCCCCTGTGCGAACACGCTGGGAAAAAGAAGGCCCTGTCTGAAGTCCGATACCAATACGCCCACGCTCATAGCGATTGAACTTGAACAGGCGCGATAAATCCACATCCATCTGACCAACAGGAATAACGCCATTGGCCAATCCTTCTATCGCATGGTCAATGATCTTTAATGCTTTCATCGAAGAGCTAACGGAATCATAAAACGTGTAGGTAAGCAGGTCTTTGTTTTCAAGGGGCACGGTACGGCTTTTATTCAGCAATACACTATCCGGTGTGGCCGTGAGCTCCACCCCTACTCCTTCAAATGTTTTTGCCTCCATGGGGATATTAATGCTAATGCTGGAGAGATAGCTTCGCACCTGCATAGTAAGTGCACGATGATTAAATTTATACTCACGAAAGAAGAGATCCGTGTTCAGCTGGGAAGGAAACCATCTATCATTCACCAGCTCATAATTCTGCTGTACACGGAAGCCAATCTTGGCAAACCGGTCCGTGGATTCGGCGATGATATTTTTAATGGCATAACCGCGGGTGCTGATCGACAACTGCCCTTTGAGTGAATTGAAAGTGGATCCTTTTAACGGTTCATACGAAATCACATAGATGGAATCGCTTTCATTGTAAAGCGTATCGGTCAGTTCAAAATCATATTTGTTCCAGCTGTTCTTTGAAACAGGATTCAGATAATCCTGCGCTACGATTTTAATCTGCTCATCGTACAATCCAAAAGGTTGATAGTCGGTGGGCAGCGAAGCAAACAAAGGAGAGTTGAAGCCGGAGATTTTATAAGTGAGCAGTTTTTCAAAATTCTTGTTGGGGGCTTTGAATTTCTCTTCCGTTACGGATTCCGACATAAACACATGTTGTTTCTCAGCCAGGTTCTCCATTTCAATCATCTCGCGCTGCTGTTTATTCAATGGCTTTTCATTAACCGTTGCCAACAGCAGCAGTGAATCGATATTCAATGCTTTTCCTAATAAGGCGGCCGTCACTTTGTTATAAGCAGTGTATTGATAGGTGTCCAGATTTTTGGGATCATGCTTTTGCCGGTTGGCCACCACTTTTCGAATAATACCCCAGGCGGGATTTTCACCTGCTTTAAAAACAAATTCCTGTAATTGATTTCGGGCAGCCGTTAAAATCCGATGGGGAGTTCGTGCCAACGAAGCGGCTGCTATTACTCTGGTTTGATAACTGATGTGACTAATGGTAACATTACCGGTATATCCCTGCGACAGGTTAAGTATATATTTCCCATCGATATCGGTGGCAGTGCCCGTACGATGATCATCTAAGGTAAGGTAAGCAAAGGCTACAGGCTGATGGGTAATGCTATCATAAAGAGCACCTGAAATCTTCTGAGCAAAGACAGTTGGGTAATAGGAAGTAACAAACAGAATAAAAAAATAAATCCGTAGCTGCATTCAATAATGGCTATCGTGATTGAAAATACTATAATTAATTAACAAAAAAGATGATTCGGTTTTACTCAATAAAATCCGGTTGATACAAGTATCTTTCCTCCACCACACCCGTTCCACTCAATCTATCTTGCCATCCTCTTTCGTCATCATAAAAGAAAAATGAAATCGAGTTAGCCGGAAGGAAACGACAGAAAGTGCGACCAATGATAGCCCCTAATCCAGGATAGCCACCTGCCGCGCGAATAATGGTAGTACCGGTGATGATCTTACCAAACGAAGTACGAAAAGCATATTCCATTACTACGTAATAGATTATTAAAACAACATACAATAAAAAAGGATGTGTTAAAAATATAACACCATAAGGAATTTCATACTGCATTGATTCAACAACATAGCGCCACCAATCATAATTCGCATAAGCCACATACCCCAACAATGCTATATCCAGCACTCTGTTGAAAAAACGCTGAAGCAAAGATGCCGGAATATAATGACTAACAGGTTCACCGTTTTCATTTTTAGTAATCGATACCTGAGGTGTTCTGTTATTTTTCAAAAAACTCAGCAAAAGACATGACAATATTATCTCAACCAGCTCTATCACATACGCAGTGAGCCTTGCGGTGCGATTCGATTCTTCTAAAGAAGTGGTTAATATCAGAGAGGAAATAATCAGGTCCACTGAAATAATGACGATGAGATAAACCAGATAGGCACGCAGAAACTGTGAACGTTTGTAGGCGGTGGCGAAGTATTGAATCAATGCAGCAATACCTGCCAGGTGCAAACCAAAATGGAGAATGGTTTCCATACGTATGTAATGATATTCCATACTGGTTTGGTAAATAGTTATCAGCCAGCGAATAGTTCGGTAAGCAAAAACCGATGAGAGTAACAACGCTACTATTTGTTCTTTTTTCACAACTATAAGTTACTAAATAAATTAATCCACATACTTATCCTCCACAACTCCCGTATTGCTTAAGCGATCGTGCCACCCACTACCGTTGCCGAATAAAAAAGAAAGTGAGTCAAAAGGAATCAACCGGCAGAGTGAACGAACCAATGTAGTAGTAAAAGAAGGGTAACCTCCCTGCGCATTGATCACGGTGGTTTGGGTAAATACCTTCCCAAATGAAGTATGGAAAAAATATTCCATGATCAGATAGTACACTACCATCAGGAAATACTCAAGGAGTACAATCATAAACTGCACTACTTCATATCCGGTGTTGTCAAAGAACGACTCGAATGTGTACGCCCACCATTGATATGAATGATAAATAATCAGTATGAACAGCAGGGCATCGAATAACCGGTTTAAGAATCGTGTACCTTTTGATACCGGCACATAATGCAGGGTAACGAATCCGTCCTCCTGGGTACTTTGCTGTACACGGGGAGTGCGATGTGTGGCCAGCACGGATAAAGCAAAGAAGCTAATCACCAGTTCGGCCGTTTCTATCATCAAAGGAATGAAAAACAGGGATGACTCATCACCCCCCATAAACAAACGCGCAACAGAAGGAATATATCCCAGCAATGAGCTTACCAGCACATAAATAAGATAAAGCCGCAGTAGTTGTGATTTTTTAAATCGGCTGAAGTAGAATTGAAGCAAGCCACCCACACCGATCAATAGTGTTAAGCAATAAAAAATCATCTGGAAGGAGAAACCCAAAAGACCACTGCCTGAAAAGATGGTAGATAGTGTAATTGACCATCGGTATAGCGAATAGGCAAACCAAGCAGCAAGCAATAAGGAAATCTGTTCTTCTCTCTTCATACGGCTAAACTACTATTGAAATCGCATTACAAAAAGAAAGCTGTCGCTTAATCCGCAACAGCTTCACATTAACCGCCTCCGGGTTCCGGCATCAGCTCTTCTTCAGCACACCCACCAGTACAATCTTCCAGTCTTTCTTGTCTTTATCTTTTTCTAAAATGCGTATCTCTGTTTGCTCCACTCCGGGTACACCGTTGGTAATGATGCGTTGTTTGAAACGAACAAAAGCACCCGTACCATACACCCGCGTCTCCAGCCACTGCCGTTCAATTTTAGAGTTGCTGGGCTTGGAGGTAATGAAATAGTCATTGAATCCGATCTCGATGGCATCCCACCCTTCGTAATGACTCATACCCTCCGAGTCGACAAACGACCAGTAGGAGTAAGGAGCATGTACCCAGCTGTCCATCCAGGCATCATGGTTGATTTCAAAAAATGCATTTGATTCTTTCTCGATAGCAGCTTTGATTGCATCGACTTCACTGACTTTTTTCTGTGCCAGTACCGGTAAGGCCAACAAGGTAAGTGCAAAAATCACAACTCTCTTTTTCATGGCTCCGAATAGTTTGGTAGGAGAGAAATTTACCGAAACAAAACATCATTTCAATCGATTTCGGAGATATTTAATCCTTGTCTAATGCTGTTATCACATTGATTAGCGGTTGCAGTTTTTCGTGGGGTCTTTCGTTGTCAAATTCGTGGCTCCAGATCGCTCCTTCTTTGGTGGTAATGGAGATGGAAGACGACCGCGCGCCATCAGAAGCGCGTTGCATGGAAGGTGACTTTAAAAGCGGGATTTCAGCAAGCGGAACATCTTTTAAGGAGTGCAGCAGGCTATCCCAATCGGACTTCTTCATCTCGCGGACCACCGGTGCCTTACCCTGCCGGCGATGGTCTTCGGTTTTAATAGTCAGCGTTTTACTGGTCATGGTGACCTGCTTCTGGTAGCCGCGCGTAGCGGTGAGGAACTCAATACTGGTGATTTCATCCAGCGTTTGCGCACTGGCACTCCACCACACCAATGACACGATCAACAGCAATCCATTTCTCCTATTCATATCCCTAACATTAATCATTCCCGACCATAAATGAAGGCCGTAGCTTTATTTTCTTGTAAATCATCTCTACATTTCCAAACCGAAGCCTGCCACCAAAGTGAACTACTTCTCTTTCTACCATCGTCATGCCCGGTTCATGCTGAGCATGGCATGTTGCCTCATCGCTTTTGCTGTTTCATCACAACGAAACAAAACGGCTCATCTTACCTGGAAAGAAGTAAAAAAGGCA
The DNA here is from genome assembly GCA_023251155.1 of Flammeovirgaceae bacterium. Taxonomy (GTDB): domain Bacteria; phylum Bacteroidota; class Bacteroidia; order Cytophagales; family Cyclobacteriaceae; genus ELB16-189. The sequence goes on along the minus strand of JAHEZH010000005.1, from coordinate 19,785 downwards.
AAGCAAGGATTAATTGAGGTGTATTGGTACGAATCGCGCCCTTTTGTTTATAAAAATGAAATGGGCCGCATGGAAGGAATTGAAGTAGAGCTGATCGAAGAATTTAAAAGATATGTAAAAGAAAAGTACCGGGTAAACATCACCGTAAAATGGACGGAAGCAACCGATTTTGGTAATACCTATGCCACCATTCGTAATAGCCGCCAGGAAGGAGTCTTTGGTGTATCTGCATTCTCCATTACTTCGGAAAGAGAACAAGAGGTAGGATTCACTCCTCCTTACATGAAGGACATTTGTGTTCTGATCTCAAGTCAGAATATTCCCATCGTAAAAAGCGCCGAAGAGTTTGATGCGTTGTTCTCAAAACTGACAGCCATCGCGATAAAGGAAACCACGTACGAGCAGGACCTCCAAAAACTGAGGGAAGAGAAAAACCTGTCCTTCCCTATCCATTACATTCCCAGCAGCGAAAACATCGTCACCAGCATCTCCGACCGAAATGATTCTTTTGCCTTCATCGATCTGCCCATCTACTTAATGATGTTCAGTAAAAATCCTTCCATTAAAGTAAGAAGACAAAATATTTTTCCGATTATCCGCACTGGCTATGGCATCATCTATCCTAAAACCAGCGACTGGGCCGAGCCCTGGAACGATTACTTTGCAGATACTAAATCCAAGGCAAAGACAGAGCAAATCATCGGGCACTATATTGATCGTGACCTTTATTTATTTGTTGAAAACTTTGCACGCCAGTCAAACGCACCGGTAGCATTGCTCACCAAGGAGAAAGAAATTCAATCAAAAGACCTGGTGAGCAAGTCCGTGAAAATTGAAAAAGAAGAGCAGGCCCGCAATGTGCTGATCGGGTTATCCGGCACTACGTTGTTTTCCCTGGGGGTAATTATTATTCTTTATCGCAAGCGAAACCAGCAGAAAAAAAAGATTGAAGCACAGCAGCAAAACATCGAACTGAAAAGCGAGCAGCTGGAAAAACGAAATCGCCACCTCATGACGATTGATGAGGAGAAAAACAACCTGATCAAGATACTGGCGCATGACCTGCGTACGCCCATCAATCACGTGCAGGGATTAGCACAGGTTTTTCTTTTAACGTACCCTTCGTTGAATGAAGATCAGAAAATGATCATCCGGCAAATCAATGACTCTTCGGTAAGGCTCAATAAAATGATCACCAACCTGCTGGACATTGATGCCGTGGAAAGCAATCGCGTTAATCTCCTGATCGAAGAAATCACCATCACTAACCTGGTGGGGCAGGTGGTGAGCACGTTTGAGAAGAGCGCGGAAAAGAAACAAATCACGCTGGTGTTTTCTTCTGCTTCTGAAACGGAGGTCATCAAAGGGGATTCTCTTTTTCTTATTCAGATCATGGAAAATCTCATTTCCAATGCGATCAAATTTTCAGAGAAAGGGAAAAAGATTGAGGTGAGTATAAAATCAGCAAATACCAAAATTCAGATCAGCGTGCGTGATCAGGGGCAAGGCCTCACCCCAGAGGATTTGCAAAACCTGTTTAAGAAATTTCAACGGCTCAGTGCCCGCCCTACCGATGGAGAAAATTCACTGGGACTGGGGCTTTCCATCGTCAAAAAATACGTTGACCTGATGGATGGAAAAATCTGGTGCGAATCGCAGCCAAACAAAGGAGCGGAATTTATTATTGAATTTGACAAAGGGTAAGCATCCTTTTCCATACAGCACGGTCTTTTGGAAAAAGTATCCATTTTAAACCATTGATATCACATGAAGCAAATAACACGAATGGCCGTATTGGCCCTGTTTTTACCTTTGCTGGTAAGCGCTCAGACCAATCTCAACAAATCGTTCAGCGGTATTAAGAAGATAAAAATGAGCACGGCTTCCGGTGATTGTAAAATAAGTAAGAACAGCGGCAGTGCCGTTACGGTTAATCTGAAACACACCTACGAAGCCGGAAGATACACCCCCTTGATCGAGCAACAAGGAGAACTGCTCACGATCAAAGAAGAATTCCAATCAGGCAACAACAATGGCCAGTCGACCTGGACACTGACCGTACCCGATGAGGTAGAAATTGCGCTCACTTCCGGTTCGGGGGACATTGACGTTGCTGATCTCAAATCCGATCTCACCATTACCACAGGATCAGGCAATCTTGATTTTCGAAATATAAAAGGCAAGCTGAAAGGCACCACAGGCTCCGGCGATGTGGCGTTTGATCATTTTGACGGTACCCTATCGGCCAATACCGGTAGTGGAAACATGAAGCTGGCCAATAGTAAGGGTGAAGTTTCGCTCAGCTGTGGATCGGGTGATCTTAGCCTCACGGATAGCCAGGTAGCCATCAAAGCAAATACCGGTAGCGGAAACATCGAAGGCCGCAACATTACCTTCAACGGAAAAAGCAGTTTCAACACCGGTTCCGGTGATGCGGAGATCATATTATCAGCAACGCCTAAACACGACATCGCCATCGGAAGTGGATCAGGCAATGCCGTACTGGATTTTAATGGGAACGAAATCAAAGGGGATATCGTAATGCGTGCAGGCAAGCATCAGGGAGAAATCATCGCTCCTTTTGATTTTGACGAGACAGAAGAAATCAATCAGGGAGGAAACAGTACTATGATTCAGAAGTCGGTAGTTAAAGCCAACGGAAGTAACCGTATCAACATCAGCACCGGATCGGGCGATGCGGTGATTAAGAAATAGTGATTTGTCTCATGGTTAACCGTCACCCGTGAATTATACTGCTATCACTGGTAACGGTTAACTACTTTCACATCTACCCGACTCTACACAAAAGCCTTCCTCGCTTCGCGATCCGGATCGTTCTTCAATACCGACTGATCATCCAGAATCATGGTTTCTCCGTTGGCCGAATGATAGGCGGTCCATGCCGGAAGGCCTCCGCCATTGGGATTACCGGTGCGCATAAACTTCAGCAAGGAGGCCGACATCTTAGCTGCCAGCCTCCTGGGGCGCGCACCTCCACCGGTATGGGTGTACATCAGATCGGTGTTATCAAACCAGAAGCAGATATCGATACAATGAAAGGCACGCATGCGGTTATCGAACAACGGGGGCTGCCACCCAAACCAGGCCAGATAGACAGGGGCATTTTGTTTTGACTTGGAATCCGCAAGAGCTATGGCATTCTGCCGGTTGCTCGCCACCATCGACCAGATCTCTACCGGTTTCTTATCGGGGAACGTCTTCGCGTACGAATCGACAATGTTACTGGTCTTATCACCAAAGCGTTCTTTCAGTTTCTCTTTTACTCCGGCCAGATCGATATTCTCAAGTGTCGCATCGGAGCGGCTGGGAGCCATCTCATTAAATGTAGTGCAGATCATCATCGGAATATCATTCGCCAATGAAGATGCAGCTGGCTCATACGGATGTTGGGGAAGATACGTACCATCGACCACGGGACTGAACCCGACCGGAGCTTTCAATTCTTCTCTCAACTTCGTCATGGCACGTGTTGCCAGTTCATAGTACTGTTTCCACGGCATCTTCTGCAACACCTCCATCTCCGATGAAGTAAGTCCTGCCTCTTTCAACACATAGGCTCCAAGTTTTTCAGAAACCTCTTTCTCCGTTGCTTTCAGGGAAGAGCCACTCAACGGCACGGCTTTGTGAAACAATCCTTTGGCCGAAGGCATAGCGGTAAGCACACACACCTTGGCTCCGCCACCCGACTGCCCCATGATCGTCACATTACCCGGATCGCCCCCAAAGTTACTGATGTTGTCACGCACCCACTCCAGCGCAGCCACGATATCCAGCATACCCACATTACCGGAAGCCGAAAACCGCTTATCTGCACCTGCGAAGTTGGCGTACCCCATTGGCCCCAGCCGATGATTGAGTGAGCAGAAGACCACATCTCCCTTGCGGCTGAAGTTTTCACCATGGTATCCATCCTGCTCTATTCCATTACCATTGGTATAACCTCCGCCATGCAACCATACTAATACCGGCCGCTTCTTTCCGTCATTAATAGCAGGAGTCCATACATTGATGCGCAGACAATCTTCACTCACATCATCGTAGTTCCAGTGATCTGAAAAAGAATAGTACGCATTCGCATAACGCTTCTCCATGTTTTGCGGAGCCGTGTTGCCCCACCAGATAGCCGGATAAATGGTTGTCCACGGCTTGGGTTTCTGCGGTGGCATGAAACGGTTTTCACCAGAAGTATCGGCACCATACGGAATACCCAGGAAGGTAGTGATACCTCGCAGCACATAGCCACGTACTTTACCATACGCGGTATCGGCTACCGCGATGTGGTCACCGATCTGAAGTACCGGGCCATCATTCTTGTCATCTGCTATTTCTTCTGCGGAGGAAGACGAAGTAGCCAAAGCGGGAGTGCCTAAACCTAAAGCGGCTGTGCCTAACCCCATTTTTTGAATAAAGTCTCTGCGATTTGTTTTCATATCATTCTGTTGAATAAATAAGATAAATGCTAACGTCCCGGTTGTGCCATCAAGGCCAGCACTTCTTTATCGTGGTTATATTTTTCCACGCACTGATTATCAAAAATCAGCGTAGCTCCATTACTTTCAGAATAGTTATGCCATACCGGCAAGCCTTTGTGATTGGGATTGCCTGTGCGTGCAAAGTTGATCCATGCCTGGCTCATCTTATCCGCCAGCACATACGCCTCCTTGCCGCCACCGGTCATTTCTTCACAGCGTGCAATGTTGTTCATCGTGAAAGGAATCTCCATGCAATGCACGGCCTTATACGCTCCATCCATAACGGGCGACTGCCATGCAAAGAGATAAGAATACACCGGTGCAGTACTGCTGCTTGATTTAGCGATGGCCTGGGCCACCATCCCTGGCCGGAAGAAGCCATCGATATCAATCAAGTCATTCGGGCGGGTGTCATTCGGGTAGGCTTTCTTCACTGCGGCGATGTACGCATCCGCTTTGTCACTATACTGTTTTTGAATGTAGGCCTTTATCTCCTCGGCAGAGGCTTTGCGCAATGCCGGGTTACGCAACGAATTCATGAATTCATTTTTAGTAGAGCCGATAATCAATGGAATATCGGACGATAACGCCAGCGCTCTCGCATCCGAAGGGTGATAAGGGAGCGTCACATCGATGGTTGGCCCCCAGCCCAATCCGAAACCAAAACCCGGAACAGGCTTGCCTTCTGCTTTCAGCTGATCTTCTACTTTCTTCAAGGCACGCTGTCCTGCTGCGGCCAGCTTTTCGTAAGGTACTTTTTGAATGGAATCTACCTGCGAAGGAAGGATACCTAACTCCTTCAGCACGGCGGCACCTACACGCCTGGTGACCTGCTGTTCGCCATAGTTGGCCCAGATACCGCTTTGCACGACTGCTTTGTGAAATAATCCTTTGGCGGAAGGAGCACTCATCAGCAGGGTTACTTTTCCACCTCCGCCCGACTGGCCAAGAATAGTCACATTGTTGGGATCACCACCGAAGTGGACAATGTTTGCTTTCACCCATTGCAAGGCCGCGATCATATCCAGCACGCTTACATTGGCTGACGCCTTGTATTTTTCTCCGTATTCAGACAGGTCAAGAAACCCGAGAATGTTAAGCCGATGATTGATGGACACTAAAACAACATCTCCTTTTTTGCTGATGCTTTCCCCATCATACGAAGGAAGCTCCTGCGATGACCCGGCGGTATAACCACCACCATGCAGCCATACCATTACCGGTCGTTTCTTTCCGTCATTAAGTCCTTGCGTCCATACATTCAGGCGCAGACAGTCTTCGTTGGGATATCCCCAATCGTGGTGAAACAGGAATTCACTTTCATCCATAACCTGAGTAGTGGGGTTGATCAACGGGCTCACGGGGCCATAAGTGAGCGAACTTCTTACCCCTTCCCATGGCTTCACTTTGACGGGAGGCTGAAAACGCTGGGCTTGTGCATACGGAATTCCCTTGTAGGTATAGATGCCATTGTGAATATAGCCGCGCACTTTACCCGCTTCGGTGGGTGTGACGGCCACATTTTCTCCGGTAAGAAGCGGTGCGGTTACGACCTTCTGGCTCCAGGCACCGAAAGCGAAGAACAAGGCAAAGGCCATCGTACTGTATTTCTTCATCATAGGTAATGTAGTAGTGTTATCAATGTGTTTATACTACACAATAATATAAAATCCCTGATCGTATTATCACAATTGGGGATGAGTGGCGGAATACAGGGCTATTCGAGCTTAAAAGCGGAGAAACAGGGGCGGTACATTTTTTTGTCAACTCAAAATAGTGCAAATTCGCCACCGTTAAATCGATTTAAATCATTTTTATGGCCTCCATTGTCAGTGCATCCACCGCTACCGGAAATAATGAAAAGGGCAACTACACCCTTCCCCTCATCATCCTTACCACACTCTTTTTCATGTGGGGATTTATTACCTGTATGAATGATATCCTGATTCCTTATTTGCAGGGGATCTTTCAACTCAGTCCGGCGGAGGCGGGTTTTATTCAATCGGCCTTCTTTGGCGCTTACTTCTTTGTGTCGCTGGCGTACTTCCTCATCTCTTCCAACATCGGAGACCCGTTGGCAAAAATTGGCTATCAGAACGGTATCATCGTCGGGTTGATTACTGCAGCCATAGGTTGCCTGCTTTTCTATCCTGCGGCAGAGATGAAAGTGTTCAGCATCTTCCTCATTGCGTTGTTTGTATTGGCGGGGGGTATCACCATCCTGCAAATGGCGGCCAATCCCTACGTTGCCTTGCTGGGAAACGCTGCTACTTCCTCCAGCCGACTTACCTTAACACAAGCATTCAATTCATTCGGTACGACCATTGCTCCTATCATTGGCGGAAAATTAATTTTTGAAGCGGTCGGTGGAAAAGAACACATGACGGCTGATGCCGTAAAGACCCCTTACCTTTTCCTTGCGGGAACATTATTGGTGCTTGCTGTCATCATCAAACTATCCAAACTTCCTAAGTTCACGGGCGAAACCATTGAAAAGGGATTAGGTGTTTTGAAATTCTCTCATCTCACATTAGGCGTAATCGGTATCTTCATGTATGTAGGTGGCGAAGTAGCAATAGGAAGTTACCTGGTGAAATATTTTGATGAGCTGTTAGGTTTCAATGAGGCAACTGCCGCAGGTTACATCGCCTACTATTGGGGCGGTGCCATGGTAGGACGATTCATTGGAGCTGTTTCATTAACTGACCGTAATCAAAATCAAAAGTATGGTGCGATGGCGATTATCGCCGTTATCGCTGTATTCTCCGCATATCTGATCACGGGTGACGTATCCGTTGCCATGATAATTCTTGGATTAATTACAGGAAACTGTATTGCATTTATGGTCGGCAAATCAATGCCCGCCAGAACACTTGCGGTATTCTCCATTATTGTTGTTGGTCTCCTAATCACAACCGTATTTAGTTCAGGTGATGTTGCACTTTGGTCAGTACTGGCAATCGGATTGTTCAACTCTATTCTATTCCCGACCATCTTCACACTCGCAATCAAAGATCTTGGCAAATACACCAGCCAGGGATCTTCGTTATTAGTAATGGCTATCGTAGGTGGTGCCGTGCTTACTCCGGTGATGGGAATTATCGTGAGTGCTATCGGATATCAAAAAGCGTTTCTCTTCCCGGCAGTATGCTACCTGTTTATTTTTTATTACGGTATCAAAGGCTATGAAGTGAAGAAGAAGGCATAGTTCAGTTTCTTTCACTCGAATCATTCAGGCACCACACGCTAATCCGTGTGGTGCTTTTTTATTGTCAGTCCAAATTAATAAACCGATAACAAAGTCAATCATTCATTCACATACACACCTCGGTTACTCTACACACCTAGGCCTGTGTCCTCACAGACGGAAACTTATAAAAAGCTCTCTCCTCGGTCTGTGTCCCCACAGAACGAAATGAGTATCAACTACGGAGGCGGGTGAACCACAGAGCCAAGGAGATAAGCAAATAACCAACGATATCAAGTAATTGTATAACATTCATTGTTGCCTAAGTGAACTAATCCTAAATCGTTTTTTGTTACTTGGCAGTAATAAACAAAAGTACAAATCATCACCTCGGCTCATCACCTCGGCCTGTGTCCCCACAGAACGAAATGAGTATCAAGCACGGTAGTCTGTGAGGACACCGACTATGGTAAGAGAGAAGTAAAAGAGACAACTAGATAACAGATTAAACAACTAGTAATCATTATGGACTTACAACTTAAAAACAAAACCGCTCTTGTTACCGGCTCTACTGCCGGGATCGGATTCAGTATAGCGAAACAACTTTTGCAGGAAGGGGCTACTGTCTATATCAATGGCCGCACCAAAGACCGAGTAGATGCTGCCCTCCGCCAGTTGAAACCTTTTGGCCATGTGCAGTCCGCTATTGCTGACTTTTCTAAACCGGAAGAGATCAGTCAGTTACTAACACAGATTCCGGATGTGGATATCCTGATTAACAACGTGGGTATTTTCGAACCGAAAGAATTTATCAACATACCCGATGAAGACTGGCTCCGCTTCTTTGAAGTAAACGTACTGAGCGGCATACGCCTGAGCCGTCATTATTTTCCAAAGATGCTGAAAGCCAACTGGGGTCGTATCATCTTTATTTCCAGCGAATCGGCTATTCATATACCAGAAGAGATGATTCATTATGGCATGACCAAAACCGCACAGCTGGCCGTAAGCCGCGGGCTGGCGGAGTTGACAAAAGGAACTAACGTAACGGTAAACTCCGTACTTCCTGGCCCGACCAAATCAGAAGGGGTGGGTAATTTCATCGTTGACTTAGCCAGGAATAAAAACATAACACCAGAGCAGGCAGAAACCTCTTTCTTTGAAACAGCCAGACCTACTTCACTGATCAGGCGTTTTGCCTCTACGGATGAAATTGCCAACCTGGTTACCTACCTGTCAAGCCCGTTATCATCAGCAACCAACGGTGCCGCACTGCGTGCTGACGGAGGATTGGTGAAGACCATTGTATAGCGGCAATATTGCATCACAAAAAATCACGAAAGCGGGGTGAGTACTCCTCCGCCTTCGTGATGTACACATCATCAGGCAACACAGAAAGAAGGAACTACACCTAAGAAAAAGACCACTCATCTAATCGCTCTCACCTGCCACTAAAAATTGAACTACATTTCATTACAAACCATTTAAAATGAATATGAAAAGCACGTTGATAACAAAACCCGTTTTAGTTGCAGCGGTATGCATGCTGCTATCGGTTACATTATTTGCTCAGGGAGACAAGGCTTCACGCCCAAGTCCTCCGGCTACAGCAACCGGCAAGATCGGTGCAGCCACTATTACGATCAATTACAGCAGCCCTTCGGTAAAAGGCAGAGCCGTATGGACTACCGCCTCGCTGGCTCCTTATGGAAAAGCATGGCGACTCGGTGCGAACGAGGCTACCCTTTTTGAAACGGACAAAGAAGTAAAAATTGAGGGCAAGACGTTGGCGGCCGGCAAGTATTCGCTGTTTGCTATTCCGGGAGAGAAAGAATGGACATTCATCTTCAACTCGGAGACAGGACAGAGGGGAGTCAAACGCAGTGGCGAAGCCAACTTTGATCCTGCCAAGAATGTATTAACCGTAACGGCTAAACCCGCCAAGTCAGCAAAGCTTACTGAGAAACTGGCATTTGATGTGACTGCTTCCGGATTTACATTCCGTTGGGAAAACGTGGAAGTGCCGGTGAGCATAAAGTAACGTGTACCGGAAATTTAAGAAGCCTGCTATGGGAGAACATGGCAGGCTTCTTATTTACACTGTAGTTTCTGAGGGAATCAGATCGCAAAACCAGAAGCCGTTATTAAACGGGCTACCTTCTTTTGCTTCCGTGGAATCATACCTTCGATAAACAATTTCACCTTTTGTAAAGGGAACCGGTTGTTGGAATATCGGGCCATCGAAAACAAAAGTATGGTACTCGCCATTCTCTCCGCAAGGATCAACATCTGCCGGCAAGTCCTTGACAAAATCATGATCGATGATCCGGCCAACGAAACTTTTATCCAGCTGTTTCTCGCTTACGCAAACCAGTATGGCTTTGAAACCGAGATCAATGAATTCACGAATAAGGTCAGTGGTTGACCGCTTCCATAAGGGAAAAACAGGTTTCAGATCTACTTCAGCCAGTTTATCTTCCCTGTACTTGCGGAGATCTTCCAGGAAAATATCGCCATAGATGGCGGCTTCCGCACCGCGTGATTTACAAGCACTCAACGTGGTAAACATTGCTGCGTCATATGCGTCCATGGAAGGCATATCGGGGACTTGCATTTTTTGTAATGGTATACCAATACGTTCGGCTTGTTGATGAAGCAATGCCGTACGCACACCATGCATGGAAATGCGCTGGTATTGTTCACTCACGCTGGTGAGTAAAGACATCACCTCGTAATCCTGCTGTTGAAGGACTTTGTACAAGCTCAGGGAAGAATCTTTCCCTCCGCTCCAGTGGAAGATGGCCTTCGGTTTCATACCCGCTTCCCGAATTCGCTTTCGCCCAACAGCGTCCATTCGACTACCACCAGGTTCTTATTGAAGTTCGAATACAACAGCTTCACCAGATCCAGGTTCTGCATGTCGTTGGCGACAGTAAAACCACGATCAAAGTCAGGTGCACCAATTGCTAAAAACTCATTGACATTGCCCGTGCCTCCTTTTCCATGAAGTCCTTTCAATACTGTTTGATGTTCCGGTAGCAGATTCATGTCAATTCTTTTTTGGTTCAATGGGGGTGTCCATCTCCGGTTGCCCCATCATCATTTCCCTTCTTCTCTTCAGGTCTTTCTCCCAGCGATACAACCAGGAGAATCCGTAAGGTCCGGTATAACAGGAGGTCGACTGATAAACAGGGTCACGCATCACTTCATCAAGGCTTTTAAAATCATAACCTGCCTTCGTTAGTTCCGCCAGCAGCAGTGGCATGTAATCGGCATTGAGCTGGTTATCGTGACAAAGGTAAATCTGGGCAATCGGTCTGCCGTATTGCTCCTGAGTCACTTTTTCAAAGTACGCAAACGTCTTTAACGTGTAGGCTACATAGTCGCGACCGGTTTGTTCTGCTGCCTGGGTAGCTCCTTTGTCCAGTTCGCTCTGATAGCGGGAAGCAAAAGAATAATCCTGGCTTTCAATAGTAAACGGTGTACTGATGTATCCTTTGCTTTTCAGAAACGCTTCCAGCGCGAAACGGGAAACACTGTCTTTACCGGTGGCATTGTAAGGAAAGCGAAAGTACTTCAAAGGCTTTTTGAACCTGGAAAGCAGTTGCCTTGTAATCACTTCACCTTTCACCACTTCCTGCTGAAAATCATCAACGGAAGTAGTGTTAAAGTTAGCGTGTTGATAACCGTGATTCCCTGCTGTCACCAACGGGTTCTCCAGCCATTTTGCCAGCACATCTATTCTGGCTTTTTCCTCTGTTCCCTGCAGGGTGATCTCATTAATAAATAAGGTGACAGGTACTTTTCCGGCAGTGAACACCTGAAGCAGTTTTTCGTTGGCCGCCTTTTTTACCTGAAGAGGCGTAGCATCCGACCATTGAGTAAATGGTACATCATCAATGGTAATGGCTACCTGCTTTTTGCTTTGCGCGAAAGCATGCACTGCAGCGACCATACATAAAGACATCAGTATTTTTTTCATCATCCATCAATTCAGAAAGAGCCAGGTTATAAAATCACTCATTATCCATGAGCCAAGCAAGATAAGGAAAACGGGAAGAATCAACTTCCCAAATCTAGCAAATAGCATTTTGATGCGGGGATGTTTCACCACCGCGAATGCGAGTGCACACCAGCATGCAGTCAGCACCAGCCAGGTAATGACATATAACGGGATCTGCATCTTGTTCACATGGGCAAACAATGGCGCATATACACCAATGTTATCTCCCCCATTCGCGATCGTGACTAACGCCACATGGAGAAATGGCCATTGACTTCGCTTTGCGGCTGGCTCATCCTCGGCCTCGTCCTTCTTGAGCAGGCCAGGTACGTCTTTTATACCTAGTAAAAACGGAAGCAACCCCAATAAACTCACCCAATGCGGCTCAAGAATATTGCCGATGATCAAACCGGTGAGACTGATTACGATGAGGGATGCGATTCCGAGGTACTGCCCCAGGATGATACTTCGTGTCTTGTAGTCAGGGCTGGCAAAATAAATACTGAGGATAAGCAGGTCATCAATGTTCGTAACCATGAAGGTACTGAGCGCTATACCTAAATGGGTCATCATGCTATCCACCTGGAATAATTCAGATTACAACGCAAGGGTATTCACACCCGATGCCAGGGAATACGTTTTGTCCTTCCACACGAAACGACCCGTTGTGCCGGTAGGGATAGCAATCACCGCTGTCCATTTTCCTTTTTTGTCCGAGGAGTAATTCACACTGATCGCTCCTTTCGGATGCGGCATGGTGCCTGAGGCCTGCTTCAGTGTACCGAGATGCGGTTGAATACGAATGGTTTTAAAGCCGGGAGACCCGGAATCGATACCCAGTACAATACGGAAGAATTCAATGTTAGGGCTTGCACCCCACGCGTGGCAATCGGAACGTGCATGGTTAACATCACTGATCTCTGCCCAGGTGGTAAGGCCTTGCTTCAGGTTTTCTTTCCACACCCCCAATCGCGAAAGATAAATATCACCCATACCTGCCTTTGACAAAGCCTGATTGACATAGTATTGAAAGTAAATGGTGGCGGGGGTTAAGGTGGTATCGGCAAGGGTTCTGATCATCACTTCTTCCATCTTCGCTCCTTTCACGATATCGGTAAGTACCGCCAGTGTGTTGGTATGTTGTGAGGCCTGCTTCTTATCGCTGGTATCAAAGAATAATTGACGGTCTTCCTGCCAATAGGCTTTCTCTATGGATTGCGCAAGGCGGTTAGCTTCCTCACGGTACCTGGCAGCCAGTTCTTTCAACCCCAGGTCTTCTTCCAGTTTAGCGGCAGTCTGGTACGCCAGAAGCAATTGAAAGTCGAGCACGGCCGAACTGCCATCCGTGCCTATTGGCGGAATACCGCTATGCCATCCACCTGTTTCGGCCCAGTCGGTAAACAACCAGTACGGCACATTTTTCAAACGTCCATCCGCTTGCTGATACCTTGCAAAGAAAGCAAGCACGTTCCGCTCACCGGGAAGAAATGATTTTACAAACGCTTCATCATCGCGATACAAATGATAATCATAGACCATGCCGATCCACCACAGTGAGAAGAACGGAATCTGCTGATCAAGTGAAGAAGGATAACGGCTCAACGTGATTCCTTCTGCTATACGCGACTGATCGCCTTGTACAATGGCATTGCGCATCAACCGGTCATCACCACTATTGTACAGCGATACCATACATTGAATGCGTGTATCACCGAAGTATTGCAGCTGTTCGTAATACGGACAATCCACATACGTTTCTCCCGCACAGAGACGGGCCGTGCGCCATCCGGTTTCAAAAATTTTCTGCAGTTCGTTGTCCTTCGCATCAAACCTGGCGTTCAGCACAAAAGGATAGCCCGTGAATACACTCGATACATCATCGAGTACCAAGGGTTCCTCTTTTGTTTCCATCTGAATCTTCACATAACGAAAGGTGCGCCAGTCCAGTGAACTAAACTTCTGGCCGCTCGTTCCATTGGCAATGAATTCATCTTTCACTCCCACAAAGCGTTTGCCCGTTACTTCATTGCGATTGCCTTTTGCTTTTTGCGCTTTCCAGTTTTTGGCGGTGCCTTCATCAACAAACAAGGCTTCGGCATACTGAATAGCTACGACAGCCTGCTTTCCTTTACTGAATTGAATAACAGGATAGGCATTGGTAAGATGTCCCTGGTCCAGCAGCAACGTGACTTTTGTATGGGCCGGTATTTCAATGCCTGCTTTCGCAGAAGGAAATTCCTTAGGCGATTTTATACCACTTATTTCCCGTACACTTTGAAAGCGCTGTGGTGTCAACTCCATCTGCGGAATAGCGCGGGGCAACAGCATCCAGTTAGAAAACCAATCGAACACCCCCTTGGGCAATCCGCCGGAAACAATCTGAGGTGAAGTCCATTCACTGTCATTGTACGATGCCGTTTCCCACCCGGAGGGATAGTAGGTATAGTCCACATGCTCCCCCGGACCGAGTGCATAGTAGGTATAGGTGAGATCGGGCGTGAGTGGTGTATAGCTTCTGTTTTTCAGGTACTTCCAGCTTGCGTTGGTGTTGGCCACTTCTTCCTGCGCGGTATTCCCCTGCAGTATAAACCCGGTGCGAAACGAAACCTGCGCCAGTGCACGTTGCTTTCCGGAATTCCAGACTACAGCAGCGAGTACATTACTTCCTGCTTTCAGGTACGAAGCAATATCGACCGTTTCAAAATTCCAGTGGTACAGATCACCACGGGCGGGGCCCAACGCAACCAGTGTACCATTTACAAAGAGCTGATACCGGTTGTCACCGGAAACATGGACAACAAAAGAAGCCGGCGTTGATGCCAGCGCGATGGTCTTGCGAAAATGATAGACACCATATTCTTCACCCGTATCATCGGAGGTAAGCCATTGCGCATTCCATTTGCGGGTGAGTAGCTCGGGAGAGATGGTTTGAGCAGCGAGCGGAATGGCCAACGAATAAAAAAAGATCAGTGGAAGCAGAAGTATCTTCATAAAAAGATCAGATGAATACAGTCACAAACACGTTCGTAAGATAGCAGAAAGACTTTATTCTATTTCGTACTCGTTATGAATACTAATAACTGATTATCTTTCCGTAGTCGTTTTACCTGTCGACCGGACAGGTATTTATTTAATTATTAAAAATAAACGTATGAAATCTTCCCGCAGAAAATTCATTGCCAGCGCATCGTTGCTAACTTTAGGGGCATCAGTAAATGCATTGCCCATGGATCAGAAAAAAGAAAAGAAAGTATTGGTACACCACGCGATCTTCTGGCTGAAGAATCCTTCCTCCGTAGAAGACCGTGATAAGTTGGTCGCCGGTGTGAAGACATTAGGCAAAATAGAAACCATCAAAATGCTGCATGTAGGCATTCCGGCTTCTACTGAAAAGCGTGATGTGGTGGACAATAGTTTTGCGGTATCGGAGGTGATGTTCTTCGATAACGAGCAAGATCAGAAAACCTACCAGGATCATCCCATCCACCAGAAGTTCATCAAAGAACACTCCCACCTGTGGGAGCGAGTAGTGGTGTACGATGCGATTAATGGGTAGTCATGTTCTTTTAAGATAAATGATAGGCAAAGGGTGGCTGTGTTAAGCTACCCTTTGTCTTTTATCGATTTACGATCGATGAAGGTAGGGTGAGTATAAAACTCACCGGAAGGAGAATTACTTGTTGGTAATGCATTACTCCTAGTATTAACTTCTTCTTCATTGAAAAAATTCTGCGCAGCACGAATATACCTATTCCCGTTAATCCTTGATTTATCCAATTCCCTCCAGCATTGAGCGACAGTAGCTGTGCAACATGGCGAGCTTCAAACGTTTGTGTGTCGTTAGCCGACCCGTTATTTCATTTCTGATTCAATTTTATTTCAAAGGCAATCATTTAATGATGGCTTTTCACTTTATTGTGACAACCTAAACCTATGATCATGAGAGCAAAACTATTCTTTGCGGTGATGCTGGTGTTTACTGCGGGCTTGGTACAAGCACAGAAAAAAGCAGCGGCACCTAAAATCACGGCCAACAAAACCGCCATCCTTGAATCGGTAAACAAACACTCGGCGGACCTCATCGCCATCAGTGATAAGATATGGGCCGCGGAAGAAACCGCTTTCCATGAATCCACTTCGTCCAAACTTCTTGCCGACTATGCAGAAGCCAATGGCTTCAAAGTAGAACGGGGCGTTGCCGAAATGCCTACGGCGTTCATTGCTACCTACGGTAGCGGTAGCCCGGTGATCGGCATACTCGGTGAGTTTGATGCATTGCCGGGTCTTTCTCAAAAGGCAGTACCTACCAAAGATCCCATCCACGTAGGTGAGCCGGGGCATGGGTGTGGTCACAATCTTTTTGGTACGGCCAGTCTGGGTGCCGCCATTGCGATCAAAGAACTGATGGCTCAGGGTAAGCTGAAAGGAACGGTCAAGTTTTTCGGTACACCGGCAGAAGAAAAGTTCTTTGGCAAACTCTGGATGGCACGTGCAGGTCTTTTCAATGATCTCGATGTATGTATGGACTGGCACCCGGCTGCCGAAACCAGAGCAGGTGTGCAAAGCTCACTGGCCATGGTTGACTTTACAGTCGAATTTTATGGACAGGCTGCTCACGCTGCAGCTGATCCGTGGAATGGAAGAAGTGCATCGGATGCCCTGGAGCTGTATGCCCATGGTATTAACTCCATGCGTGAACACATCAAGCCATCCGTACGGGTACATTACCACATACAGGATGGCGGCCAGGTAGTTAATGTAGTGCCGGATTACGCGCGCATCTGGGTGCGCGTGCGCGACAATACACGCGCAGGTATGGATGAAGTATACGAGCGGGTGAAGAAGATGGCAGGTGGAGCGGCTATCATGGCCAATGTTGACTATAAAGTTTCGCTGGTGTCGGGTATCTATGAAGTATTGGTGAACCGTACAGGCGGAGCACTGGTACAGCAGAACCTGGAGCTATTGGGACCCATCCGCTACACGGAAGAAGAACAGCTATTCGCCAGGAAGATACAGGAGAGCACCGGCAAGCCGCAGGTAGGATTGCACAGCAAAGTAGAACCGCTGGAAGAAACAGCCAACGCCGGTATGGGTGGCTCCACGGATGTAGGCGATGTGAGCTGGATTGTACCGGTTGTGCGGTTAAGCACGGCCACTGCCCCCATCGGAACACCGTGGCATTCATGGGCCGTAGTGGCATGTGGCGGTATGTCGATAGGACACAAAGGATTACTGCATTCGTCAAAGACGCTGGCAATGACGATGGCGGACATCCTGGAAGATCCGAAAAAGATCGAAGCGATTAAAGCAGAATTCAGACAACGCAAAGGCGATCATGTATATAAAGGCCTGGTACCGGATGGCCCGCCTCCGTTGAATTATAAATAATGGATTACTGTAAGAAATAACCTTGGCCTGTGCATCACAGACCACGGTTAAACACGACCATAAAAAAAAGGTTGACCTTTCGATCAACCCTTTCACTTCTATCACTTAATTCAAAAAATCAAAAATCCCATTTCTTATTGGTCCGGTCGTGCTTCTTTTCGGAATAAGGAGCCGATGACGATGAGGTGGGCTTGCTGCTTTTGTCAGCATACGAGCGACCTGAAGAAGATCCTCCTCTTTCGGAACGGCTGCCACCATAGGATGGCTTGTCGGACCTTCTGCGATCGGAGTAGCTTCCACCACCGCTTCCGCTTCGCTCACGCCTCGGAGGGCCATCGCTTCTGCGGGGAGAAGATGAATCGTCACGATCACCCCCTCTGCTTCTGCGGCCACCGCCACCTGAGTCGCTGGTTTCTTCTACACGTACCTGACGGCCCTGGTACTCCACTCCGCCCTTAAAGCCTTTCAATACCTGTTCTGCCTTTTCTTTCTCTACTTCGAAGAACGAATAAGCACCCTTCAGGTCAATCTTGCCAATGTCTTTTTTCTCCAAGCCACAGAAATCATCGAGCAACTCCAGCATCTGTGCTTTTTCAATTCCATCCATACGCCCCAGGTTGATGAAGAAGCGTGTGCCTCCTGCAGCGGCATAACGATCGCCACCTTCACCGTCCATGCGCTTACCGCCTTCGGTATTCAGATCCGGTGCATTGCGATAGTAATCCAGGAAGCGATTGAATTCAATGGAAGCAAATCGTTTGATCAGTTCCTCTTTTGTCAATCCTTTCAAGGCCTCGTACACCTGCGGCAGGAATGCTTCAATTTCCGATTCATTTACTTTCACTTCATGCACCTTATGCATCAGCGAAAGCAATTGTTTCTGACACACTTCCGGCCCGGTAGGAACCATCATCCGTCGGAAGGTCGACTTCAATGTCTTTTCAATCTGCTTTACCTTGCCCAGCTCTCTTTTCGAAATCATGGCAATGGAGATACCTTTCTTACCGGCACGGGCAGTACGTCCGCTGCGGTGCGTATAGAATTCCATTTCATCAGGTATATTCAAATGGATCACGTGAGTGATGTCGTCCACATCGATACCACGTGCCGCCACATCAGTAGCCACCAGTATCTGCAAATCGCGCTGACGGAATCGCACCATTACGCGGTCACGCTGTTGTTGTGTCAGATCACCATGCAATGAATCGGCATTATATCCGTCTTTCATCAGCATCTCGGCTACCTTTTGAGTGTCGATACGGGTGCGGCAGAAGATCAACCCGAAAATATCGGGTGTATAATCGAGAATGCGTTTCAGCGCCAGGTACTTGTCACGGTCCTGAATCACTACGTAGGCGTGCTCAATGTTGACGTTACCGGTGTTCTGCTCACCTACCTGCAGCTCGAACGGATCGGTCATGTAGTTCTTCATGATCGAACGCACTTCACGCGGCATCGTAGCCGAGAACAACCAGGTCGCTTTTTCTTTCGAAGTAAACGACAGAATCTTATCCAGGTCATCCTTAAAGCCCATGTTCAGCATTTCATCGGCTTCATCCAATACCACGTACTTGATGGAACTGAGGTTGATTGCCTTACGGTCGATCAGATCGATCAAACGACCCGGTGTAGCTACGATGATCTGAGCACCCCGTTTTACTTTACGTATCTGTTCACTGATGCTGGCACCGCCATACACCGCTACAATATTGAAGCGCTTGATTTTTTCAGAAAAGTTTTCGAGATCATTGGCGATCTGTAAACCCAACTCGCGGGTAGGTGCCAGCACCAATGCCTGCGTGTCGTTGCTCTTGTCATCGACCAGGTCCAATAGCGGCAGACCAAAGGCGGCTGTTTTACCGGTCCCGGTTTGGGCAAGACCTACAAAGTCACGGTTACCGGTTAATAATACGGGGATCGCTTGTTCCTGAATAGGTGTAGGCGATTCGAATCCGAGCAACTGCACAGATTCCACAAGTCCCTTGGATAGACCAAGGTCTGCAAATGATTTCATTGTTAAAATGGTTATATCTGGTTCTCACCTGCTGCAAGCACTTTGCTTGCCTCCCTGATGGTGAGATCGTACTCATGCAAAACATCCATGAGTACCAGGTGCCTTGTACCGCACCTCACTGATAGACATTTCATTAATTGTACTTCTTCGGCGGCAAAGGTACGTTTATTAATTCACAAAAACACGGGTAGTGAAAATATCCTGATGAATCTTACCTTTATTGCGCATTATCCAAACAATCTAATGGTATGATTCTTATCGGCAGAATAAAAAGAAACTCCCTACTCACTCTCTTTCTGGTCGTGTCCCTGTTTTCCTTTGCCCAGCAGGGAATAAAATGGACCAAAGAGGGCAACAGTTATTACCGCACCGAGGCAGACGGAATTGTGAGCTATTCACTGGCCGACAACAGCAGAAAAACAGTGATCTCCAAGGCCGATCTTACGCCTGCCGGCCAAAACAGCCTTGCCATCAGAAGCTTCTCGTTCTCACCAGACCAGAGCAAAGTGCTCATCTACACCAACACCAAAAAAGTATGGCGCCTGGACACCCGTGGCGACTATTGGGTGCTTGATCTGAAAACAAAACAACTTCGCCAGCTGGGCTCAGGTCTGCCTTCCTCCTCTTTAATGTTTGCCAAGTTCTCCAATGATGGAACAAAAGTCGCCTATGTGAGTAACTACAATGTGTACGTGGA
>JAHEZH010000081.1 GCA_023251155.1 Flammeovirgaceae bacterium | reverse complement strand
AATGCTGCTTCAACAGCCGCCATCGATTCGGATGTATTTTTATTCGGATTTAATTTCAGAAAATACCATTCCGTATTGGCATTTGACATAAAGTAAACTGTTGGCCGTATGGGTTTATAGGGAGATTCTACCACCATGTCTTCAACAACACCCACCACCTGATACCTCGGAGTACCCCAGGTAATTTCCATGCCCACCGGGTCTTTTACATTCATGTACTTAACGGCTGCTTCATTTAAAATTACGGCACTCGAATCGGTAACACGGTCACGCGAGAAATCACGTCCTTGTTTTATCTTCCAGTTCACCGTCTTTCCATACTCCGGTGTCACCCATATATTACCAAAGTCGGACTGAAGGTTGGGATCTTTACCTTCCCAGCCAAAGCCACCGCTGTTACTGCCGATGTAACTCATCGGGCTGGAAGCTTCCGCAAGCTCTTCGATCACATTGGCGGTTTTCAGTTCTGTGCGCAGCACATCACCTTTACCAAAAAACTCAGGCGACATCATGGAGATCATCACCAGTCCTTCCCTCTCATAACCGGTGGGCCTGCTCTTGCTAAACTGAATCTGCTGATAGACGATGATCGTGCCAATGACCAGGGTAATGGAAACCGTAAACTGAATAACCACCAACACCTTGCGTGGCAACGAGGCAAAACGCCCTATCTTGAATGTACCTTTCAGTACGTTGACAGGACGAAAAGAAGACAAATAAAGCGCAGGGTAAGAACCCGCCAGCAAGCTGGTGATCACTGTGAACAAGGCACTCCACATCCAGAAGACAGGATTGCTCCAGGGAATGATCATCTGCTTTCGTGTGAGGTCATTGAACCAGGGCAGCGATAAAAAGACAACACCCAGTGTTAACACAAAAGCAAATAGCACCACTAAAAAGGACTCACTCAGAAACTGATTGATCAACTGGCTGCGTAAGGAACCAATCGTCATCCGAATGCCTACTTCCTTCGATCGCTTTTCTGAGCGTGCCGTACTCAGATTCATAAAATTGATGCACGCCAGCAGCAACACAAAAACACCAATGATACCAAAGAGCCATACCATTTGAATACGGCCACCGGTGTTTACACCATTCTTCCAGTTGGATCGCAGGTGCCAGTCAGCCATCGGGTGAAGGTAGATTTCAGGATTAAACCGATTCTGATCTTTGATATGCGCCGCTTTTATTTTTTTTATCTTCACTGATACAGCATCGATATGGGCAAGTGGAGCTACCTGCGCAAAGAGCTGAAAGGAATTATTATCCCATTGCTCGGCCGCGCGCTTCAGCCAGGTTTCTGATGTGAGGTATAATTCCCAGCCAGCCAGAAAATAGATTTCGTCAAAAAACGCCGAGTTGTACGGAACATCTTCATACACGCCTCCTACCTTCACATCCAATTTATTATCAATACGCATGGCCTTCCCTATGGCATCGGTATCACCAAAGAGTGCGTGGGCGGAAGAAGCGGAGAGTAAAATGGAGGCGGGATCTTTTAATGCATCTCTGCTGCCGGATAGCATTCTCAATGAAAGTATTTCGGGCATACCCTGCTGCACATACATACCCCGTTTGGAAATCTTCTGATCGCCCGTACTCAGAATATGATCCCACGACCACGAGGCGAGGGCGATATGGGTGAAGTCAGTGCCGTATTCATTCTTTAATGCATTGCCCAGCGGCATTGGGATGGAAATCTGGCTGGAGATTTTTCCATCCACAGTCTGATGCTGCATGACCTGCACCACACGATCATAATGGGTATGATAATGGTTGAACGACAATTCATCAATTATCCACAACGCGATCAGTAGTGCAACACTCATTCCAAGTGCAAGTCCTCCGATGTTGATCAATGAATATCCCTTATTGCGAAGCAGGTTTCTCCAGCCGATCTTGAAATAATTCTGAAACATAGCGTACTGATTAATGTGGTTTGACTTTGATCTTCGTATAGCAAATGGTCTCACGTATTTCACTACCTGGTACCAGTAATTCATTCTTGCCTTTAGCCGTGATTGTTCACTCACCGTCTTATAGAACTTTTCCTCCAGGTCGCCACTTACCTCTTCCAGCAAATCATCACGGAGAAAGCTGTGGAGCAAGCGCGTAGCCAGATGGGGTGGGATATGTTTTCGCTCCTTCAATGTGTTTCCGTTTTAAGTAGACAGTAAGCAATTGACAATAGGCAAAAAGTATTGCTTATTACCTGCCTGTATTATTCACTTCTCAAACTTTTCACCGGATTCATCAATGCTGCTTTCACTGCCTGGAAGCTCACGGTGGCGAGCGTAAGAACCAATGCGCCCACCGTGGCAGCTACCGGTATCCACCATGAGATATCGGTATGATATTCATACCCTTTCAGCCATTGGAGTAATAAGTAGCAGGCAACAGGTATAGCAATGACGCAGGAAATAACTACAAGAATCACGAATTCGCGCGAGAGCATTCGCCACAAGTTAGCAACCGAAGCGCCCAGCACTTTTCGCACGCCAATTTCTTTGGTACGCTGCTCTGCAACAAACGAAGCCAGGCCAAATATGCCGAGGCTACTGATCAGTACGGCAAGCACAGCGAATACGGTAGTCAGTTTGGCAATGCGCTCTTCATCACTGAATTTTTTGGCGAAATCTTCGTCTACGAATGTATATTCAAAGGGTGCTGACGTGATGTTCTTTTTAAATACTGATTCAATCAAGGCAATGGATTCACTCGCGCTCTTTTCCGGATTCAGCTTCATATTCATCCAGTTCACATTATTATAATCCATTATATAAATCGTTTGTTTCACCGGATTATAAGGCGATTGTGTAATCAGGTCTTCCACAAGCCCTACCACATTCAGTTTCCGCCCATTCCAATCCACTTCCATCCCTACTACAGGTTCTTTGATGCCCATGAATTTCACCGCTGCTTCATTCAGTATGATGGCTGATGAATCCGTTGTAAACTCCCTGGAGAAGTCGCGCCCTTCCTTTATTTTCCAGTTCAGTGTTTTGCCATACTCAGGAGTAACCCAGATCGTATTGAAGCTCGCTTGCAGATCGGGATTTTTACCGGGCCAGTTAAAGCCTCCGTTGTTTGACCAGATGGCAGTAACGGGACTCGAGGACTCCGACATCTCTTCAATTGCTCCCCCATTTTTCAACTCCGTACGCAGAATGTCCAGTTTCCCATAGAAGTCCGGTGTATTCATCTGCATCATGATTATTCCCTCGCGATCATACCCAACGGGGCGGCTTTTGGTAAACTCAACTTGGCGGTAAACAATGACGGTACCGATCACCAGTGTGACTGACACTGCGAACTGAATCACTACTAATAGTTTTCGTGGAAGCGAAGCAAAGCGGCCCAGGCGAAATGCACCTTTCAGCACTTTCACCGGTTGAAAAGAAGACAAGTACAAAGCAGGATATGATCCGGCCAGCAAGCTGGTGACGATGATAAAACTGAAACTGATCACCCAGAACATTGGATTGAACCATTGAACAGCAATCTGTTTATTGGCCATGGTATTGAAAGAAGGTAGAGATAGCACTACAATACCTAATGCAAGCAGGTAGGCAATGAATACAACAATGAATGATTCACTTAGAAACTGGTTGATCAGCTGACTTCTTACTGAACCGACGGCCAGACGAATGCCTACTTCCTTCGCACGCTTTTCTGATCGTGCCGTACTCAGATTCATGAAGTTGATGCACGCCAGCAGCAACACAAACACACCAATGATACCAAAGAGCCATACCATTTCAATACGCCCTCCGGTAATCTTACCTTCCTTCCATTCGGAGTATAGGTGCCAGTTGTGCATCGGGTTCAAATGGATTTCAGGAAAAAACTGGCGCTCGCTTTCGGCACGATCGGCTTTCACCTTTTTAATCTTTCCGGATACCACGCTTGCATCAGCTCCGGGAGCCATCTGTGCAAACATCTGGAAAGAGTTATTTCCCCACTCCGTCACTGCCTCCTTCACCCATTGTTCACCGGTAATGTACAGTTCCCAGCTTCCCATGAATTTCAGGTCATTGAAAGAAGTATTGTAAGGAAGATCTTCATAGACACCCGCCACTTTCACATCAAATTTGTTATCGATGCGCATGGATTGATTCATCGGATCCGCATCACCAAACAAGGCTTTGGCTGCCGAGGCAGATAATAAAACAGAAGAAGGATCTTTCAATGCATCACGTCTCCCGCTCAGCATTTTTAAAGAAAGCATCTCCGGGAAGTCCGACTGAAAGAAATTTCCGGTCATGGTGATCTTCACATCATCATGCGATAGAATCCGTGCACCTGTCCAGGTAGACATTGAGAGGTATTTAAAGTCACTGCCGTAGTCCGCACGCAGCACCGCTTCCAGCGGACGAGGTATGGCCACACTGGTCCCTTTCTTTCCATTGAAAGTAGCACTCTCCATTACCTGGACAAGGTCATGGTAGTTTTCGTGATACGTGTCGTAAGTAAGTTCATCGTAGATCCAAAGGCCAATAAGCAGAGCTATGCTCATTCCTACCGCAAGCCCACCGATGTTGATGGCCGAGTAACCTTTATTCTTGATCAGGTTGCGAAAACCGACTTTGAAATAATTCTTAAACATATCGCGTTGATTTATTGAATTCGTTTTGTATTGACGTACCGCAAAGGGTCTTATATAATGAATCACCTGATACCAGTAGTTGACTCGTGCACGTGCTGCTGATCTTCGGTTCACTACCTGATAAAACTTCTCCTCCAGGTCACCACTCACCTCCTCTGCCAGATCCTCACGAAGGAAGCTCGCCAGTAGCCGAGTTGCTAATCGGGGTGGTATCGTTTTATCCTCTTTCGTACGTTGTTTAGTTAACAGTTAATAGTTATTCGTTAATATCAATAGTTATTCATTACTGGTTTGGATTACTCTTACGACTAACTGTTAACCATTAACTGATAACGGTCAAGCAAAATTGAACTTGCCTGCAAAAGCCGGGTACTGTTTCCAGAGATCAACTTTAAATTCCATCGACTCTTTCAATACGCGCTTGCCTAGTGCTGTGATTTTAAAAATGCGTTTCCGCCTCCCCCCTCTCTCGGCAGTGGCGTTTCCCATTTCCGAATCCAGGAATCCTTTGCCTTCCAACCGGTCCAGCGTGGAATGAACGGCACCAATGGATACCGATCGGCCCGTCTGCGACTCAAACTCTTCTGCCATTTTAAAAGCGTATGCCTCCTCTCCCAGTATGCCTACCAGCAGCATCAGCACCTCTTCAAATTCGCCCAAACGTGTTTCAATCATACGATATGATACTAAATTGTAGAACTAATATACGAAATCACTCCTTATTTGTTCTACAATTTGGTAATAAATACTTTTAAAAATGATAAAGGTTACCGGAAATCGTCAGAAAATTACTGGCAAGAGAGAGCGGAATATACTTCGCTTCAATGCTCCGGATGCACGATCGCTTCGCACCGTGTGATGGCAGATAAAAAACCGCCACTAATCACTGTAACCTCCACCTGCCTGAAAACATCCTGTTTCTGTCGTTATTGAAACGATTGATTTGTAAGTGCTTAGAAAAAAAGCAAATTTTCTCTCCACGCTCAAAACTTAATTGACAATACTTTACGTTTGCCTTTCGTACAGGGCTGAATAAAGTAAATCTGATGGAAACCTTACAATTAGAAAACGGTGACGATACTCCCGCTGTTATCCTCGACAAAACCAATGCACATTTCGAAATCTCCGGGCGGTCGCTTCCTGAAGATTCGGTTACCTTTTATCAGCCTATTAAAGATTGGATAAAGGAATACAGCAAACAGCCCAATCCTTCTACTGATTTCATCTTCAAGCTCGATTATTTTAACACGGCCTCTTCCAAACTGGTGCTCGACCTGCTTCAGTTACTGAAAGAAGTAAAAGACATACACATCACCTGGTACTCGCGCGAAGACGATGAAGAAATTCTCGAAGCCGGAAAAGAATTTTCGGAACAAGTAGATATTCCTTTTGATTTCAAAAGTTATTAAAGTCGGCGGTTGAGGCGAAACGAAACCATCCCAACACATGACGGTGCTGTAAAATAGTCGCTGTATCCCGGACACGAGTAGCTACTGGGAAGGAATACACCGCACTTTGCCAGAAAATGCTATTTTCGCACTGGAACTGATCTTAGTACGTGCTCAACTTCAGGAACTACCGGGACCCGATGAAGATTTTGCAAAACCGCAAAACGCCTTCCCCGCCCGTTAACGCCTTTCTGAAGCGGCATATTGATACCCCTCCATTCTTCTTACTTCACTTTGCTCATGTGCTCTATCCGTATAACCTGACTATACCCATTCCTTTTGAATAAATACATACCACCAGTTAACCATGAAGCCAATCCTGATTCCAGTTACATTCCTGATTTTAGTATTAATTTCATGCAACAAAAAGAACACATCAGAAACAACAGCCAACGCCATGACATCAGCTGCACAAGACACATTGCTTTCTAAAAAGGGTTACTCCGAGGTGAATGGCATTAAAATGTATTATGAGCTATACGGAGAAGGCAAACCGCTTGTCCTGATTCATGGTGGTGGCTCTACTATACAAACTTCCTTTGGGCGGATAATCCCTTTACTGGCCACAACCAGACAACTTATTGCCGTGGAACTGCAAGCGCATGGGCGCACGGGCGATCGAAGCTCGGGCATTTCCTTCGAGCAGGATGCGGATGATGTGGCTGCATTACTAAAAAACCTGAATATCACGAAAGCGGACTTTCTCGGTTTTAGCAATGGTGGCAATACCGCTTTGCAGATTGCCATCCGTCATCCACAGCTGTGTAATAAAATTATTGCCGCATCGGTATTACTCAAACGCACCGGTGCACTCCCCCAGTTCTGGGAGTTCATGAAAAACGGAACGTTTGAACAGATGCCCCAACACTATAAAGACGCCTTTATCAGTGTAACTCCGGATAGTGCAAAACTCATGACGATGTATAGGAAGTGCGCTGACCGGATGATCCACTTCAACGACTTTACTGATGAACAAATAAAATCAATCACCGCTCCTGTCCTTCTTATTAATGGAGACAGGGATGTAGCTACTCCGGAACACATGGTAGCCATGTCAAAACTGATTACGGATTGTCGGCTGGCGATTATCCCGGGTGGCCATGGTGCATACATCGGCGAGATCACCACGTTAAGACCCGGTTACAAGGAAACGGATTTTAGTATTCCGCTTATAGAGAATTTTCTTGAAGAGACACCGCCGCTAAGTGATAAGAGTTTTGACTCCCCTGGATAAAGAATATCACAGTTGTTTGGTGATAGCCTGATCAGAAGCGAAATTGCCGTGGAGCATTACTTTATGGTGTCGTTGACGATCACGTCCTTGCCTATTTTACTGACCAATAAAAACGCTTTCTCTTCCCCTACCGCTTTTTTCACAGAAAAAAATATCAGATCTCTTTTTACCTTCAGACTTCAACACCATGCAAAATGACGACCAACGAATTTAAACTCACCATCCACATGGTTGCCAGCGTTGATGGCTTCATCGCAAAAAAGGACAACAGCGTATCTTGGTTTGAAGCATCGAGTAACTACGAAAAGGGGGTAACAGGACAGAACCCGGAAGAATTTCTGAAGACCATCGATTGCTATGTGATGGGCTCACATACTTACGAGCTTGCCTTGGAACTTTCGAAAGTACATGGCTGGGCGTATGGTGATACGCCCACGATAGTAGTGACGAGCAGAAACCTGCCGATAGAACGATCCAACATCGAAATCCATTCGGGCGACCTCCCACATCTGGTGAACGAACGATTAAAGTCCAACTACAAAAACGTGTGGCTCGTGGGCGGTGCTGCACTCGCTAATGACTTCATCAGGCTGAGGCTGGCCGATGAAATACGATTATCCATACTACCGATTCTATTGGGGGAAGGAATGTCCTTCTTTCAGCAATCCGCTCAGGAGAAGGCACTGAAGCTGAAAGACGTGACCGCTTATAAAAATGGAATGGTAGAGCTGTGGTATGAAATACAAAAAGAATAAGCAATTGCTTTTCTTCTGCCCTCCTCCGGGAGAGTGCACGTGACAAACCCTCCTGTAAACGACCGTTCTGGGTACTCTATCTTTAATGAAGTATATTCGCATACTATGGCAAACGTATTTTTAAAAGCAGAGTGGCGCAAACTCATCATGGCGAATTATGCCGTCGATGCACGTGTGCTGCAACCCTATCTTCCCTATAAAACAGAAATTGATCTCTGGAACAACACCTGCTACGTCAGCCTGATTGGATTTAGGTTTATCAACACGAAGATGCTGGGCATGCGTATTCCATTTCACGTTCACTTTGAAGAGATTAACCTTCGCTTCTATGTGCGCTACCATGACCAGGGGGAATGGAAACGTGGTGTGGTCTTTGTCAAAGAAATTGTGCCACGCCCTGCCATTACTATTGTTGCCAATACACTGTATGGAGAGAATTACGAGACCATGCCTACTCGTCACACATGGGAAAAGAAAGGCCAAGAACTTACTGTACATTACGAATGGAAAAAGAAGGAATGGAATTCGTTTAAAGTAGTAGCCGATGCCCATCCTGTTGACATTGCCAGCGGCAGTGAAGAAGAATTTATCACGGAACATTACTGGGGCTATACCCGGCTCAACGACACACTGACCTCCGAATATGGAGTAGAACACCCCCGCTGGCAGGTCTATCCAATGAAAGAATACGCTATCGAGGTAGATTTCGAAAATGTGTATGGTTCGGAGTTCGCGTTCCTCCAATCACAGACACCCCGTTCTGTTTTCCTTGCGGAAGGATCTGAAATCATGGTAAGAGGCGGAAGGAAAATTCGCTGAGCTCACATCATCAGCTCTCCTGTAAACGCATGGTGCCGAGGCTGCCACTGCCCATGGCTCTCCCACGCGGCAGGTAACGATGAAATGGTACAGGTTTAGAAGGCTGCCGGGAATCGCTGAAGCTTATACACTGAGCTATAAAACGCCCTCCCTAAGCCGTAAGAGGTGTTTCCCGGGAAAGAGATCTACGCTGATCAAAAGTTCGATGGCCGTCATCAGGCTGGCTATCCATTTAACCTGAAATTATGCATACCTTGGCGCGGCCAAACACCCCCATGACTAGTTTCAGGTACTCCCGATTACTTGCCCCACGGCTCCTGCCCATACTCTCATTTTGCATGATTGTTTCTTTTGCTTTGGCTCAGCCCAAAGTTGATAAAGGATATCTCGATGCACGCCATATCGATTTGAGTTCAGAAAAAATAGCACTGGAAGGCGCATGGGTATGGTACGATAATCAACTGCTCTCTCCTTCCCAGCTTGCCAAAGGCAAGAGTGAATATGTTGACTTTCCGAAAGTCTGGAACGAGGTGCGCAAATCCAAATCAGGACAAGGCTTTGCTACTTATCTGGTCACCATTGTATTACCGGTTTCACCTTCCCGACTGGCCATTACTATGCCTGAGACATACACCAGCTACCGGCTTTGGGCGAACGGAAAAGTAATTGCAGAAAACGGGCACGTAGGAAAAAACAAAGACGCCAGTAAACCCCACTGGGAGGTGAAGAAGGTTTCATTTGATCGTCCCGGTGATACGCTGCAACTGGTATTGCAGATTTCGAACTTTCATCACGCCAAAGGTGGAATGAAAAATCATATCACATTGGGCGAAAGCCAACTGATGACTGATGCCTTTGAGATGACACAAACCAGTACATGGATTGAGTGCAGTGCACTGGCATTGATGTCACTTGCCTTTCTCATCATGTACCTGGTGCTGGGGATAAAAAAAGTCGTTCTTTATTTTTCGATGCTTTGCCTTACCTGGGCAGTGCGTGCGCTCTTTTCCAACAATTATGTCTTTGCTTCCTACTTCCCTGATTTCGATTGGATCCTCCTGGTGCGCATTGAATACCTGACGTTATATCTCACCATGGTGTGGTGCGCACTCTTTGTAAGCCGTTTATTCCCTAACGAACAGAATAAAATAATCAAATACGTGCTGGTGTCGTTCAACGGAGTGTTTGCCGGGCTTACCCTCGTCACCACCCCGCTTGCCTTTACGCAATGGCTGAATATCTACTTAATCATTGCCGGTGCACTGATGCTGTATGCCGCTACCATTATTTTCAGAGCGCTGATCAACGAACGGAGCGGATCTGCTTTTCTTACACTTTGCATTATGCTTAGCATGCTTCTTTTCGCTTATGATATCTTCACCTACGAAGGATTCTTTCCTTACATTCCGCTGGTGCTCAGTCTGGGCTACATCGTCATGTTTATTCTGATGGCGTTGGCTTTATTACTTCACATCAATGTAATCACCGGCAAACCCCAACAGACTACACTACTCCGGTATGAGGATTTGTATAAAGATGATACCTACCGGGTGAAATAACCGCTACGCGCCTGCGCGCTCAGCGAGTTAAATCCATTCACGCAAAACAGCAGTACACCATCATCGATCTATACGCCATTCAGCCAGCACCGGCAGCACTGCAATTACTCCTTCCACTTCTTCATTACCATCGTAGCATTATGTCCGCCAAAACCAAAGGTATTACTCATAGCTACATTCACCGGCTTATGCACTTTACTCCCTAATGTTAAGTTCAGTGTAGCGGGGATAACAGGATCTACCGTTTGGGTATTGATCGTAGCAGGAACCACATCATTTTGTACGGCCAGTACACAGATCAGTGCTTCGATCGCACCTGCTCCGCCCAGTAAATGCCCGGTAGCCGATTTGGTTGCACTGATATTCAAATGCCGCGGATCATTGCCAAAAAAGCGGACAATCGCTTTACTTTCACTTTCATCACCCAATGGCGTAGAAGTAGCATGCACATTCAGATAATCTACATCAGCAGGTTGTAGTCCTGCTTCTTCCAGGGCCAGCTGCATTCCCAGGTAGGCTCCTTCGCCTTCGGGGTGTGTGCTTGTCAAGTGGTAGGCATCAGCCGACATACCACCGCCTGCAATCTCAGCATAGATTTTGGCACCGCGTGCTTTGGCATGTTCATAATCTTCCAGCACCAGCGCCACTCCACCTTCGCCCATCACAAACCCATCGCGTGATTCATCAAACGGACGGGAGGCACTTTGCGGATCATCGTTACGGGTAGAGAGTGCTTTCAGCGCTCCGAAGCCACCAATACCGGATTCATTGATTGCTGCTTCTGATCCGCCCGCAATCATGATGTCGGCTTTGTTCCATTTAATATAATTGAAAGCTTCAATCAATGAAGTAGTCGATGTAGCACAGGCAGAAACCGTAATAAAGTTCGGTCCCATAAAGCCGTACTTCATCGATATCCATCCCGCAGCAATATCAGGTATTACTTTAGGAATGAAGAACGGACTGAAGCGCGGGGTACCATCCCCTTTGGCAAATTCCATCACCTGTTCCTGAAACGTAAGGAAGCCCCCATTACCCGAACCCCAGATAACACCTACTCTGCGTTTATTGATCTTATCGAGGTTCATACCGGAATCTTCTACCGCCTGAGTTGCCGAAACAATGGCATACTGTGTGAACAAATCCATCTTACGGGCTTCCTTCACTTCGAAGTGTTCTTTCGGATCGTAGCCTTTTACTTCACACGCAAAGTGTGTTTTGAATTTGGAAGTATCGAACCGGGTGATGGGACCAGCCCCGCTTTTTCCTGCCAGCAGGTTATTCCAGAAATCCGTTACCGAATTCCCCAATGGAGTGATCGCTCCTGTGCCGGTTACTACTACTCTTCTTTGACTCATAACGTATCTGTTAAAACTTAGGTATTACTAAAACTATCTATCACTCCTTTTATATTCTTCACTACTGCTTTCATCGCCTCTTCCGAAGAAGATACACGCGAATACATGATGGCCCCCTCTACCGAGCACAAAAAGAACAGCGCCATCTCTCTCGACTTGATATCGGCTCTGAACTCTCCTGCTTTCTTTCCTGCATCCATCAGCTGCACGATAAACAAAACCGTTTTCTCGAGTTCATGCGTTACTGCTTTTTTCATGGAAGTACGGTAGTCGTCTGCCTCTACAGCGGTATTCAGTAAAGGGCAACCCCCTTTCACCGGAGGATGTATCACATAGGTGGTAAAAAACTCAAGGAAGCCAATCAGTTTCTTCTTGTTGGTCGATCCGACTACATACTCATTGCAGGCGGCCCGCATCTGACCAATCGTATAGTGAAAGGCAGCCAGTGCCAGTTCATCTTTACTGGCGAAATTTCCATACAGCGCTCCTTTGGAAAGTCCTGTGGCCTCGCACAAATCGGCAAAGGAAGTACCGTCAAAACCTCTGGTATTGAATAAAGGTGCTATCGACTCAATAATCTGCTCGCGGGTACGGGCTCCTTTCGTCATGGGACAAAAATAAACCAATTGGTATATTTTCACAAAACCGATTCAGTAATTAAAACGTAACTGCGTGTCAACAAGCCAGTTAAAATTGAGCTATCTTTGCCGCTATGTCAGATAAAAGTAAGTTCGAATCCATTCTTAAAAATCTCTCTATCAGTGAACTAAACGAGATACAGCAAGCCGCCATCGAAAAAGCGCCTGTTCATCCCAACCTGATGATCCTTGCACCCACCGGTTCAGGTAAAACCATTGCCTTCCTTCTTCCTATCCTTGAATCGTTGCAGGAGAATAAAAAGGAAGTACAAGCTCTGATCATCACTCCTTCACGCGAACTGGCTTTGCAGATCGAACAGGTATTCAGGGCCATGAAGACGTCTTTCAAAGTAAGCTGTGTATATGGCGGACATGCCATGAAGACGGAAGAGAATAGCCTGAGTGAAGCACCGGCAGTACTTATCGGTACTCCCGGTCGTGTGGCCGATCATATCGATAGGGAATCCTTCGATGCTAAAAAAGTGAAGCTGGTCGTGCTGGATGAATTTGACAAGTCATTGCAGCTGGGCTATCAGGAAGAACTGAAAGTCATCTTCAAAGCATTAGGTAAAAAGCAAAGACACCTGCTTACTTCGGCAACGTCTATTAATTCGTTACCCGATTTTCTTCCCTTCACCAAGTGGGAAACCATCAATTTTCTAAAAGCACAACCCAATGCCAAACTACATCTCAAACTACTGCGCACACGCACTACCGATAAAGTAGAATCATTGGTACGCCTGGTCGCGCGCTTTAACCAGGAACCCTGCCTGGTATTCTGCAATCATCGTGATGCCGTTGATCGCATCAGCCATGTATTGTCCCTGAATAACATGGAGCACGGTGTGTTTCATGGAGCGTTGGAACAAATCGATCGTGAAAAGAATCTGATTAAATTCAGAGGAGGAGCCAATAATATTCTCATCGCCACTGATCTTGCTGCACGTGGACTTGATATTCCCGAAATCAAACATGTAGTTCATTATCAACTTCCACCGCAGTACGATGCATTCACCCATCGTAACGGACGAACGGCACGCATGAATGCGGAAGGAGAAGCCTACCTCCTGCTCGCCGATGACGAAACGTTGCCCGATTACATTGATAAAGACTACGAAGAGATAACGGTCGATTCCAAACTGAAAGTACCACCGCCTCCGAAATTCATCTGCATTTACTTTGGTGCAGGCAAGAAAGAAAAAATCAGCAAGGGAGATATTGTAGGTCTGCTGATGAAGAAAGGTGAATTGCAAACCAGTGATCTGGGCTTGATTACCCTATTGGATCACTCGTCCTATGTTTCCATCAATCGCTCGCTGGCCGATAAAGTGCTGAGCAAAATAAAAAATGAGAAACTGAAGAAGTCAAAAGTGAAGATAGAGGTAGCGTATTAACGCTCCCACTTCTTTGCTGCTCGTGTCCTGGCGGAGTCTCTGTCCTGAGGGGTTCTGTCGCAGCGGAGTCTTCGCAGCGACCCTATATCCTGTCCCTCTGTCCCGGCGGGGTCTGCGCAGCGACCCCGCACTCAACTACCACCACATCATATAATTCAACAGCTGAAATGAAGTGATGTACCCGATTGCAGAGTAACACCGGAATACAAAAATTTACTTCTTCTTTGCTGCTTTCTTTACAGGCTTCTTCCATGTCCCGGCGGGGTCTGCGAAGCGACCCCGCATCCAACTACCACCCACATCATATAATTCAACAGCTGAAATAAAGTGATGTCCCCAACTGCAGAGTAATACCGGAATACAAAAATTTACTTCTTCTTTGCTGCCATGTCCCGGCGGGGTCTGCGCAGCGACCCCGCACTCAACTACCACCACATCATATAATTCACCAGCTGAAATGAAGTGATATACCCGATTGCAGAGTAATACCGGAATACAAAAATTTACTTCTTTTTTGCTGCTTTCTTTACAGGCTTCTTCTTTACCACTTTCGCTGTATTCTCTTTTACTCTGAACTTCACCATCTTCGTAATCAACGGGTAAGGCAATGGCTTGTCAATCGGAAACTGGATCGAACCTTTTGCTCCATCGTATTTTGAAAGTTCTTGAGCAAATGCCTTGATAGCCGATGGCGCGGGATAAAAACCGATGTGATTTTTATATCCGGCAAAATGAACGAGGTTTCCGTTCAAGGTAAAAGTGGGAATGGCATAGTTGATGGTTTCTTCGGCTTCGGGTGCCGCCTTCTGAATCACTGCTCTCAGTTTCTGCAAAATCACTTGCGTCTTCTCCGGATGTGTGGCGATGTATTCGTCTATGGTAGTAATCTTTTCTTTTCCTTCTTTCATGGGCTTTGAATTAGATTAAACGAAGTTATATCCGATTTCAGATGAAGGCAATACCGGGGCTATGGGTGAGCCCTCAAAGAATCGCTTTAGGTACAAGCTTTCGTGTAAATGCTTTCACCCGTTTGCCATTACCCGCTTCGGCATCCGGATTAAAATCAAGCGTGGTATGCCACGAATTCTCCGGCAGCATTTCAGTCGCTATCCCATTCAATACACCTTGTGCGACTTCCGGAGAATGAATCACCGCAATGCACTCCGTATTGAGATGGGCACTGCGCGGATCAAGATTGAATGTACCTATCACCGCTATCTCACCGTCCACTATCATTGACTTGGCATGTAGCCCGAAAATAGGGGTGAAATTCATTTTCTCCTGCAGGGCTCCGGTCATTACGTTGAAACGTTCTTTGGCATCCGGTTTAAATTCATAAATCTCCACTCCTGCCTCCAGCAACTTCTTACGCTCACGCTGGTATCCGCTGAAAGCTTCCATGTTATCGGTAGAAGCCATGCTGTTAGTTAATATGCGGACCTTCACTCCTCTTTTGACGGCATCGGCAAAAAGTGTTCGGCCTACATCAGTAGTGATTAAATACGGTGACTGAATATCCAGTGACTTCTTCGCCCGTTTAATCAGACTGATCAAGGTATCCGTACATACACCACTCCCCCCCAATCCTTTTGTTCCGTCATTCTTACCCGGCACATCCGATACAAAATCAACATGATCCAACCACACCAATCCGGAAGTACGTAATGATTCAAAGGCAGTGGGTAGTTGTTGTATGCGCTCTCTCACCTGTGGCCAGAAATTGTCCGGATTACAGGCATACTGATGCAGGCGATCAAAGTGTGTGCTGTCGGCATCATTCTTTTCTTCTTCGGAAACGAGATCCCTCACCGGAACACTTAATGAACTCATCCAAAACTCATGAAATGATTTCTCAATGGTTTCATTCACCTTTCCCATCAGCAATACATCACGGTCGCGGAAGTTGTATTCGTGGTCGTAATCAAAATATTCATCCGCAATGTTCCTTCCTCCCGTGATGGTGATCTTTCCATCCACAATAAACGTTTTGTTGTGCATGCGTTGATTGGCCGAGCGGAAATCAGTAGCATACTTTTTAATCTTCGATACAATGTTCTTACCCAAATTTACACCCGGATTATAGATTTTGATTTCAATATTCGGGTGTGAGTCAAGGGTCAGTATTTCATGTACTCCTGCCTCAACCATGATATCATCCACCAGCAAGCGTACGTTCACACCACGGTCGGCCGCACGCACCAGGTAGTCACAGGCAATTAATCCCACATTGTCCGGTGAGAAAATGAAATACTGAATATCAATGGATTGCTCGGCATATTCGGTGAGCCAGGCACGCGCTACCAGCGACCCACCACCGTCTTCCAGTACATACACACCTGTTTTATCGCGCATGGAATCGGCTACCAACGCCAGGACTTTTGACAAGCTGATGGAATCGTTGCGATGAATAGCGGAGCAAAAGTCGGCTGCCTGCTCGGGAATTTCACTTTTCGGTGAAGCGCAGGAAAGCACTACGAACAAAAGCACTACAGAAAAAAACAGCTTCATCATATCTTTAAAAAGTGGGTGAAGATACTCTTAAAACTCCGATCCTAAAGCCTATCAAGGAGGTGTTTTGACGGGCAAAAGTGCTGGCATCTTATTTTAAATCATTCACGCGTATCGACATAAAGAGGAAAAATGGCCACTGCAATCTCCACTCCCGCGCTTCACAAAAGGAAAGCGACTAAAGCCGCCAAGGCAAAAACGAAGAAGAGCACCCGGTCTGAAAAAGGCCAGAGCAAATGGCCATTGATTATATCCCTATTGCTGATTGGTGGGTTAGTTGCCAGCTATTTCCTCTTCCCCGGCTTCAAAGCGGGTGTCAATGAAGCCTATGATGTGCTGACCAGTGATGACAAAGAGCGCACGCAGGAATGGGTAAAGCAATTTGGTGCACTCGGCCCCATCGTGTTGATCGTGAGTATGTCCGTACAAATGTTTTTACTGTTTGTACCTAACTTACTTTTATTCATCATTGCCATTCTTAGCTACGGTCCTGTATGGGGATCGCTCATTTGCCTTGCCGGGGTTTTTGCCTCTTCTTCATTAGGATTTTACATCGGCAGAAAACTAGGACCACATG
This sequence comes from Flammeovirgaceae bacterium, assembly GCA_023251155.1. Classification (GTDB taxonomy): domain Bacteria; phylum Bacteroidota; class Bacteroidia; order Cytophagales; family Cyclobacteriaceae; genus ELB16-189. The sequence goes on along the minus strand of JAHEZH010000081.1, from coordinate 8,680 downwards.
CCATCGACAGGTTTGTATCAGAAGAGACACAGGATAAAATAGGCGTCTTCGTGGAGCGCTATAGCGTAAAAGCAATTTTTATTATGCGCCTGTCTTCCCTATCCAGTGATGCACTAGGATTTGTGGCCGGTATATTGGAGATGAATTACCGGAAATACATTCTCTCCACCATGGCAGGGATCGCCCCCGTGATCCTGCTGCTGGCCATCTACGGCCAAAGTGGAAAAATAGAAAAAGCATTGATCTGGATTGGCGCAGTCTCACTGTTGCTGCTTCTTGGATACATTATACTGGACAAGAACAAGCGTCTGCAGGCGTACAAGAAGAAAAGAGTGTTAACCAGGTCTACTCAATAACAATATCATAGCGATCGAGCAGGCCGATCACTCCCTCTTTTGAAAAGCGTGCCTTCTTAATGTAGTTGCCATCCGGGTTAATGGAATAGTTATAGGAGGTGCTCAAGTCCGCTTTCTCCAGGATCGTATTATCAAATGTGGCTTGTGCAAGATCGCAGTTGGTGAACACCGCCATCCCCAGATCGGTCTTCGAAAAATCCACTTCACGCAGGTCACAATTCACAAAACGTGTCTTCTTCATTTTCTTTCGAAAGAAGATCGACAAATGAAGATTGCAATGATCAAAGGCCACTTCAAACAGAAAATCATGGCAGTCATCAAAATGTAATCCTACCAGTTTGCATTCCTTGAAGCGCACGACACGCAATGCGGTCTTGCTCAGCTTCACCATACTGAGATTGCATCCCCTGAATTCACACTCCATGAAAACCGACTCCGACAGATCGGTACCAGAGAAATCACAATTGGTGAACGTGCAATTTTCATATTCTCCTTTCTGAAAAGACTCCCGGGAGAAATCCGTTTTATCAAATGTCTTGGATTCGGTATAGCTGGCCATTACTTCTGTCGATATCAATTTATAAGAACAAAGTTACTTTGCAGAAAGCAGTTTTTCGAGCCGTTCACCATACCAATCGTACACAAGAATTTTAAACGGATCATCAGCGCTGCGGAAGCTTCCATCGGGTTTCACCTTCATATCGACCGGTATGCCCTGCTCCGCATGCCTGACTATGCCATGGTGATCGCTTATAAACCAGGTATCTTCATTCAGGTGTAAATTTTCGACAACTGATTTGGCCGGAAGCAGTTTGAAGCGAAGTCGAAACTGTTTCATTCGTGTGGCTACTTCAGCGGCCTCCTCTTCGAATAAAGCGATGAAGTGAATGCGATCTCCGTATTTCTCCTGAAGGTCATTCATCTGAACAAGTACCTCCTCATCCACAGGCTCGCCCTTCAGGCACACATAAATGAAAGCCGCTTTCCCTTTGAGCTGCGTAGCATTGATCCATTCCTCTTCCATCGACAGTAAATTGAAATCAGGAAAAGGTTGCCCCATATACTGCTTCTGAAAAGGGGATAACAAAAACGATTTATCGTAATAAAAAATAGAATAGACCAGCGTATCACCACGCCAATGCTTTTCTTTCACTCCAATAAAATTTCCGAGTTGCTCAATGCTATCGCGTTGCTGGCGGTTGAAGCGCTTCCCATCTACGGTAGTAAACAGTTCTGCTTTAGCTTGCGCATGAACATCCCGAAATCCGGTCAGAACCAATAGAAACAGTAGCATCACCCAGCAGGAGGGCACAAGCGACACATCAATCATACCACTAATGTACAATCGGGCGGCGTTTCTTCCATGTCCGTTTTCGCGAATGTGTACACAGGGTGTTCATTTATGATCAGCCGTCACATTAAAATCAGGAAATATCACACCAAATGCGGTGTTCACCCCATCGGCATTATTCTTGACTTAAAATGTAACTTTTTAGGGGTTTCAAACATCTTACCATCAATAACCGACATCCACCTATGTTACTCACCCACCTTAAATTCTTTGTACGCGTCTTTCTCAAAGACAAGTTTTTCTCTGTGCTGAACATACTGGGACTGGCCCTGGGTATCGCGGTCAGTATTATTCTGCTGCTCATTCTGCAACATGATCTGACCTACGATAAACATTACGCCAATCACCAGAACATCTATCGGTTGGGCGGACACCTTCAGGCTACCGGAGTTGACTTTCGTGTAGCACGCTCTGCACGCGAACTGGGTGAAATACTGAAGAACGAATGGCCCGAAGTACAGCAGGTAACACGGGCCAACAACTGGGACCACACGCTGATTAAAAGAGAAAAGAAAGGCAGTGAGATCGCCCAATACGAAGAAGATGTAGTGCGTACCGATTCTACTTACTTCAATGTATTCAAAAGTGAGTTTGTAGCGGGTGATGAAAAGACGTGTCTTAACCTGCTCAACTCGGTAGTAATTACTGAATCGACAGCCAAACGCTACTTTGGTGACGAAGATCCCATCGACCAGACCTTGATGATTGACGACCAGCAATGGAAAGTGACCGCAGTCATCAAAGACCTTCCGGAGAACACCCATCTGAAATTCGATTTCCTTCTCTCCGGTTTGAGTAAGAGCCGGGAGTGGGTGGTCGATCAGGGGCAAATTAAATCTGAAGCATTCTGGAATCCGGACGTGTACACGTATTTACTGATGCCTGATAACTACAAGACCGAAGATTTCTATGCGAAGTTTCCCTCCATCTTTGACAAATACTATAAATCATTTGGTGATCAGGTAGGAGGCAAATACACTCCTATCCTTCAACCATTAGCGGATATTCATTTTCATTCTGACCTGGGCAGCGATGAACCACTAGGCAATATCAATTACCTCTACGCCTTCACCAGTATCGGTATCTTCATCATTCTGCTGGCTTGCATCAACTACATGAACTTATCCACTGCCAAATCCGTGAAGCGTGCCGGCGAAATTGCGATGAAGAAAACACTGGGATCGAGTAAAAGCACATTGATCCTCTCCTTTCTGGGTGAGTCGATCTTCCTTTCATTCATCTCACTACTCGTCGCAATAGCGATAGTGTTTACCGTGTTAAAAGCCACCTCATTCAATTCACTCATTGGTAAAGATCTTTCTCCTGATTTCCTCACTAATCCGTTGCTGATGATCGGATCAGTAGCCGTTGCATTGGGTATTGGGTTGTTGTCCGGTTTATATCCGGCATTCTATCTGCCTTCCGTACCTACATTGAGCGCACTGAAAGGTGAGTTTAAAAATCGCAAGTCGAGCCATGTACTTCGCAAAGTATTGATCACTACTCAATTCACGATTTCCATTTTCGTGGTCGTGTGTACCTTCTTCATGCAGGATCAGATAGATTATGTACGCAACATCGATTTGGGATTCAACAAAGAGAATGTATTGATTCTCCCTGTTCAGGACACTCTGGTACAGAATCAACTGGCTTCTATTAAAAGTGAATTTCTTCAAAACCCGAAGATCACAGCCACCACTACTTCCTACAACGTCATGGGGATGGGCGTAGGTGGACCGGTGATGTGGGCCGAAGGAGAAAGTGGAATGAAGCAACAGGCATTCAACCTGATGGCCGTGGCCGATGATTATTTTACCACCATGAATATTGAACTACTGAAAGGACGCCACTTTCAACCTGGTCAAAATGTAGATGTGGATAACATTTTCATTTGCAATGAAGCGGCCGCCAAACTGATGGGCTGGGGCGATGATCCCGTTGGTAAAAAAGTAAAATGGTTTCATGGCAAGGAAGACGGAAAGGTAATTGGCATGGTGAAAGATTTCAATTACAATTCACTGCACAACGCCATCGAGCCTTTGCTCATCGTGAAATCGCAGAAAGAAGGAGGTTTCCTCTATCTGAAAGTAGCCGGAGATGGGTTACCCGAAACCATGAGCTACATTCAAAAGAAATGGGCAGGCTTTGATCCCAACCACCCGTTTGAGTACTTCTTCCTCGATCAGCGCTTCAATGAACAATACAAAGCCGATGAAACACAATATCAACTGCTGACTAATCTTTCATCGATCTGTATTTTCATCTCACTGCTCGGACTGCTAGGTCTCTCCGCCTTCACTGCGGCACAACGCACCAAGGAGATTGGCATTCGCAAAGTACATGGCGCCAGTGTGCCACACATCATCTACCTGCTGTACAAAGACATTATGGTGCTCGTCATCATCGCGGCCATTCTGGTGATCCCTGCAGCATGGTACATCGTCAACGAGTGGCTGGGCAACTTCGCTTACAAAACCGAAATCAACTACTTAACCTTTGGAATAGTTGCAGTAATGGCATTGCTCTTTGCTTTCCTTACTGTCGCGTTCCATTCCATGAAGACGGCTACCACTAATCCGGTGAAGTCGCTCAAACACGAATAGTTGATTCGTTAAGAAATTAAAAAGCTGATCCTGATATCGGGATCAGCTTTTTAATTATAACTTAACTTGATTATATCACAAGCCCTTGCTTCGGTTAAACTCCTGAATACTTCTTTGTGTTTCTTCCTCTTCAGCACGCTTTCGTTTACGAATAGCAGTAAAATTAATGTAAACCATACCTCCACCCAATCCCAATAGCACCAGCCCAATGTACAGACTGCTCTTCGATACTTTTTGCGCTTTCAGGCTATTCAGTTCACGCTCAGGATCAGGGCTGTTAACCGATGGATCCGATGCAAGATATTTAATGGATATTACCGGAACAGAAGGTGGTTCGGTGGGATTATAAACTCCGGTATAGGACTGATCATTCACGTAAAAAAAATATTTTGTCTCATACGTTTTTATAGGAGCTCCCATAATTTTCAGAGTGGTCTCCTTATAAACCGAATCCAGCACAGCCGTCACTTCTACAGGTTCCTTAACCAGCTGTTCATAAATTTCTACTTTAGAATCAAGTTGAGCTTGCTTTGATTCACTGAAATAGTCTGTTGTAAAACTACAACCTCCCATCATTAGCAACAGACCAATAACAATTCTATAATAATTACGCATACGTATAAGTTTTTAGGGTTAATAGCAACGGAACTCCGTCTTCATGTGGCAAATGTACGAATACCTCTAATTCATTTTTCTTAATTTCCTCATGACTTAGCAATTTTCGCACATTTTGGTTTTACCGATCACTCTATTTTTGAATTCTAAATCAATACAAAATGGAAACCGTATCACCAAACATCTTCGTCAACGACATTCACGCCACTATCGCCTTTTATCAACTACTGGGCTTTACCGAACAGGACTCCGTAGTTATACCTTCAGGAGAAAAGATCTTCTCCCTGATGACCCACGGTACGGTTACCTTTATGTTTCAGACTTTTACCAGCATTGAAGGACAACACCCCATGGTAAGCCGTACGGACGGAGGATCACTTCTGCTCTACATTAAAATGAAAGGCATTCAGGAGTATTTTGAACAGGTGAGAGTTGTTGTACCTGTACTTTCCGGTCTGGAGAAAACTTTTTATGGAGCAACTGAATTTTCTGTCCGCGACAATAACAATTACCTGCTAACTTTCGCGGAACATGGGTAAGAAAGCAACAGCGCCATTGGAAATTACGCCCGAAGAAATGAAAAAGCTTCGCGCATTGAAGATCAGGAAGAGTGAACTGCACCATCATTCGGCCGATGAACTGCAGCAATGGCTGGCTGTTTCCAGGCAGCGTGCAAAAGAATTGTACGCGCTGTCTGAATTTCAAAGTGTTCCTTCGGTCGGTATCCGTTTTGCCTCCGACCTCATCGGCATGGGTTATTACTCCATGAATGACCTGAAAAAGAAAGACGGAGCCCAACTCACCGATCAGTATGAACAACAGCAGGGGGTATGGGTGGATTCCTGTGTGGAAGATCAGTTTCGATTGGTGGTACACTATGCCAATCATGCCGACAGCAAACTCAACTGGTGGAATTTTACTCCCGAACGCAAAGCCTTCCGTGCCAAGAAAGGATATCCTGCCAACCGACCTACAAAACCCTGGTACGAACTACCACAATACCAAACGGCTACTCATATTGATGCCTCCAAAGAAGACACGCAGCACGACCTGCACAAAAAGCTGAAGCGGACCATCACCTACATGACCAAACACTTTGCCGACCCACTCACCGTTGCTCAACTGGCTGAGTTGGCTGCACTTTCGCAATACCATTACATCCGCTGTTTTAAGAGTGCCTATGAAGTAACGCCACTTCAATACCTTACACGGCTACGATTAAAAAATGCTTCGCTCCTGTTGAAGCGTACAACTACTTCAATTGGCAACATTGTACCTCAATGTGGTTTTGAAGATGAGAGTGCTTTTATTCGGCTGTTTAAAAGAGAGTTCAAAATGACCCCGTTGGTTTATAGGAAGGCGTTTGGCAAGAAGAAGTAATTTTTTATTTAACCGCAAAGGTCGCCGAGATACGCAAAGGAATTACATCGATATACCTCTGCGTACTTTGTGGTTTAAAGCAGCATCATCTCTTTACTTATCAATTCGTAACTCTCCTCATCGAAGCAAACAAAGATTACTTTCCCTAACGTTTCATTCGCATCCAGAAAATCGGCTACGGTATGAACAGCGATTTGTGCTGCGGCAGCTTTTGGAAAACGATAAACACCTGTGCTGATATTTGGGAAAGCGATAGTACTGCATTTATTATCTACTGCCAATTGTAAAGAGTTACGATAGCAATCGGTGAGTTTCTTTTCTTCTCCTTTATCACCACCATTCCAAACCGGACCTACGGTATGAATCACAAACCTGGCAGGAAGATTTCCGGCAGTAGTAATCACCGCTTCACCCGTCTTGCATCCGCCTTGTCTGGCTACAATCTTACGACACTCATTCAATATCTCCGGTCCACCGGCTCTGTGAATAGCACCATCTACGCCACCACCACCCAACAATGAAGTATTGGCAGCATTAACGATCGCATCAACCTTTACTTTGGTGATGTCGCCTTTTGTCAAATCAATGCGGTTTCTAAACGACATATTAAACCATTATACCTTTTGAATTGTAAGTTTCGGAATCACTGAAGAATCAAGTATTTGAGCAATGTCAGCAATCGATCCTATCTTAAACTGGAAAGGTTTCCCATCCCCTTTTAATTCAATATGTAATCTGAATTCGCTTTGGTGTTTAAATCTTGCTGGCTTGTGAAAAACAGTCAGTTGAGATTGGTGTGTATCTTCGTCATAATAACAAACAGGTCTTAATTTATATTTTACCTGCATCTTATCTAAAGAAGATTTTACCCTATTTATAAATTCATCAGGATTATTTATTAAAAGCATTTTCGGCCCAAATTCCTGATTACAACTATCTATAAAAACTTTTCCTGTAGCATGTTCTGGTTTAATTGTAAACAGGCAAAATACTCTTGTTAGATAAAGGTCATCATCAAATAAATGCATAGTTCCTTTGGTTAGATTAATAGGGACAAATTTATCACGGTCCTTAATTTGCAGTTTATTTATTGGCAATGATCTAATCGCACCTTCTCTCTCGTCTCTTCTCTCTACATTATTTTCTAATTCTTTAAAGTACTTTAATGTATTGCAATGAATCAATCCTTCATTATAAAGAGCATTAATATGTTCTTCTTGCCCTATTTTAATAAATCCGTTTAAAATAAAATTCATACTATCAATGGTTTAAAATGTAACATATATAAAACCAATAATCTTCAAATTGCTTTATAAAACCTCTTCACCAGATCAACAATATCCTCTCTCCTCGCCAGCACATCAACCCATTCTCCCGGAATCTGCTCCACACCGTAATACACTCCCGCCAAGGCACCCGTCACGCATGCAGTTGTATCCGTATCGCCGCCCAGATTTACTGCTTTCAGCACCGCTTCCTTGTACGATGAAGTAGTCAGCAAACACCATATACTTGCCTCCAATGTATGAAGCACATAACCGGATGATTTGATTTCATCTTCTTCGGCATCGGCTATCTTCAGAGTTAAAATACGATCGAGTAGTTGTGTTTCAGTCGTACTGAAGTTCTTACTATCCATCAACTGGCGAATGCTTTCTGAAGCTTTTCTCAATGCCTCCAGCTTCTCTTCACCTTTATACAATTCAATCAGGTATTTGCAATACACAAAGCAGCAAAAGCAAGAACGAAAATGAGCATGTGTTATGGATGATATTTCACTTATCGCAATCCAGAGCTGATCATCATCTGTATTATGAAAGTACAAGGCAGCAGGTGCAATCTTCATTAAGGAACCATTGCCATTGCTTGCTTCATCCCATTCGCCTGAATACTTCGCACTTTTCCCACCTCTTATTCTACTCAGAGCAAGTTTAGTTGTATTCCCAACATCAAACACTTTGTGATGAGCACCCCAATATCCTTCATACAACCAGTTCACCGATTTCACTCCAATGTCTTCCACGTCATATCCGTTCACCAGCGACTCCGCCAGGCAAAAGGCCAGTGAACTATCATCCGACCATGTACCGGGAGGCTGATTCCAAACCCTGAAGCCCAGCATTTCCTTCACCGGTGCCCTTCTCCATTGCTCCCGTTCACTAAACTCCACCGGCACACCCAACGCATCTCCTATCGCCAACCCCAGAAAACATCCTTTTACTTTATTATGTTCTATAATCATTTTCCCATTCATTTTTTCACCACACGGATCACTAAGAATTACGCAAAGGGCACAAATCCCATTGTGTTCATTGAGTACCTTCTGTTGTGGACGTTGTGTTGAATAAAAATTATTTTACATCAATCACTGCTAT
>JAHEZH010000212.1 GCA_023251155.1 Flammeovirgaceae bacterium | reverse complement strand
TAACCTTCCTTTGCCAAAATCACACCGCTGACTAACCCGCCCAATCCGCTTCCTATAATGACTACATCGTGTTGTTCCATGAACTAATTTCTCACCTGAGTTTATACTTTTTTATTGCGGATCACAAAAATAACATTTGATGTAAACTTTGTGTCATCCCGGATTTCGGTAACAAAGCCGTGCCGTGCAGCTTCATTCACAATCGTTTCGCCCGACATGAAGTTCAGATCGTGTGTTGATTTATTGAACCGCATCAGTTTAACAGAGAAGAACTCTGAAAGTTTAGTGCCCCGGTGCTTTTGTTGAAGGTCCTTGTTGCCTTCGCGAACGATGACTGCACCGCCTGGCTGAAGGGCTGCAAATGCTTTGCGTAATACGCTCAGCTGCTTTTCTTGCGACAGGTAATGCAGGACATCACTGATAATGATGATGTCGTACATTTTGTCAATGATGTACTCGGTGATGTCGGCATGGATGAAATTGATCTTTTCGTTTTTGGAGTAGCAATTGCTGGCCGTGATGATTTTGTCTTCATCATAATCCACCCCCGTGATCTGTCTTTCTTCGGATACAAAGTGAAGCAGGTAACAGAGAAACCCATACCCACAACCGAGGTCGAGTACCGTAGCATTTCGGGGTACTATTTGCTCAAAGGGTTCATAGTTCTTTTCAAGTTTTATTTTGATCCGAAGGTACCATTCCAACACGGGCCCCTTGAAGAGGTAATTGCTGATCAGTTTCCTTCGAAAGAAAGCCGGTGTTTCCTGTTCACGCGCAAGCTGGGCATATTCTTCTTTAAAGTAGCGACTGATCTTTTTGGTGCGCTCGGAATAGGTAGTGCCAAATTCCGTATTGTCCGGAGTGATGCGCGGAAGAAACTTCAATACCATCAGTCCTTCATCCACATACAATTCATTCTTGCGGATCATTTCACCGGAACCATGAATGAGCAATGGAAGAATGTCGGCCTTCAATTGCTCGGCAATAAAGAATGCTCCTTTATGAAAGCGACCGATCTTGCCATCTGCAGATCGGGTTCCTTCAGGGAAGATGAGGATGGAATAACCTTGTGCCATTCGTCCCCGCATTTTCTCCAGGTTTCCTTCCGCACCCTGGTCAGCCGGGTAGTATTCGGCAAGGCGTACCACAAAGCCAAACACGGGCGAATTCCATACCCATTGATTGGTAACGATTAATATTTTGGGAGTGAGTGCAATGGTAGTAAGCAAATCAAGAAACGACTGGTGATTGGCAATGATGATCGCGGGCTTATCTAAAGTTTGATTGTTGTACACTACTTTCTTTTTCACACTCATGGAGATGGGAAGGATCAGTGTAATGAACTTTTGAAGTAGGGTATGATAGGCCAGTTTCATCTTCTCTCGCTGGAATGGCCATACCTTTAGCATAATGAACCCGATGAAGGCCATGATAAATGCGCCCAACACGTAATAGGCGTAAGGGAAGAAGGATTTGAAGGTGCCCCAGGCCGTGCGGGGTGTTTCTCCGCGCGATGCAGGGCCGCTGATCATCAGCCGGAAAAAGAAGGGTTCCAGTGTTTGAGACATTACGAACACACATACAATGCCTATGATCGAGACGGCAGCAATGGAGCGCAACGCAGGATGTTGTGCAAAGATGAGCACGCCCAATCCGGAAATGGTAGTGATGGCAGAAAGGAAAATGGATGTCTTGATGGAAGGCAAGGTCTTCTTACCCGTACGGAATTCCTGTTGCAGCCCGTCCATGATGAAGATGCTGTAATCATCGCCCAGCCCAAAGATGAAGGTGGAGATCATTACATTCACAATATTGAATTCAATACCTGCCAATGCCATGATGCCCAGAATCCATATCCAGGTAATGAGCATCGGGATGAATGTGAGCAGGGTCAGTTCCAGCCGGCCATACGCCAGCAACAAGGCAATAAAAACAATCACCGAGGTAAACGTGACGATAAAATTAAAATCGGCATGTACCAGCTTCACGAAGGAAGTAGTCAGCATGGACTTGTCTAATGCATGCACGTTTTTATACAACTCCAGTTGTTGATACAGCTTTTCCTTCTGGTGAACGTCTACCTGAGCTAAGGTAATGACTGTAACATCACCCTCTTTTTCGGTAATGTAATCATCAAAGAAGCTGACCCGGATATTTTGCAGAGCCTCCTTGTCTGCCGGACTATATTTTTTACGGATAAGTGAATCAAAGTTGGCAAACAGGATAGGGGAAAACTTTAGTTTTTCTCCTTCTCGGTGCACCAGGTCAGATACCTTTTTTTTCTTTTCCGTAGTCCAGTAGTTATTCCATTTTGCAATACGTTGCTTTTGCAGTGAATCGGAAATGATGAACCCGGAAATGGAGGAAAATTTATTGAGGATTTTATTTTGTTTCAGTTCCTGAAGAACAGGAGTTAATGCATCGTTATGCTCCAGGGCTTGTTCCAGTGTTGCTCCACTTGTTACGATAAAAACCGAACGCAATGAAAACTGATTGATCGCATTCAATTCCTTTTCTGCCTGCTTCATGTTTTTGTTCATAAAATTCAGGCTGTTCATATCGCTATTGAATTTAACCTGACCCGCGAAGTAATACAGCACAGGGGTTAGCAACAGGATGAAATAGACCAGGTACTTGTTCGATTCCAGCTCATAAGCAGAAAGGCGATCGACCCAAGTCGCCTGAGGATGCGCTCCGAAGAAATTGTCTTTTACGAGCTGAGGTAGAAAAATCAGCGAACTTACCGATGCGCCAATCAAGCTGAATCCGGCAAACAACCCCAGGTCTTTCAATACCCCCGCATTGGCAAACTGAAGACACAGGAAGGCAAGAACGGTAGTCATGCTGCCGATGGTCATTGGATACACCAGGTCTTTAATGACTTCACGAACGCTAGTGGTATGGCGCAGGTGCGAGAGAAAATGCAATGAATAATTCACCGCGATACCCAGAACAACAGAACCGGCTGCAATAGCCAGAACGGAAACCGATCCTTTGATGAGCCATATACAGGCGAGTGCAAACAGACCTCCGAACAGCACAGGTAGCATGATCAGGAAGGGTGCTCTTTTCTTCCTCAGGAATCCAAACAGGAATACCATGAGCAACACCACCATGAGGCTGATGGTGAGCAGGGTATCCTGACGCAGTTGTGCCGCATTGCCTGCCGCTACTGCTGCTGCACCGTAGTACAAGGCATGGATACCGGGATACACTTTACCCACCCGTTCCAAACTTTGATTGATTCCTTCGATGAGCTTACCATTATGCCCCGTATCATTTGGTGCGTAAGCCGGGTTAATGAACAGCAAAAGATGCCGGTGATCTTTGGTGAGAAGGTAATTGTCGTACAACTCATAGTTTTCATCGTACTGTACATCTTTTAGTTTCTTGACGGCCAGCATGGATATGCCCAGCGGATCTTTGGCAATGATTCGTTTTAAAACAATTCCCGCAGGCGAGATGAGTTGCTGGTAATTGTTTTCGAGTGCTTGCCGCAACGGCACGGGTTGCGTCAGTGAATCCATCACGGCATAATCACGATCAGTAAGAAAGAGGGGAAGGTAATCGTGAAGTGTGGTGAACATCTGCAACGCCAGTTGATCATCTACTTTGTACGTGATGGTTCTGATGTAAGGCTTTACCTGCTGATCGAGGTCAGCCACCAGCGCTTCAGTAAACGCAATCAGGCTATCCGGATTAGCCTCAGTGGTTGAATCGGTAAGTGAGACCATGACCACCAACTTCTCCGCCAACTTTGAATCCTGAAATACGCGGGTGAGTTTATCTATTTTGGTGTCATTAGGGAAGAATTTGGAAACGTCTTCCTCGATGGTAATCTGTGATGCCCCCAATCCGGCCAAAGCAAACAGCGCAACCAATACACAATAGAAAACAGTACGCTGTCTTTGAAAGTAATCGTAGAGGCTTAGAAAAAGGAATTCCATGCCGTCAGGATTTTTTGTGGGTTAGTTTAAGGATAGCCCAGGTAGTTGCTCCGGCGATGAGCGCCGCTATGACCGCCAGGGTGGTTGCTCCGAGAACGTATTGCAGTACACTATCCTGAAAAGTCTGAAGCGTGATCTCCTGATCGAATGACAGGTGCACGGCCTTGCTCCCCATCCATACGATTCCTGTAAGATGACTGAGAAAAAGAATAAGTGGAATCATGGGGGGAATGCTAATGTTGGCAGCGACGACCACCAGTGCCGTGTTGAGGCGGAAAAAAATGGACAGAGGAATTGCAATCAAAAGTTGAAATCCCCACAAGGGAACAATACCCATGAAAATGCCAAAAGCTACGGAGATGGCTTTCACCGAATGGGATTCTCCTGGTGAGTGGAATAACTCAGAGAGGATCTGTCTGACGTTTTTTTTTTAATGCTCCGGAAAAAATCGCGGGGCTTGATGTAGAGAAAGGCGATTATGACGAGTACCGTATTCAATACACTGATGCGCGAAAAATCGTTGAAAGGACGGAAGTGAGATACGCGAACACCTTTCTCCGCATAGAATACTTTCACGGGTACGGAAGTGATTGCAATGCCGCGCCATGCGGAGCGAACGAGTACTTCAATCTCAAATTCAAATTTCAAGGTAATGAATTTCAGTTGCTCCATGGCACGGATAGGATAGAGCCGATAGCCGGATTGAGTATCTTTCATGACCAGTCCGGTCTCTACTTTAAACCAGAAATTCGAGAATTTGTTTCCAAAACTGCTTTTGCCGGGCACCGACGATTGCTCCATGTTACGTGCTCCGATAATAATAGCGTTTGGAGTTTCCTCGATCTTATCGAGGAACTTATATAAATCGTCAGCGAAATGCTGCCCGTCTGAATCAATGGTAATAGCATGATCGTATCCCAATGCCAGCGCTTTTTTAAAACCCTGTCGCAAGGCCCAGCCTTTTCCTACATTCTTTTCATAACTCACCAGATCAAGGTGAGGGTAGGTGCTGAGAATAGCAGAAGTAGCATCGGTTGATCCGTCATTCACCACTAAAACCTGTTCAGTATAATGAAGTACACTATCCACCACCATCTTCAGTGTTTTTTCATTGTTATAGGTGGGGATCAATACACACACGTTGTGCTGACGAAAACGATCCCGTAAGGAAGTAGGTGCTGTCATGACGCCGTGTGGAATGTGCTTTTGATTTTGAAGAAAATAACATCGCCGGTAAAAAGTGTAGCGACCACTTTCAGCCCGTCCGTAGTGGATTCTGATTTTATCTCGGCCTCTATTTCAGGATGTACAGTCGGATCGAGAAGGGTAAGAAACTTCAGGTGATCGGCCTCGCGGATCAGGTATTTTTGCTGGGTTTCCCTCTCCATTACTTCCTTCACCATTTGCATCATGCACACACCGGGCACTACGGGCTGACCAGGGAAGTGTCCATTGAAAACAGCATGTTGTTTATTGATCTGCAAAGTGGCGGTAATGGTTTGCTGCTCGTTTTTACAATGTAGTATATGAAAAAAATCATTGAGAAGCATAGCTACCGATCCAGCTTTTTAAGACTGATTTGCATATTGAAAGTATAGTGCTGCAAATGTACGGAATCAGGAGCGAGGTGCGGTGCTCCGCTCATCTTCATTTCTACTTTTTTCTTCCCTTTTCCTGTCTTTTCTGCTCTCAAAAAAGAAGTGCAGTCGTGGTTGGTAATGAAGTAGTCGGTTTCGTTTTTGGAAGACAGCGCATACCAGATTTCATTGCCCGAAGTAAAGCTTTTCAGTAGTTGATTCGTGCGTGGAAAAAGGATCAATTCAAAATCCTTGCGCAGGGTATTGATGACGGCCTTGTTGCTGAATTTATTCACAGCTTGCTTGGCGGTAAACGTTCCGTCCGGTCTGAATTCAAAATCGAAGAAGGTGAGGCCCGCTTCACTGGTAAAGACGACCCGCACGGAACTATCGGGCATGGCTTTGAAAAGAAGTAACCCGCTGATGTGATTCCCGATTACATCTACGGATGCGTTGTACCAGTCGGCTTTAAATGGAGGTTTGAATTGGGTGAGGCAATCCGCATTCCTGCCTGCGGGCTGTAGCGGATGGGTATAGGCAGCAGAGCCACAACTCCATAGCAACCACAGGCTACTTAATGATAAACAAATCGTCACTAAGCGTGGCATTCAGTTCTTTTTGAGTGAAACGAATCAAGGTGTTGTCGCCAGACGGTTCGCGCATATCAATGCTGGATATGGAATAGTCTTTTTTGTCGGCATACACGATCACGGTCTGAAAGAATTCTTTCAAGGCCTTCCCTACAGGGGTCATTTCCAGTAACCAGGTATGCTGGTCCTGAAAGATACGAACGGTAAAGTCGTTATTGTCTAGTATTGTTCCCTGTACACAATCGACCACAATGCGGTTGACCTGCTGGAATAATTTATTCGACTTTACATTCATCTTATTTTCTTTTTCGTGCTCACGAATAAGAATCTGATCACCGTTCATTATCAATAAATACTGAAAAGGTTTTTGGTACTCAATACGAACACGACTGGTTCGCTTGAAAGAAAATTTACCCTCCGACAGCATTTTTTCGGACAGCACCGACAGGTTTTTCTCCTGGGTGAAATTGCTTTTAATGGAGTGGATTTTTTTCGACTCGGTGGCGAAAGTGGTTTTAAACTGAGTGCCGTTTTCTACGGCCGTAAAACCTTTGTATTGGGCGAATGTATAATGGGTAGAAAATAGAACAATCAGCATGGGGAGGAGTGCTGAAAACGGGGTAAGGTGTCTGAAATGGAGAACGGGATTATGCATAGGGTTTTTCATTCAATAACTCATCCAGTCGTACAACTTTCAGTCCACTTTTAAAAATATGATCAATTACCCGTGGCAGTATAGCGATAGTGGTCTCACTGAAATCGTGAAATAAAATAACATCGCCCGCACGTAATTTTTTAGTCACCGATTGAAAAAGTTTCTCTTCATCTTTAATGACGGTGTCCATTGAGCGGATACTCCATCCGGTAGTAATGTAATTTCCTTTCTGTATGGCTTTGGCTACATTCGGATTCGTTACTCCGTAGGGCGGACGGAAAAAGCGTGGCTTGGCCTGTATTACCTTTTCAATGGCCTCATCGGTGAGGCGGAGTTCTTCATATATTTTCCCGGCCGATTGAAGTGAGAATAAATGACCGTGCAGAAAACTGTGATTGCCTATCAGGTGATTCTGTTCATGAATCTTCTTCAGTATTTCCGGATTGGCGACCACTCGCTTGCCAATACAAAAGAAGGTGGCTTTCACCTGGTAGCTGTTCAACAGGTTCAGAATCTGATCCGTCATTCCCGGCAAGGGGCCATCGTCAAACGTAATCGCTACAGCACCGCTCTCACGGCCTCCTTGGCATGTTGTTTTGATAAAGAACTGAGCCGAGAGTGTAGCGGAACCGTGTGCTTTTAGTGCGGTAAATACAAAAAGCAGGAGCGCATAATACCAGTTGCTCAATCCAATGGTAATCTGTACAGTGATCAGTGCCATGAGAAGGACAATGGCGGCAATATTGACGGTTTTATTATTGATCATGCTTCCACTAAAATGAATGAATGATGATCGCCTGAATACTGGTTGTAAATCAAGATCCGCTGAATGGATTTGGCTGACGTTTTATTCTGAAGAACAGTGTCCGGTATTTTTTTCTCTTTCAGGATTTTAGCGCTGAGCCAGAGTGCAAAGGTGTTTGCGGTAGCGTATTCTCCGCATAAATGTTTGTAAACTCCTGTAAGCGTTTCCGTGAAAATACTGTTGGTGATCACATCGTATTGTTTATCGGTTTCACGATCACCGTTTTTGCCGATCAGCAGTAAATCGATGTCCGTTGATGTGAGCGAATGCTGAGAAAGAAACCGGGTGACCTTGCGCTGAAGCTGATCACTGCTTTCGGGTTGGAAAAAGGTAGCTACTGCTTTTAGTTCAGCATACGTATTCTCATTTCTTTGCACGGACAGGAGAAAGTAAGCCGCTCCTTCTCCCTGAAGTACTCCTTTGCCTGCATGCTCATAGAGGTCAAGACTTGATTGGTGGGCTGGCTTGTACAAAGCAAACCGGCTCATGATATCATACGTGAGCGGAGTCATCTCATCCACTCCGCCAACCAGAATAGACGGATGTTCATCGATCAACATTAAACCATCCAGCAATGCATGTTCAAATGAGAAACCACGTTGCGAATAGGTTTGATTATACCCTAAACATTGCAGCAACAACGCCACCTGTGAGCCAATGGTGTTGTGCGTGGATTGAATGAAAGGAGTGGGGTTCAGCGCCTGCTCGTCATGGGTGATCATTTTGGTGAGGAAGGTGCCCGTATCTTCCAGGCATCCGAAGGCAGTTCCGGTGATGATCGCATCCGGTTTTTCAACGTTCGCTTCCTTGAGGGCATGCAGGGCTGCAGCGATTCCCATGCGAATGATACGACTCATTCTGCGAAGCAGCTTGGGATCGATCCATGCAGTATAGTCAGGTTCAATACAGGTTAAGCGGCCGGTATACGGTACAGGTGTACTGAGAAAGTCAGTATCTCCGAATGTGTTTTGCGGAGAGATCATTCCGATGCCATTGATGTACGCACCCATCAGTTTTTAGAAAAAAGGATGGATGAACAATTGCCACCAAAGCCAAATGAGTTGCTCATCACATGCTGGATGGATAACCCTTTTTCGAATTTCTGCTGAGGTGAATAATTCAATTCGGGTATTCTGTTTTCGAAGCGAAGATTCGGATACACACAACCGTGCAAAAGTGAAAGCACAGCAAACACGGCTTCAATACCACCACTGGCACCCAGCGTATGCCCGGTGTATGCCTTGGTTGAACTTACCCTCGGCACGTTTTCAAACAACCGTTGTACTGCGATTCCTTCTGAACTGTCGTTGTTCTGCGTACCGGTTCCGTGCAGGTTGATGTAGCCGATGTCGGTGGATCTTAAGCCAGCCATTGCCAAGGCATGGCTCATGGCCATGAATGAACCTCTGCCTTCGGGGGAAGAGGCCGTCTGGTGAAAGGCATCGTTCGTATTGGCAAAGCCGGATACCAGTCCGAAAGATTGACGTTTTTCCTTGAGAAGTACCCGTTCTGATACCAGTACCACATATCCAGCACCTTCGCCTAGGTTCAACCCTTGTCGGTTTGCATCAAACGGCCGGCAGGGTTGCTTGTCCAGAATCATCAGGCTATTAAAGCCATTCAATGTAAATTTGGTCAACGCATCAGTACCTCCGGCAATAACCATGTCCAGATGATCATTTGCTATCAGGCGGGCACCTAACTGGATGGCATTGACGGATGAGGAACAAGCAGTATTGATGGTCGAAATAAAATCGTTTATCTGGAGTTGGCCGGCGATCCATTCGGTAGTGCTTCCGCACTCGTGATGAACAACATCGTGCAAATCACCTTTTGTTTTATCCTTTAAGAAATCCACCAGAAAGTGTTCTGTTTTATCCATGCCTCCCACAGTAGTGGCAGAGATAAAACCGGTTCTCCATTCCGATGTATTCATT
>JAHEZH010000080.1:15525-25622 GCA_023251155.1 Flammeovirgaceae bacterium | reverse complement strand
CTGGTTCATGTTTATCGCGTAAGTAAACAACAGGCGTTCATCGGATAATTCTGCCGCAGGCATGACTTACTTAATCGACCACTGAAACTCTTCGACCGGCTTGGCAGAAGTAACATTCTTGCTCAACTGATAAGCAAAGGCCGTCGCATTAAGTAAGAAGATAAACACATATCCGATGTTGAATAACAGCGGACTGAAATCCAGAATGTCGGAATGGGTCAGCATGTCGTAGCTGAACATGACTAATCCCAGCAATATGCCCGCCACTGAAAACCACGCTCCTTTTCTCTTGTACAGAATGGCCATGCCAACGACAAAAGCAATGTAGCAGATGATGATCCACATCACTACCATATAGGCGGGAAGTAAAGTGGTGTAAGTAAATGCGGGGGTAGCCAGTGTGAGGGCAATGAACAGGAAGTTGAGTACGAGCACGGCACGCTTCATCTTTGCGTTGGTATCTTCCGGAAAAAGTTGTGCGATAAACAAGATACCCCACATCATGGTAAGATAAAGGGTGAGGTACTCCATCTTCACGGCCAGTTCCCAATCCATACCGGGGAACCAGTTGATAAAGAGATAAAGATTATTAAACACCGAACGTATCGCCCACGTGATGCAGATGGCGGCAAAGTAAAGTGCCGCCTTTTCATTTCTGAAAAAGAAAAACAAGATCAGAAAGAAAAAGCCAATGAGGCCAAGTCCACCGAAGAGAACAATGTTCGTGATGACGGCTTGTTCCCTTTTTTGAAATAACTGCTCCGGCAAGCCCAGGTAGATGTGATCATAAGCGCCTCCTTTGTGATGTTGAAAATTGGATACATGAAGAACGAGGTGAAGGGTGTCGGTCTGGGCGGCAAAAGCAACGGTCATCGGTCGCCACTGTGCTTCGGATTGTTTCCGGTTTATGCCCACAGTGCCATTGGATGCCACCTCTTTATCATTTATAAATAACCGGTAGCTGCTATAAAAATCCGAAATGCCTAAGGCGAGTAGCGGCACGGAAGGATCAACAAGTAATGTAACCGAATAGGTAGCGAATCCTTTACCATCCAGTTTGTTATACACGGAAGAGTTTCCATTCCAGACAGAAGGAAGATTGAAATAATCGCTGCGCTTTGATTGAGCGATTTGTTTTTGAGTAAGAAACTGATTCCAGAAAAAAAACCAGGAACCATCGAGCTTTACTTCTCCGTTTTTTTCAAAATTCCATTGGCGTAAATCAATAATACCATTGATTACTCTCGGTTCAATGTCAGTAGCAAATCCGGCTGTAGCAAAACAGAAAGACAGCGCTACTGAAAACAACCATTTTGCTTTCATCTTTACGTGGCGTGTTGGGTCGCCAATATTAGTGCAACCCATAGAAACAAAAAAAGGCATTTCGAAAAGAAATGCCTTTTTGCAGGGTTACCTTTTGTGCTTGTCGTTACTGCAATCTTGCCTTAAAGAATTCAATGGTATTTTTCTCTGCATCTTTTGTTGCTGCTTCATTGAATTTGCCCATCGGGTTGCTGGGGTTGGCAAAGCCGTGGTCGGCATCATAGCTTTTTACCGTCAGCTTCTTGCCAGCCAGTTTCATGTTGGCTTCAAACTTGGAAGTCACATCGGCATTAATCCACTTGTCCTGTGTAGCGAAGATATCCAGCACATCGGCATTCAGCTTTTTCAACACACTCACATCTTCTACAGGCATACCATAATAGATCACGCAACCGGCTGCCTGCTTGCCCACGGTCAGTGACGCGAGAAGCGACTGACCACCTCCAAAGCACCAGCCCACCGTTCCGATCTTCGCTTCTTTACCAACATAAGCAAGCGCACCTTTAACAATGGCATCGCCACGCTCTTGCTTGAACTGCTGCATGTATTCTCCCGCCGCTTTTGCATCAGTAGCTACTTTGCCATCATACATATCCAGTGCAAGGATGTTTACATTGCCCAGCGCATTGTATAAATCTTCCGACTGACGTTTGATGTTGTCATTCAGCCCCCACCATTCCTGGAAAACAAAAATCCAGTTGTTGGTTTTCTTTTTGGCTTCAATGACATAACCGTGGGCATCCGTGCCATCCGCCGTTTTGAAGGTGATCATCTTACCCCCGGCTTCACTCACGTGCGTATAAACACGAGGCTGTGGATGTTTTTTGTTGAAATCTTTGTTGGAAGCAAACAAAGCAAACTTATCGGTAGAAGAAGTGTGACACAGGGTGATGTCATCGCTTTGTGCAAATCCGGCAGTACAAAATGCCAGTACAACGACTACAGCGTAAATGATTTTCATAGATGGTTTTGGTTTTAATCTTTTAACTGACCTCTCAGTACGCGATCATACGTAATGTAATCGGTATTGATTGGCTCGAATCCTTTTTGTCTCAGCAACATCGCAATCTGTCCGCGGTGATAGCTGCTGTGATTAACAAGGTGAATCATGATTTGTTCAACATTATTTATATACGGATCGTTCGTGTAGTTTTTATAAACTAATTCACGGTTAAAGTCATCGGTGCGCTCCACAAAGTCGATCCACTCTTTACCAATGTAGGCAGCCATTTCCTCCAGTTGCTCCAGGGTGTACTCACCCCAGAGTTTAACCTGGGCCGGGGGTAATCCTTTGATGCGATGTAACCATAAATACTGAGCCGCCACAATATGACCCAACACGGACAGGATTTTTTCGTCAGTTACGGATTGCCTTTTGATGGCCGATACTACCCGCTGGTTGCTCCAGGCATTGTACTGATAAAGTTTTAAGAAATACTGTTTCATTCTTTTTTACCTTCAACTATAAATTTTAAACAGGATGATTAAAAATCGGTGGCAAAAGTATAAGGTTTTAAGCACAGTTGTTTTATGTTTTTACACCAGTGTTTTGCTGGCGCAGAATTACCCAACTGAATCGATTGAACCTTTCTATGGAATCAATTTTACCAATG
Source organism: Flammeovirgaceae bacterium (assembly GCA_023251155.1). Taxonomy (GTDB): domain Bacteria; phylum Bacteroidota; class Bacteroidia; order Cytophagales; family Cyclobacteriaceae; genus ELB16-189. The sequence goes on along the minus strand of JAHEZH010000080.1, from coordinate 22,686 downwards.
CCGAGCGCGATTCCCTGCGCAGTAATCTGAACGAGTATCAAAAAGCATTTGAGGCACTGCATCAGTATTCCCTCCGCAATTCCATACCCATGTCTTTGGTGTTTAATCCATTACCATCGGGCTTTCAGCCGGAGGTCACTCAAAAGCCAATCAACTGGGGCTTGCCAAAAGAAGTACCTCTTCCCGCTGCTAAAGAAGCGCTTGCCTTCTATCCGATACACAAACTAGCTGTGCTGATAAAGAATAAAAAGATCAGCTCGGTGGAGCTTACACAACTTTACCTGAAGCGCATCAAAAAATACAGTGACACCTTGCAATGCGTGATTGCGGTATTGGAAGAGAATGCCCTGCAACAAGCAAAGCAGGCCGATGAAGAAATAGCCAAAGGAAAATACCGCGGACCTCTGCACGGCATCCCTTACGGGATAAAAGATTTGCTGGCGGTAGAGGGAACAAAGACCACTTGGGGAGCTGCTCCTTACAAAGACCAGGTGATCGCGCAGACGGCAACGGTGGTCAGGAAACTGAATGAAGCGGGAGCAGTGTTGATCTGTAAGTTTACGATGGGCGCGTTGGCGATGGGTGATATCTGGTACGGAGGTGTCACTAAAAATCCGTGGAACCTGAAACAGGGTTCCAGTGGTTCATCAGCCGGGTCAGCTTCTGGTACCGTGGCGGGATTAGTTGCTTTTTCCATTGGCACAGAAACGTTGGGATCAATCGTATCCCCCTCAACACGTTGTGGTGCAAGTGGTCTTCGCCCTACCTTCGGAAGAGTAAGCCGCACCGGCGCAATGGCACTGAGCTGGAGTATGGATAAGATCGGCCCCATCTGCCGGTCTGCTTTTGACTGTGCTTTGGTGTTGGATGCGATTCGCGGTGAAGATGGTATGGATAATCATGCTATGCATGCCGCTTTCAATTATAACGCCAGGACCGATATTAAAAAACTGAGAGTAGGCTATCTCAAAACATTGTTCGAGGCCGATTATCCCACCAAAGCCAATGATCAGAGTGCATTAAAAGTACTGAAATCATTAGGTGTCGAGTTAATTCCATTGGAATTGCCAGCGGATATTCCGGTGAGTGCTATCCGGATTATGCTTACAGCAGAAGCGGCGGCTTCCTTTGATGAACTTACACGTACCCATCTCGATGATCAGCTTACCGATCAGCGCAAGTGGGCCTGGCCAAATACCTTCCGTGCAGCACGTTTTATTCCCGCGGTGGAATACATCAATGCATCACGTATTCGGCAGCAACTGATTCATGCGTACGATGAGAAGACGAAAGAATTTGATGTGATCGTCTCACCCAGTTTTGGAGGTACACAATTGCTGACGACCAACCTCACGGGTCATCCATGTGTCGTTGTTCCCAATGGCTTTGATGATAAAGCGAGCCCTACCAGCATTTCTTTCCTGGGGAAATTATTTGGTGAAGCTTCGATTATATCCTTGGCAAAAGCATATCAGGATGCAACGGAATGGGAAGAGAAAGTGCCGCCTTTGTTTAAGTGATTTTTAGTTTCTGACGATTTCATGAAAAGGCCACCAGGAATAGAAATAGCGACCTGATTGTGACGTCTTTGCGCCTTAGCGGGAAATTATTCCCTGCTCCCAAATGATAAATTGATCAATCTCTTTTTGAAGCCTTGAGCAGATCCACAGCAGGACACTAACATCATCGGTAAGTCCGATGACAAATACGAAATCCGGAATGAGATCAAGTGGGTTAATAAAATAAAGAATACCGGCAACAATGAAGGTAATCGATTTCACCGAAATGCCGCGATATCGGCCAGTGCCAAATGCATGCGCCATGCGTGCCAAAATCATTAACTTTTCTTTTGACTCTTTTGCCAACGCACTCCACGCTGTGGATTTTACTTTGCCGCCCAGTTGGGTCAACACCAAAAGAATTCTGCCCGGTTTGCCGGTGATTCGGGTGGCTTTGCTTAAGGCGATGTCAAAAAACCGATTCATAACGATGAATTACATTAGAAGTGTCATTGCAGCAAACAGTATACGGCCATAAGAGGTTCATTTGCTCACTCTTGCCAATCCTTCTTTGGCTTCCTTTAGGGTAGCATCTTGTTTCAAGGCTGCTTCATATAACTTTTTGGCCTCGGCTTTATTGCTTTTCTTCTCCTGTATCTGCGCCAGACGCATATTGGCACCCGCGTGCGATGGTTCGTTTTCTTTCGGTTTGTAGGTAAGGTATTTCTTCAGACACGCTTCACCCCGATCTAATTTCTGCCCGGAGAGTGCGCTCATCTTTCCGATCTGGTAAGTGGCATTCATATCATCGGGATTTCTCTTCACCGCTTCTTCAAAGTGAGCGATTGCCTTGTCGTACTGTTTTTGATTTATATAGAAATTGCCCAATACGTTTGTGTAATTCGCATCCGCTTTCACCATCTCCAGGTATTCCTTCTCGGCTTCAGTCAGTTTTTTCTCTTGTACATAAATGTTGCCCAAAGCCCGGTGACCCTGTGCCACATTCAGCTTCATGATTTGGTGTGCTTCTGCTTTTGCTTTATCCACACTTCCACCCATGAACGAAGGGGCTTGCAGATAGAATTGAATCAGTGATTCTCTCGCACCGATCAGTTTGGGATCGAGTGCTACGGCCGTCTCCCAGGCGCTCTTCATCTTGGGAGCCAGCATTCCTTGCTTTAAAGGATTAGCATCACCCGCAATAGTGCCATACGTATTGCCCAGCCAGTAATGATAGTTGGCTACTTTGTCGTTGGCATCAACAGCATCTTCAAAATAATCCTGCGCATCATCGTATTCTTTCTGGTCGAAGGCAATGCGGCCCAAATAATATTGTGCTTCGGCGTATTCTTTATCCTCCTCATCAGTCTTTTTCAGAAGGGCTTTGGCCTCTTCGTACTTTTTACTTTCATATAATTTTTTGGCTTGCTCTGTTTTTGAACTTTGGGCATATAGTGAGGAAACCGAAAGCAGAAATAGAAAGAAATGACGGGTAATCATGATTGGGTATTTTAGTAAGCAAGACGCAGATTGACTTCACAAGGTTGCAACAACGAAAGTAATCCCTATTTGCTAAACCAGTAACCCCATACTGAAAGCGGTATTGGCTTTGTTTTTGTTAAAACAGAACCGGTGAGCAACGGCTTGATTGATTTCGTTAACTTGTACCCTCAAACTAAATGATCTCTATGCAAAAAATACTCTTTCTGTTGTTTTGGTTGGCTGGCGCATCTCTTTCTTTCGGGCAGGCAGTAGGTAAAATGTTTCCTGCCATGGAAGCAGAAACGGTAGAGGATAAAAAAGTAAAACTTCCGGAAGCAACAATAGGCAAATACACCCTGCTAGGGCTGGCTTATTCCAAAAAATCGGAAGATGAACTCAACTCCTGGTTCAGCCCGGTCTTCGCCAAGTTTATTCAGAAAACAGGCGGGCTAATGGCCGGTATGGGCTATGATGTGAATGTGTATTTTGTTCCGATGTTCACCGGTGTGAATGCCGCTGCTACCGGCACGGCCAAAAGAAAAGCAATGAAAAATGTAGACCCGCAGTTGCTGCCTTATATTTTATTCTATAAAGGTGAATTGAAAACCTACAAGGAAGCACTTGATTTTGAGAAAAAAGACATCCCCTATTTTTTTGTGCTGGATAAAGATGGAAAAATAGTGTATGCTACCTCCGGCAAGTTTACGGAAGACAAGCTCGATGAGATAGAAGGTGCTATAGAAGAATAACCAGAGCCACCCGTTTTACATTTCCTGAATGAACAGATACCTCATCATTGCATTGGTCTTTTCCGTGCTGACGGTAGTTGGCCAGGAGGATGAATTTAATCTGAAAAATGCTGGTGATTATAACAATTTCATCATGAGGGAGATGAGTACAGCCGTGCAGAAAAATTTCGAATACCTTTCTTTCCTGGTCCATAGCGAAGAGTACGATCGCATGGATGAGAAAAGGAGAGAAGTGGTGAAGCAGGTGGTGGAGGCACGGAATAAAATTTCTCAGATGCCGGCATTGGATGGCGACACCCGCCTGCGCGATGAAGCGGTGTTGGTGTTGGACGAATATAAAAATGCATTTGATCTCGACTATAAAGAGATCATCGGCCTGAAAAAGAAAAGCAAAGATTCTTTTGACGCAATGAAAAAGTATTTCACTGCCGAAGATGAAGCCGAAGAGAAGCTGAACAAAGCCACCCAGCGCCTGCGCAAAGCACAGCGCGTGTATGCTTCAAAAAACAACATGACGGTGGTCGATGGTAAAGCGGATGATGAGCTGGAGCGCAAAATGGGAAAGGCAAAAGCCACCAATATGTACTGGCGTGAAATCTTCATTGATTATTTCAAAGTATCGGAAGCCTATGACCTGATGTGGGAATCATTAAATCAACGCAAACCTTCGGCTATTGACAATGAACGCAGAAAGGTGATCAAAACAATAGATGTTACTATTCCTTTAATTAAGGCAAAGCCGGCTTTCAATGGCGACACCGAATTTCGCGACCAGACGATAGCGGTGCTCGAATACTACCGCAAGGTGGCGGATGAGCAGTTTGCCACCATCAGCGGTCTGCTCAATAAAAAAGAAATGACACAGGCGGACGTGGACACTGTCAATTCAATTATCAATCAATGTAATGCCGGACATGAGCAGCTGGCCTACAACTGGAATAGTGCTTCGCAGGAATTGTTTCGTAAGAATGTGGAGAAGGAGTAGAGATTAAGTGTGGTGTCACCACAGTGTCCTATATTCGCACCAGGATTGTATGGGTTTAATTATTCTTTTGGCTTTAGCTCTCGCTCCCGGTGTGGCCATCGGTTTGTATATCTATTTAAAAGATCACCACGAGCGTGAACCGATTGCTTTACTGATCAAAGCATTTCTGTTTGGTGCTCTGGCTACTTTAATTACACTGGCCATCAACATTCCCATCAGTCAGTTTATCCCGATCAATGAAACCGATTTAAAAGAACAGGCCGTTCACGCTTTCCTGATTGTAGCACTGGTTGAAGAGTTCAGCAAATTCATTTTTGTGCGAGGCATCTTTTACCGCAACGAAAATTTTAATGAACCATTTGATGGCATCGTTTACTCGGTAATGGTGAGTATGGGTTTTGCCACGCTGGAAAATGTGTTGTATGTATGGAGCGGGGGAGTGGGCACCGCACTCTTGCGAATGTTCACGGCCGTGCCGGCACATGCCTGCTTTGGCATTCTGATGGGCTACTTTTTAGGCAAAGCAAAATTTGAACACCGTAAATCACACTACGCTATCTATGCGTTGCTGGTGGCCACTCTTTTCCATGGGGCATACGATTATTTCTGGTTCATTTCGTTTTTGCCGGTGATCTGGATCGGCTCACTGGTTGCTTTGGGAATGGCCCTCTTTCTTTCGCGCAAAGCAATACACATTCATCACATTGCCTCTCCTTTTCGTGAGCAGGAAGAACATCTGGAAACACCGGTCGAAAATAGCGATCAGATCGTGAACGACTAGCCCGGATACGTTCAAATTCAATTAATCATTTTGTATTTTGCTCACCCATCAACTACCGCCGCGCTTATTAATTCATACATCGTCATGCTAAATCCGTCGTTTTATTGATGCCACAGAAGATAAAATTATCAGAGCTCGTGGATCAGATACGCGGCACATTGCAGCAGCAGTTTGCCGGTGAAGTGTTCTGGATTACCTCCGAGATTACCAATGTAAAACCTCAGGACTACAATCGTCCTTACCGCTTTATTACGTTCATAGAAAAAGAAGGAAACGCTACCCGGGCACAAATCAATGGCGTGTTCTGGTCAAGTGCGCTACATCAGATTGATGAGTTCGAGCGCATCACGAAACAGTCTTTTGTGAGCGGGCTGGAGCTGACGTGTAAAGTTCGGGTGAGTTTCAATAACCGCTACGGGTTGCAGCTGGAAGTGCTGGAGATTGACTGCAGCTATGCACTGGGTAAAATAGAGCTGCAACGACAGCAAACCATTGATCGCCTGGTAACAGAAAATGCAGCAACCATTAAATCAGTGGATGGCCAGTTCATCACGTTCAATAATTCATTGAGGCTTCCTGATTTGATACAGCGCATTGCCTTGATCACCGCACCTAACTCGGATGGACAACGCGATTTCAATAAAGAAATTCAAAACAACAAACATGAATATGCATTTGCTGTTACCGAGTACCTCACGCAGATACAGGGCGATAATGCACACCTGCTGATTTTGCAACAATTGAAATTGATTGAACAGTCAAAAGAGCAGTTTGACCTGGTGGCGATCGTGCGCGGTGGAGGATCGCAAACGGATTTCAAACCATTTGATGAGTACGAGCTTTGTCGCTACACCGCTGCGTTTCCTATTCCGATATTAACGGGTATCGGTCATGACCGAAATACAAGCATTGTTGACCTGCTTTGCCATCAGCATAAAACCCCGACCAAGGTAGCCACCTACATCATTGATCGTAACTTTTCTTTTGAAGCTGAGCTGATCGATTTGAAGGAACGCTTTTTCGATCGGGTGAAGAGTTTGATGGAAGAGGCAAACAGTGATTTAAATGACATGAAGCGACTGGTGAAAAGCCTGAGCCCTTCAGCTATTTTAAATCGTGGTTTTGCGATGATTACCATTAATGATCGCATCATCACCGATCCTGCGCAGATACATGAACACGACACCATTCAAACCGTACTGCGAAATGAAATCATTCATAGTACGGTAACTAAAAAATCACCCCATGAAAGACCTGACTTATAACCAAGCGTATTCACAACTGGAAGCCCTGGTTATTGAAATTGAAAGTGATGCGATACAACTGGATACATTGGCAGATAAAGTAAAACAAGCCAATGCGCTCATTCAGCTGTGTGAAGCAAAACTGCGCACGATTGAAAAAGAGGTAAATGATGCAGTAAATACAAAAAACAAAGGCTGATACCGGTTTTTCCCCTTTTATAAAGTCGGGGTTGTCAGTATAGGTATATTGTTGGCATATTGGCTACCGAAACAGTTCCCTATGAAAGTACTACGAATACTCTTTTTCTTAAGCCTCGTCATCATCACGCAGGCTCAGAATAAAAAACCCATTGTGGCTTCCGATCTGATGAAGATCGTTACCACTGGTCAAATTCAGTTATCGCCCGATGGAAGCAAAGCG
>JAHEZH010000080.1:0-15515 GCA_023251155.1 Flammeovirgaceae bacterium | reverse complement strand
AAAGCGGTCACCGTGTATATCCGCAAGGCAGTACGAAACGAAAACGACTATTACTATACACGGCAGCTGTACTTGCTTGATCTGCTTGGAAAAGAAGAACCACGCCAGCTTACGTTTGGAGATAAGAATGACGGTCAGCCCCAATGGTCGCCCGATGGAAGGCATATTGCTTTTGTTCGGGCAGAGGGCGATAAACCTCAGGTGTGGATTCTTCCATTGGCGGGGGGCGAAGCCTATGCGTTAACCAAAGCAGAGTATGGTGCATCCAACCCACGCTGGTCGCCCGATGGTAAAAAGATTTTGTATTCATCATCCATCCCTTTTTATGCAATAGAGGGGGAAACACCGTGGACGTACGATCGCCCCGGACGGAAGCAGGGGGATGAGCCGGCATGGAAGGCATTGAAAGCTGAAGAAAAGAAGAACATAAAATATAGCCCTGATGGCTCGCTGGAAGAAGTGCGCGCATGGCTTGCCAAGAACAACAGCGAAAGCAACCCACGCGTAGTCACCCGCCAGAACCTGCAAGGCGAGCTCAATCTTCAGCCCGATGAAAACGTTGCTCACTTGTTTGTAAAAGCATTCGGGTCAGATGAGAAAGCCATACAACTCACCAAGGGCTACCAGGATTTTCAGGGGGGTAGTTGGTCAAAAGATGGAAAGAAAATTATAGCAACATCGAAAGCCTATAAAACCGCACCTGATAAAGAGCAGGATAGCAATCTGTGGATCATTGATACCGATACCAAAACCGCCAGCGAATTTTTAACATGGCCGGGTTATAGCATTTCCAATCCCTCTTATTCGCCCGATGGCACACAAGTACTTTTCTATGCAACACCTGTGGCGAGTCGTCATGCTACACAAAATCAGCTGGCGGTAGTTGCTGCGGCAGGTGGAAAGCCACTTTCGTTAACGGCCGCTTTTGATCGCGATGCAAGCCAGGCCATCTGGTCAGCCGATAGCAAGACCATTTATTTCGCTGCGCAGACGGAAGGAGATATTCCGCTCTTCAGCGTGGCGGCCAAAGGCGGAAGCGTAACCCGGATATTGGGTAACGACAGCGGGGTAAATGATTTTGATGTGCAAGGCGACAGAGTAGTGTATGCATTAACGGAAGTAAAAAATCCGTGGGAGATTTATGCGTACAGTCTGAAGGACAAAAGCAATAAGCAACTGACCCGGCTTAATGAAGAATGGCTCAAAGACAAAGTGCTTACTTTCCCTAAAGAATATTGGCTCACGCGCCCTGATGGAACAAAAATTCAGTATTGGGTAACAGAGCCGGTGGCAAAAAAAGAAGGAGTGAAGTATCCTACCATTCTTAATATACACGGTGGCCCAATGGCCATGTGGGGACCCGGTGTGTTTTCGATGTGGCACGAGTATCAGTTGGAAAACAGCTGGGGCTATGGTTTGGTGTATTGCAACCCGCGAGGAAGCGGTGGCTACGGAGATAAATTTAAAAAAGGCAACTATAAAGATTGGGGGACAACTCCTATGGGCGACATCATCGCTTCATTGGAAGAAGCAGAGAAAACCAATCCATGGATTGATAAAGACAACCTGGTAGTCGAAGGCGGAAGTTATGCCGGTTATATGGTAGCGTGGATTGTCAGTCATGACGATCGGTTCAAGGCCGCTAATGCGCAGCGTGGGGTATATGACCTGACCACGTTTATGGGCGAAGGTAATGCCTGGCGATTGGTGCCGGATCACTTCGGAGGCTACCCTTGGGAGAAAGCAACCCGGGAGGTGTTAGCGTTCAATTCGCCTTACACTTATGTGGATAAGATCAATACCCCTTTGCTCATCATTCATGGCGATCAGGACTTGCGCACCGGGGTCATTCAGTCAGAGATGATGTACAAAAGCCTGAAGATTCTCGGTAAACCGGTTGAATACATCCGCTATCCCAAAGAAGGGCATGAACTTACGCGCAGCGGAAACCCGGGCCGTATGATGGATCACCTGCTGAGAACGATTGAATTTTTTGAACGGTATATCAAACACCCTGAACCCGTACCCGCTACGGAGAAATAAGTTTAGACAATAACATTGAAATGAATGAGGTCACCTTTTAGCAGAGATGGCCTTTTCTTTGCTTGAACAGGGTATACCCATCCTGCTTTTCTCTGAATAATAAATAGAGGAAATGACCGTACATCAGGTATCTTTGCTTGTTGAACCGGAAAGAGATGTTCCAGGAATCTTTTCATGTTCAGAAAAAAACAGGATGGTTGCCTTATAATAAATAAAGAACAGACAGTGATGCGCTCAACGATATTGGTTTTTCTGCTTTTGCTCTCCTGTTCTTCTTTTGCACAGCTTCGTTTTGAGCGCCTGGAATTAAAGCCGAACGAAGTATATCAGATCAAAGAATCAGACATCCTTGTCATTGATGAACTGATCATGCACGATTCGTCCGTTATTGTTTTGAATCACGATAAGAAAGACAATTTCATACACGCTAAAAAAATTGTTCTGGGAAAAGGGTGCCGTATTGATGGTCTTGGAGAGAACGGAAATAAAGGTAAACCCGGCCTCAGGGGAATTCATGGCGAAGGTCCGTGCCGCGATGGGTATGCCGGGCGAGACGGTACCGGTGGGAGCCATGGAAGTGATGGCATCAACTTGTTTTTGTATTTTAATGAGATCACAGTAAAGGGGGCATGGCTGATTGATTTGCGTGGTGGCAACGGTGGTGATGGAGGAAATGGCGGTGAAGGCGGTGGCGGTAATGCAGGAACCCGTGTATGCAAAGGAGGTACAGGGGGCAATGGAGGTAATGGCTCTACGGGTGGTAATGGCGGCAATGGCGGCTCGCTTACATTATCCTGCAAGGTGTGTACCGACCTGAGAGGAATAGTAAATGAATCAATCAATGCAAGTGTATATGCCGGATCACCGGGCCAAGGTGGAAATGGGGGTGCAGGAGGATCGGCAGGGTTGAATCCACTTGGCAACACCACATTAGATGGTAAAGTAGGATCGAAAGGGAAACCAGGCCAGCCTGGTGTAGCCGGAAAGAAGGGCGCTGTTAATCTGGAACAAACAACAGCGGTAGCCAATTAAACAATGAACAAACGCTGGATTCATAAACCTGCTCCGTCAGCAGAGGAAGTCGCTGAACTAAGTCAGCGCATCAACATCAATCCTTACCTCAGTGCTATTCTTATTCAGCGCGGTATTACGGACTTTGACTCAGCAAAGAAATTTTTTCGCCCCTCGCTGGATCAGTTACACGATCCGTTTCTGATGCGCGATATGGATCGCGCTGTAGAGCGAATGAAAAGAGCCATTGATAACAAGGAGAAGATATTAGTGTATGGAGATTATGATGTGGATGGTACTACCTCAGTTTCTCTTGTCTTCAGTTATCTCCGCGAGTTTCATAGTGAGTGTGATTTTTATGTTCCCGACCGTTATTCGGAAGGATACGGAGTTTCTGAAAAAGGAATCATCTGGGCGGAAGAAAACGGATTCTCATTAATCATTGCACTGGATCTGGGCATCAAAGCGTCTGATATGGTGGTGCTCGCCAATCATAAAGGAATTGATTTTATTATTTGTGATCACCATTTGCCGGGTACGGATATTCCCCAGGCCGTAGCCGTACTCGATCCCAAACGATCTGACTGTAATTATCCCTTTAAAGAACTAAGCGGATGTGGTATCGGATTTAAATTGCTGCAAGCCTATGCGCGAAGATATGGCCATGAAGAATCGGTGTACCCTTATCTTGACCTGGTAGCTGTAAGCATTGCCTCCGATATTGTTCCTGTCAATGGAGAGAATCGAATCCTCGCTCACTTTGGGTTGATCCAACTCAATGAAAATCCAAGTCCGGGTCTGAAGGCATTAAAAGAAATAGCACTGACTAAAAATGATCTCGACATATCCGGTATCGTATTTACACTTGGGCCACGGATCAATGCCGCGGGCCGTGTGGACCATGCCCGTGGTGCCGTTCATCTGTTGATTTCCAAAACAGTAGAAGAAGCCAATTCATTTGCAGAGAAAGTCAATATTAAAAACGATCTGCGCAGAGAGTTCGATAGCTCGATTACGGAAGAAGTAGTAGCCATGATTGAAGGGGATGCACAGCTGCGCAATGCCCGCTCTACGGTACTGTTTAAAAACACCTGGAATAAAGGAGTGATCGGAATTGTAGCCGCCCGTTGCGTAGAAAAATTCTATAAGCCAACGGTCATCCTTACCGAATCAAATGAAATGATAACCGGCTCAGCCCGAAGCGTGAGTGGGTTCGATCTGTACGATGCCATTTCACAGTGCAGCGATCTGCTTGAAAAATTTGGTGGTCATAAATATGCGGCAGGCCTTACCCTTCACCCCGATAACCTGGAGGCTTTTCAAAAACGCTTCGAAGAAGTGGTGGCCGCTTCACTCACCGAGGAGATGCGTGTGCCCGTGATTGATATCGATATGATGATTCCTTTCGATGCCATTACGCCCAAGTTTTTTAAAATATTAAAACAAATGGCACCCTTCGGCCCGGAAAACCATCGCCCGGTTTTTGAATCGCAGGAGGTATTTGTGCAGAACTCACTCGCTAATTTTAAAGACAGGCACTTGCGTTTTCTGGCAGGGCAGGCAGGCAACGCAAACGTCATTAATGCAGTAGGATTCGATTTGATTGAACACTACGATCGCATTGCAAACGGTGATCGTTTCAGGATGGCATACACTTTGGAGGAAAGCACGTACAATGGAATGACTTCCATGCAGATACGTATCAAAGACATTAAATTTGACTAAAATGGTATTACGCGCTGAAAGCCTGATTAAAAAATATAAGAAGAGAACGGTTGTTAACAACGTTTCCGTACAGGTGTCGCAAGGTGAAATTGTGGGCTTGCTCGGGCCGAATGGTGCAGGGAAAACCACTACATTTTATATGACCGTGGGGCTGATTAAACCCAATGAAGGAAAAATTTTTTTAGATCAGGAGAACATTACCGACTTGCCGATGTACCAGCGGGCAAAGTTAGGCATTGGCTACCTGGCGCAAGAGGCTTCTGTTTTCAGAAAACTTTCGGTGGAAGAAAATATACTGGCTCCGCTGGAGATGGGCACGATGACAAAGGTGCAGCGCAAGGAAAAAGTAGATCAGCTGCTGGAAGAATTCAGTTTGACCCACGTGCGTAAAAACCTGGGCATGGTATTATCCGGAGGTGAAAGAAGAAGAACAGAAATAGCTCGTGCTCTGGCCGTAGATCCGAGCTTTGTTTTGTTGGATGAGCCTTTCGCAGGTGTCGATCCGATTGCGGTGGAAGAAATACAAGGCATCATCGCCAAGCTGAAGAAAAAAAATATCGGCATCCTCATCACCGATCACAACGTGGACGAAACACTTTCCATCACCGACCGTGCTTACCTGATGGTAGACGGAAAACTTTTCAAAGCAGGTACTGCCGAAGAACTGGCCAGCGATCCATTGGTACGCAAAGTTTACCTTGGTCAGAACTTCCAGCTGAGAAGAGCAACAGTAGCCGATTAGTGATGATAAAAATGGACAATGTGTTTTCAATAAATCGTTTTTTGCGATTTGCTAATGCGAAAACCTCCGTTAATTTTGAGTTTCCCCAAGCATGTTAATTTTAAATTCTATTCTTACCTGGGTCATGAAGAAGCGCATCCATCAGATGGAGCTGTTCATGAAATATCCGATCGAAGTGCAGGATGAGATGCTTAAGAAGCTGCTGGCTGTCGGGCGATATACCGAGTTTGGACAGAAGTATGCTTTTGAAGAACTACTCAACTATGAAGATTTCAAGCGAAGAGTTCCTATTCATACCTATGAGCAGCTTTTCCCTTATATCGAACGACAAATGCGAGGCGAACAAAACATTTTGTGGCCCTCCGAGATAAAGTGGTTTGCCAAATCTTCGGGTACAACCAACGCGCGTAGTAAATTCATACCCGTATCATCAGAAGCACTGGAAGAATGTCATTTTAAAGGAGGTAAAGACTTACTCTCGATTTACGTCAACAACTTTCCCGACACTAAGATCTTTTCTGGAAAAGGAATGGCTGTAGGAGGAAGCCTTCATGCCAATGAACACGATCAGAGTGCTGCATCGCAGTATGGAGATGTATCGGCTGTCATCTTGCAGAACCTTCCACCATGGGCACAGTTCATACGCACACCCAGTTTGGATACCGCTTTGATGAGCAACTGGGAAGAAAAAATTGAACGCCTAGCCCGCGAAACCGCAAAGGAAGACGTAAGGCACATATCCGGTGTTCCCACCTGGACCGTGTTGCTGTTGCAACGCATCATGGAGCTGGAGAAAAAAAATAATATTCTCGAAGTGTGGCCCAACCTGGAAGTGTTTTTTCATGGAGCCGTAGCATTCAACCCCTATCGTACATTATTTAAATCACTTATACCCAGTGAGAAGATGTGCTACTGGGAAACCTATAATGCGAGCGAAGGATTTTTTGGTATTCAGGATCAAAAAGATTCAGAAGACCTGCTGCTCATGCTCGACTATGGAATTTTTTATGAGTTCATTCCGGTGGAGGAACTGGATCAGGAATATCCCGAAGCCATTGGCCTTGGCGATGTAGAGATCGGAAAGAACTATGCGATGGTCATCACGACCAATGCAGGCTTGTGGCGATATAACATTGGTGATACCATCAAGTTCACCAGCAAATCTCCTTATCGCATCCGCATCTCTGGCCGTACCAAACATTTTATCAATGCATTTGGCGAGGAGTTGATCATTGAGAATGCAGAAGCTGCAATAACCAGTGCCTGCGAAGTAACCGGTGCTGTCATTGATAACTATACTGCGGCACCCGTGTACCTGGAAAAATCAAAGCGTGGTGGTCATGAATGGATCATTGAATTCAAATCTCCACCCAATGATTTTGATCGGTTTGGCAAAATACTGGATGAAACACTGCGAAAAGTCAATTCTGACTATGATGCCAAGCGTTCGCATGATCTCGCGCTCGTAGCCCCTAAAATTCACAGGGTAGCCGAAGGCACTTTTTATAACTGGATGAAGAAGAGAGGAAAACTGGGAGGGCAAAACAAAGTACCACGATTGTATAACACGCGGGAGTATGTGGAGGAGATATTACTCATGCTGAAAGACTAAAACAAAAAAAACCATTCGCTTACGGGATGGTTTTTTTGTTTGAAGCGGATGGTGATTAAACGTGCTTCCACTTCACACTACATCCAATGGCTTTGGTTTTTGTTGTTTCCACGGGTTTGCCGGACAGCAACTGATCCACCGCATTCTCTACATATTTTTTAGATACATCAGCACCACCACGTGAGCTGTCATCGATGGCTCCGATATAAGCCACTTTCAGTTCGTTATTGTTTTTATGTAAAATGAATACATGAGGAGTGTTGGTTGCGCCAAATGTCTTTACCACCTGCTGTGATTCGTCATACAGGTAAGGAAAATCATATCCTTTCTTTTTGGCCAGCTTCACCATCTCCTCGTACGATTCCTCAGCAACCACTTCCGGAGAGTTCGGGTTAATTGCTACTACAGGGAATCCCAGCGGAGCATATTTTTTATTCAATGCCATAATGCGGCTATTATACGCCTTTGAAACCGGGCAGGTATTGCAATCGAAAATGATGATAAATCCCTTGGCTTCTTTGAAGTCAGCAAGCGATATCATTTTACCATCTACATTTTTCAGTTTAAAGTCAGCAGCTACATCGCCAACTTCATAGCCTGTTTTTTCAGGGCGACCAGCTACAAACAAAGCGATTGCCAGCATTGAAATGAGAATCTTTTTCATGGTCTTCGTATTTTATATTTAAACAATTCAAATCACAGCACTTCCGTCACCAGTCTCTCCAGATCACCTTCGTGCAGTTCTTTCTCAACAAATCTACGTTTTCCGTTTTTTGAATTGATGATCAGCGTAGCAGGAAGGGCACCCGACCATTCCTTTTCGATTTGATCAATCCATTCGTTCGGATTTTTTTCGTTCAGAATCACTACCTGTGATTGGATGTGCTTCCGGTCAACAAATTTGTACACTTTCTGAGGATTCGGGTCCAGATCAATGTCCATACTTACCAAAGTAACCTTCACATCTTTCCTTTCCTGATTTAGTTTTTCAAACAAGGGCAACTCTTTGATGCAGGGAGCACACCAGGTAGCCCAGAAATTGATCACCTTCACCTCGTCCGAAGGCGTGTCAATCATCTTTTGCAGTTCAGCCAGGCGAACCAGTTTGGCCTCCTGGGCCTTAGCAAAAAGCGCTGCCATGCTCAGCAGAAAGATGAACGTGATTTTGATCGGTTTCGATAGGTAGACGTGCACTGTCAGGTATAGGGTTGATTTTGAATTCTAAGGTACTAGAGTTTGAATGAATTATATGTAAGATCGATGACAGATATTTGTTAAATAAGTCAAATTCAATCACTTAAGAAAAACGCGAAAATCAGCTCAAATAAGAAATCCACAATTACATCAGGTTATCCACACGGCTTATTTGTTGGTTCATAAATAACTGATTTTCAAATTCTTAATTCAAAGCAAGCGCTCCACTATTTTGTGGACAACTTAATTTCACTGAAAAGCAGTGTATGAAACAGGCAAATCTAATGGCCAGATATTCAGACTTCTATATTTCAAAAAGATAACGTGGATAGGGGGTTGTTTCCATTCGGTTTTGGAGTGGGCCTCGGATTTCATTTTGATATATCTGGATTGTTTCTCGGAAAGTAAATCCATTTTAGTAAAAAGCTATTTTTATGCATAAAAGCAGATAATGTACTTTAGTAAAGTAAAAAACACCTGTGAATTTCCTCTTTATGCCTCGAAAAAATTTCTGAAAATAAGCTGATTCTTAAAATGCACCGAAGGAATGAGAAAAGGCGCGGAGTGCCGGGTGAGGATAAAGCAGGAGCAGGTATGACTTGTGTAAAACGGGAATTGCCTAAAGGGATACTTACAGGCCTCCTCGAAATAACCGGGCAACTTAGTGAGGGACTTTCTACCGCCCGGCTGCTACAGGCTTTGCTCTTGAAGCTCTGATTTCTTTAATCTGGGTTGGAGCGCAGGAGAAGATGCCGACTCGATCATCTGTTTACGCCAGGCCATATAATCATGATACTGAATGCAATCATTCAGCAGTTCGTTGTCCCTTAAAATTTTGATGACTTTGCCACGCCCTAATGTTTGCCAGATCAAACTCTTCTCGTGGGCATCCAATGATGAAATCCGAACAAATTCGATTCCCTTATAACTCTCGCTTATCACTTTCATATTGCCAACAACGTATGCCGTTAATTTTGAATCAACTTGAATTGTAACCTTAAAGGTTGTCAATCCTTTCAACTTTGTTTAGTTCTTTTCTTTGAAACATCAGCGTTTTACCACAAACAGCAATTGCAATCGAAGTAGGTAGCAGTAAAGACCTAACAGATAAATTATAGCGCTATATGTAATTTCTTCCGGTTGAAATATTTTTACACCTACTTTTAATAAGAAATTCATTCTTTGATAACAAAACCACGAGCTTATTTTATTACAGGAGTCATCATTTGCCTTTTGGGAGCAATCTGTTTTTCTACGAAAGCGGTCCTGGTTAAAATGGCTTACAGAGATACTCCGGTCGATGCCGTGTCATTGCTGGCATTACGGATGCTTTTTTCTCTTCCCTTCTTTTTAATCTCTGCATTGTTCGTTTCCAAGAAAGGGGATAATGTAAAATTCACTTCGAAGCAATGGATCGGTGTAGCCATTATCGGATGTCTCGGTTATTACATCAGCAGCCTGCTGGATTTTCTTGGCTTGCAATACATATCGGCAGGAATAGAGCGTCTGGTATTATTCATTTATCCCACGCTGGTACTCCTCATGTCGTGGATGATTTTCAGAAAGCGGATAAGTAACCTACAATGGATTGCCGTAGTGATCACCTATGCTGGATTACTGCTTGCATTTGTAAACGAAGCAGACTTAAGTGAAGCGAATCACTCCTTTTACTGGGGCTCATTTTTGATTTTCGCATGTGCCTTTACTTATGCAGCCTACATTGTGGGCAGTGGCCGGCTGATACCAAAAGTAGGAGCAGTAAAGTTTAACAGTTATGCCATGAGCTTTGCGTGTGCTGCGGTATTAATTCATTTTTTTATCAGCAGTGATGTTTCATTAGTAAGCCTGCCCGCACAGGTATATTACTATAGTTTATTGATGGCGATATTGAGTACCGTCATCCCTTCTTACCTGGTCGCTGAAGGGATAAAGCGAATTGGATCGGGTAATGCTGCCATTGTAGGGAGTGTAGGTCCGGTATCCACTATTCTGCAGGCCTATTTTTTTCTGGCGGAACCATTCTCCATCATTCAGATCATCGGAACACTTCTTATTCTTGCCGGAGTGATGGTGATTAGCCTGAATAAAGAAAAAGCTACCGCTTAATGGAGAAGCGAATGAAAGTGCTACTCCATTTTTAATTCAGCCTTATAGCCTTTGATGTGGTTTCGTAAGGCTTGCTCCATCGTCACATCGGCATCCCATTTTGTACCTAAAAAGATATTACCGGAAGGAATGTGTTTTATATAAAACTTGTAAACAGGAGTTTCAGCGGGAATGGTTTTTACCTGTGGCAACGCTTCAGTGTAGGTGGTGGAGGCGTAAGCGGTTTCCGCCTTGGTTAAATCGTAACCCAGTATTTTTTTGGCAGCGCTGCCACGTGAATGGATGACACATAGTGTAAGAATGGATCCTTTTTTTCTCAACTCCGCATCGTCTGTTGCCGGTGACACCAGTTTGTATTTGAAAGGATAGATTTCAGTGAATACTTTTTTTAGCGCAGAGTCCAGCGTTGCATCATTGAAGTAAGGCACAGCCATTTCATCTGCCTTTAAATCAAGAGAAAAAAATTCGGCACGCTTGCCAGTGATGGGATTTACTTTAGTCGTGGTTTCCGGAATATCGTTGATGAGAAAATTTTGTTTTTTCTGACTGATCCACGCATTGCGATTGGCGGTGTCCAGCATTTCACGAAGAGAGGACGCTGAAACTTCCCAGGCTCCTTGCTCGGCATCTACCAATGAAGGTTTGTTATTGAATGCCGTAGTGATCATCCGGTAAGTAGTGGCGGCAGGCTTATTGATAAACACAAGAAACCGGATTTCTCTTGTGGCAAGGTGATTTGCATAGGCGAGGGTGATGTCCTTACCGGCAAACACAACATCTTGTTCGATATAAAGCACCGCATCAATACCTGTTTGCGCGAAGCTCTTTTGTATTTCGTCCAGCTCACTTTTTTTAAACGAAGGATCATAGATCACTACCGCGCGCGATGCCAGCAGCTCGGCCGGTACGGTTTCTGTCAATTGCAGTTGGGCAATTACTTGTTCCTGTGCACGTGCGGTTAGAAAAAAACCTCCCAACATCAGAAGGCAAACCATTCGCATTACACCTTTTTTATTTAATAAGCAGTTCATCCGAATCTCAAACGTAAGTTTAGCTCTTGTATTTCACAAGTTTACAAAAACAGGATACACGATTGCTGGCACTGTTGATATCAGTTCCCGGTCGATGATCTTGTTTTGCGTTTTGTAAAGCAGTTCTTTTTTCTACCTTACTTTAAATAAGCAAAGATGAAGAAAATCTATCATACCCTGTTCCTGTTAGTGATCACTACCCTCGCGCTCGCGCAAACGGATGCTAAGCTATTGACCCAACTCAATCAGGAGGTGAAGGACATTGAGCCTAAGATGATAGGGTGGCGCAGATTCTTTCACGAACATCCGGAGCTTTCTAATCGCGAGTTTAAAACAGGAGCAAAGATTGCAGAGTTCCTCAGGTCACTGGGCATGGAAGTGCACTATCCGGTGGCAAAGACAGGTGTGGTAGGTTTACTGAAAGGAGGTAAGCCAGGCCCTGTAGTAGCGCTGCGATCTGACATAGACGGGTTACCTATTACCGAACGTAATTCATTGCCCTTTCTCTCAAAAGAAAAATCGACACTGGGCGGAATAGAAACAGGCGTGATGCATGCCTGTGGGCACGATGGACACATGGCCATACTCATGGCAGTGGCCGAAATCCTTTCCAAGAATAAAAGTGAACTAAAGGGCACCGTGAAATTTATTTTTCAACCGGCAGAAGAAGGTGCACCTGTTGGTGAAGAAGGTGGCGCAGCATTGATGATCAAAGAAGGAGTGCTGGAAAACCCGAAAGTGGAGGTGATCTTCGGATTGCACATTCAATCCTTACTTCCGTTGGGAACAGTGTCTTACCGTCCGGAAGGATTGATGGCTGCAGTAGATGCCTTTAATATAAAAGTAACCGGTAAGGGCGCTCATGGAGCTACCCCGTGGGATAGTGTTGATCCTTTAGTGACATCAAGCGAAATACTTCTGGGACTGCAAACCATCATCAGCAGACAGACTGAACTCACAAAAGCATCTGCGGTGATTACAGTAGGAAGTTTTCACGGAGGTATCCGCAGAAACATTATTCCGGAAGAGGCCAACATGGAAGGTACCATCCGCACGTTTGATGCCGACATGCAGAAAAAGGTGCATGAGAAAATAAAACTAACGGCCACGAAAATAGCGGAAAGTGCGGGAGCAACTGCAGACGTGAATATTATGATTCAATACCCAGTTACGTATAACGATCCCGGCTTTACCGAGAAGATGGCACCCAGCCTTCAACGTGCCATTGGAAAAGAAAATGTGAAGGTGATATCGCCCGTAACCATGGCCGAAGACTTCTCTTTCTATCAACAGAAAGTACCCGGCTTTTTCTTTTTTGTTGGAGCTAATTCGCCTGATCTGAAATTGGAAAAACAACCCACCCATCACACCGCTGATTTTATCATTGACGAACGCTGTATGTCTGTGGGGGTAAAATCATTGCTCACGCTTACGCTGGATTATATGAATATGAAAAAGTAAATCAGCATGATGCTACCGGATTCCCTGCATAAGCACATCACTCCATTCACACTTTAAATACTTCAACTTTTTATGAGATCTGTTTTATTACCCGCTTTGATGCTGCTGACGGGCTTCTGCTATGGTCAGGTAACGGCTAAACTTCAGACCAGACTGGATGCCCAGGCAAAAGAAATTGAACCGCAGGTCATCGAATGGCGCAGGCACTTTCATGAATTTCCTGAATTATCCAATCGTGAAACCAAGACAGGGGCCTACATTGCGGAGTACCTGAAAAAGCTGGGCTTGGAAGTCCACTATCCCGTAGCAAAAACAGGAGTGGTGGCATTGCTGAAAACAGAAAGACCCGGGCCAGTGATTGCCTTGCGTGCCGATATCGATGGATTGCCGGTAGCCGAAAGAGGTAATCTGCCATTTGCATCAAAAGAGAAAACGATTTTTAACGGACAAGAAACAGGAGTGATGCATGCCTGTGGTCATGATTCGCACATCGCCATACTTATGGGCGTTGCCGCAGTATTGGTGAAGAACAAGGCGGACTTGAAAGGCACGATCAAATTCCTTTTTCAACCGGCCGAAGAAGGAGCCCCAGCCGGGGAAGAAGGCGGAGCTTACCTGATGGTGAAAGAAGGTGTACTTCAAAATCCAAAAGTAGATGCCGTATTTGGTTTGCACATTCAATCCATGCGCCCTATTGGTGAAGTGTCGTACCGATCAGGAGGCATGATGGCAGCAGTGGATTCGTATTCGGTAACGGTGAAAGGAAAACAAACACACGGCTCTGCTCCCTGGTCAGGTGTTGATCCGATTGTGGTCTCCTCTCAAATCATACTGGGTCTGCAAACCATTATCAGCCGCCAGACAGAATTGACGAAAGAGGCAGCGGTAATCAGTGTAGGAAGAATTCAATCGGGTATTCGTGAAAATATTATTCCTGAAGAAGCCTTCTTTGCCGGTACCATTCGTACGCTGGATACGGATATGCAAAATAAGATTCATGAGAAAATCAAATTAACGGCCACCAAGATTGCTGAAAGTGCAGGAGCTACAGCCGATGTGAAGATCAATATCATGTACCCGGTAACGTACAACGACCCCGCACTGACAGAAAAAATGTTACCCAGCCTGAAGAAAGCAGCGGGAGCCGATCATGTAAAGTTCGTCAACGCAATGACGGGCGCAGAAGATTTTTCTTTCTATCAAAAAGAAGTACCCGGACTTTTTGTTCTTGTTGGAGCTATGCCGCCCGATGCGGACCCTCAAAAAGTGGCCTCGCACCACACGCCCGATTTTTTTATTGATGAGCGTGGCTTTCTTACCGGCATCCGCACTTTGCTCGACCTGACGGTGGACTATATGTACATGCCTAAAAAATAAAAACAGCTGTGGGGTAGTAAATGGGCAAGAAAGGCCCAGAGTATATCGTTGAATGGATTAAATTCTAATTCGGAAGTGGGAATTAGCCGGTTTAACTCTGGCTTGATTTCTGTAAATTTACAATCCTCAAATTCAACATATATTTATGAAGTGGATCAAGCGTATTTTTATAGGTATTGGAGTCCTTTTGGTGCTGATTGTGGCTGCCGCCATCATTGTGCCCATTGTATTCAAAGATGACATCAAGGCAGCCATCGATAAAGAAATTGCCAAATCAGTGAATGCGGATGTCGTATTCGATGTCAACAATTTTGATCTGACGGTATTCCGTAATTTCCCTAACGTAACGGCCGAAATCAAACAATTGGGTGTATTCAACCGCGCTCCGTTTGAAGGCGTTCCGCTTTTTGTGGTTCAGCGCCTGGATGTGGAGGTCAATATCAAGGAACTCTTGTTTGGCGATGAGCTTCGCCTGAAAGGGATCACGCTGGTAGATCCTCAAATTACCATTAAAGTGCTGGCTGACGGTAAAGCGAATTATGACATCACCTATCCCTCTGCCGATACAGCAAAGGCAGCAGCAGAACCCAGTACATTTTCTTTTGGTATCGACCACTGGGAGATTGTAAATGGTGAAGTCACCTATGATGACAAATCACTTCCTTACTTCTTGCAGATCAAAGGACTGAACCATACCGGTAGCGGAGATTTTACTCAGGATGTTTTTGACCTGAAAACAAAGACAGTGGCCGACTCGGTAACTACTTCGTATGGCGACATGGAGTTGCTTACAAATAAAAAGGTGGATATCGACATGACCATTTCCATCAGTGAAGACATTACAAAGTACACGTTTAAAGACAACGTGGCTAAAGTGAATGACTTCAGTCTTCAGTTTGACGGTTGGTTTAAAATGAACGAAAAGGATTATGCGATGGACATCAACTTCGGAAGTCCGGAGACGTCATTCAAAAGCCTGCTGTCTTTAGTGCCGGGTATGTATAGCAAAGACTTCGGTAAAATTGAAACGAAAGGCGATCTTACCTTCAGCGGATTTGCCAAAGGAACTTACAGCGATACACAAATGCCGGCTTTTAACCTGGCCCTGTTAGTAAAGGATGCGATGTTCAAATATCCTGATCTGCCGACAGCTGTGAATAACATTAACATGGATCTGTTAGTAGATAATAAAACAGGTGTGATTGAAAACACG
>JAHEZH010000211.1:2006-9566 GCA_023251155.1 Flammeovirgaceae bacterium | reverse complement strand
CGGCTCCAGCTTTACATTCCTGCCTGCGTTGATGGCCAGTCGTACTAACGCAGTATCGCTTTTAAAGTACAATGGATTTTCGATCATGGTAGCCGGATCGCGTGTCGGTTTTCTGAGCAAACTATCCGGGGTAATGGTGCCGAAGTCGTGATGGGCGATGCGCTTGCCGATCACCAGGTCTCCGGGAGAAAGGTCTGGGTTAATTCCTCCGGCGATGCCGGTGAAGATGATTTCTTCGGGTTGAAAATGTTCGATCATCAACACCGTTACCACGGCTGCATTTACTTTGCCGATACCGGTCTGTGCGATGACGACCTCGCGGCCATGGAGTTTGCCCCTGGTGAACAGGATGTTCTGTATGGACTCCTGTTTCTTCTGCTGGATTTGAGTCAGCAGAAATTTTACTTCTTCCGGAAAAGCACCGAGTATACCGGTGACGGCTTTGTACTGGCGTACGGTGGTCTTGCCTGCCCGTTCGTTTAACTCGATAGGGGACTGGCCCTGAAGAAGGCGGATGGAAGCGGAAAGGAGGAATAGGGTAAGAAGGAGCTTATTCATGAGATGGAGTAATCGCGATGGAGATGGTGATTTATACGTGGTGATTGGTGACGGATTCATGGTTACTGCCGGAAGTGATCTGATGGTGTAATAATAAGTGTAATGATAAGTTAAATCGTGTAATTGATAAAGTTAACTATTTTCATTTGCCTTGGGCTATCTGTTGATTTACTATGTTAGAGGTTCTTTGACCGGTTTTTTATATTTTAGACAAGACAAGAGAAGGGAGTCGCGAGTTGATGCCTTCATTGCATTGGAGGGACGACCCTGGCAATCCCGCGTACGAAGTCAACGCTTTATTCCTGAACACTACACTCATTGCTTCTACTTCTAGGAAGGGCTGAAATTTAATTTTGGTTGGCACGCAACTGGATTGCAGGAAAATATTCGGATACTCCGCATTACAAGAGTGTCAGATAACCACACGTTTTTGGATCTTTACCACCAGTGAAACATCAATTTTAGTTAGTGAGTATGAGCCAGTTTCAGTTTACAGGTGAATGGGAATTTCAATTACCGCTTCCGGGCTTTGCTGGATTTCAGCAGAGCGATGGTGCGTTGTCGGTCACTATTGATGATCTGCTGAATGAAGACCCTGATCCTTTAGCGCAACAGCTGGCGGCATTGGATTACCTGATTGAAAATAGTGTATTGATTGCACAACGTATCTGTACACACGTGTTTAATGAATATCCCGCCCTGATCAAGGTCTATGGTGACCTTCCTGTTGTTCATCATGTGGATGATATTAAAAAATTCATTCGAGTTAACCACGTGTCAATCAGTACACGATTCAAGGACGGTATCTCATTCATGGATTTTTCAGCGCACTGTGACTGGGATGAAGACCATGGTTTGGGCATCGGTATGCACCGGTTGGCGGTCATACACATGGGTGGAATAGGTGACGGTTATGAAGTTGAGGAAGATGCCGAATTAAAGGATGTGAATACCTATGTGAAGAAGAAACCTCAACTCTATTTGCCTCATCCCAAATACAACCGGCTCAAACCTTCACAGGAATCGGAGAACCGTTACTATGAGCTGGAATTGATCCGTGGATTTCATAACGAAGACTTCATGCACCTTATCTCAAGCGGTCAGCGTGACGTCAACTACATCAATCCGAAATGGGGATTCTTCGGCTCGTACATCGCCTGGGCCATTCAATATAATAATCAAGAGCTGGTGTCCTTCCTGATGGAACGCCATGCACGTCTCGACTACATCCTGCATGAAGTAGGCCGAGATAAGCAGAAGATCGAATGGCTGCTGGCACATGGTGTGTCGATCAACGAGCGCAACCGCTCCGGACACGTACTTCTACGTGAGCAACTCTTCCATCTGCGTGGAGTGCTTATGAATCAGGAACAGTACAAAGTCACCCACCCGGGAGTTCATGATGATACTTACTATTCGAATGCGCTGAAGGAAGACATTGAGTACATCCGCTGGCTGGTTGGTAAAGGAGCGACTCTTCCACAAGAAGACATCAACAGCGTGCTGAATTTCTCCGGGCGTGACTATGACAACGAGCGGATCAAGCGGGTGTTGATAAAAAGCGTAGAGCCGATTCCATCCAAAACGATAACACCGAACCCGACTCCAACACGGCCATGGTGGAAGTTTTGGGAGTGAACCTTTCTACTGAGGTGCCGTTTTATCTATTGATCCTTTTGACTTCACAAGTAAGAGTATCAAATGAAAAGAATGCTCCGGGTATACCGATTCTCGATCAAACGAACGTGGCTTGATAAATGCATGTGCTGACTATGAATGATTTCAGTATTGAACCGCTCACTTCGCGCACGGTGGAATCACTGGCCCGGCTTTGCGTGGAACTCTGGCCGGATAGCACACTGCAGGAAGAGGTAGCGAATGGTCACGCGATTGTAGCTAGCGAAAAAGAAACCGCTTATCTGGTGAAGATCCAACATCAGTATGTAGCCTTCCTTCACCTGACTCTTCGCTTTGAGTATGTGGAGGGTGCTGATGATTTACCGGTGGCATATGTAGAAGGGATTTATGTGAAAGCCCCTTACCGGCATCTGGGTGTGGGAAGAAAATTGATTGAGAAGGGTGAGGAATGGGCGCGACAAAAAGGATGTATGCTGCTGGCCTCTGACACGGAAGTGGGTAATGAAGCGAGTATTGAATTTCATGCGAAAAGTGGATTTGAAGAAGCGAATCGTGTGGTGTGTTTTGTTAAACTACTCGGACCAGCGCATTCAAAATGCAAGCAGTATACTGCTGAAGTGGACACAACCTATTTTTGAAGACAAATCCGGAATTATCTGGTATGGCTCATGGGCACTTGCCAATGAGGAGTGAGCCGAATGATGGTCGATTGATGAACAATGAAGAACTGAGGGCGTATCAGATTCTGTGTAACTTAGAATGATATAAAGACACATCATCTTCTAGATGGCTAACAACGATGGCGATGAATTATTTCAGGAGGGTGCATGCGCCTTTTTATAAGTTGAAGTCATAAGGAACTTACTTGAGAGATTTTAATGTGAAACTGCCATCGAAGTAACCCTTATAAGTAATAAAAACAGGTTTATATTTTCCACCAGCTCCAATTAGTTTTAATTGTCTTTAGAACTTTACAAATTTCTGATGTCTAAGTTTTGCTGAGTCATTTCATAAATCCATACTCTGATTGGGTTATATGTCTCGCCTTTCTTATTCCCTTACGGAAACAACCCAATACTGGCAATGTTCTATTTATTTACCACTTCCTCGGATAAGCTGAGCTTTCACGCAAAGGAAATTATAAAATAAGCAAGAAGCCGTGGGTGAAACCATGTCGGAATACTCATGATGGACGTGAGTTTAAAGGGTGGGTGGCATTGACTGAGCCTTTCTGAGAGAGGATGGCGAAGGGGGAGTTTATCAAATTTGATGATTAAGTGGTGGTACGCGTTGGCGTACCATATGATGAATTTTGAGCCAGATTTATCCTTTCTTTTCCATTAATAAATAGTAAAGAGGCTGCCTCTTGAAGCAGCCTCCCTTGTATCAAGATCACAGCGCAACCCTTCCCTCTGCGCGTCCAAAAGCAAGCCAATGATAAAGCGCATTTCTATAATTTGTACTGCCGTACGCAGCAGCAACATCTGCGTTCTTTTGCAAATAGATCTTAGGATTAAATGTGGGACATGCCATCCTCCCTTCGTCAATACCAGTGCTGATGTAGTGCGATATCGCCTTCTGATAACCGGTAGCGCCGAAAGCCTGAAGTAAATCAGAATTATTCTGTATGTAATACGTTACATTGAACACTGGAGAAGAGTTGCGCCCCTCATTCGAGCCCTGGGTAACCCAATGGGTTACCGCCTGAATTCTAGTCATATTTGACAAGTCAGAATAACTGGTTCTGTAATAATCCATATCAAAAATTGGAGATGCTACTCTGCCTTCGTAGATACCTTCGGTCAGCCAATGGTCTTCTGCGCCTGCTGGATCGTTATTGAATGCTGTGCTGAGATCGCTATAACCAAAGAGATAGTATACCGGATCGTACGCTCTGTTTGAATTGTTATCCTCAGGATACATTAGTCGGATAGCATTGATATCATTATCCGAAAAATCGTTCCAGGTAAATAGTGCTGTACCTCCATTCATAACAGAAGCGGGGTCAGGATTAGCACCAGCAGTCGGTGTCCCCGGGATTCCCCAAGCTGTAATTACATTTCCAAATTGATCAAAATCAACACTACTCCAGTTTGTGTGTCTTAGTCCCAAATTATGTCCGATTTCATGAACCATGTTATATTCTTTCGTGCCGTTCGAAACCGTCATGTTATTAAAGAAATCCAAATTAATAAAGATGGTACTACCTGCGTTTCCTCCGGAAGGAAATGAACCTTGTGCAATGGTAGTATTTGATAAAGATCCGTTATCGCTTTTTACCGTAATATTTGCGGAAGAAAGTGTTGTGTAGCTAAGCCGGACCCTGGAATTAGCCCTGTTCCAATCAATACACGCATTGATTACCTGGTCCCGCCAATTGTCGACACCTGTTGTTGGAATGGAGCTGTCGACTCTTACTGTAATAACCTGCTGCTTATTGTAGACGATGAAAATATCATTATGTGCCTGACTTGTCCTTCCTGTTGGAGATGCTGTATTTGGTGAATAGTCACCTTTCTTATCAAACCTGATATCTCCATCCACTACATAATAGTCACTATATTCTGTAATATTTTCTTTTTTGTATCCCAAGTTCAAAATTTGTTGGATGACCTTTCCGTTAAGATTAAGTTCAATAACTTGGTTCGTTTGATTCGGTTCAAGATTTTCTTGGCTGCAGGAGATAATAAGAACTGCGGAGATGGAAAAGAGAATAATTTTTTTGAGGACTTGACTTGTTTTTTTCATGCTGGATAATTTGGATGGTTGGGATTGTACTTTAAATAAGAACGTAATTCCTCGATGGAAAGGAATAATCTAACAATTCTATTAATTAGAACAGAATTATTAATATGCTTCCTTGTAAGCAGCGAACATTAGTATTGTGACCAATAGACAATAATCGATTTGTTGTTTTTAAGGGGGCGAGAAATCTTTCATATGGTAAATGGGGTTAGTTTGAAAAAATACTACTACAAACAAGATAGTAAAATGTATTCAATATTACCATCGGAATTTATATGTAGTATTGTATAGAGTAGAGTTGGGAAGATGGTATTTAACTGAGCGAGAAGTCGGAATCAGATTGTCCAAATAAATGATTGATTTGGGGAGACACCAGCGTAGGCAAGGGCAGGTGATTGAAGATGCGTTTATGTAGCATTAATGAAGGATGTTTCACTTTTGCTGTCTGCATTCAACAATACTCCGAAAGTGTCAGGCACTTTTCCTTTTTCGGAGGATGGAAATTTTCCACTGACAATGATGAATTTCAATGGCTTTTTCTTTTTTCCTTTTAACTCAATTTCATAGGGAGTTACTGATTGATCGTCTTTTCTTTTCTGCTGAATATCATCGTACACTTTTTCATCTTGTCTGGTGGCACAAAAGGATCGAAATGTCCGAGGTTTCAATTCATTAAAGTCGTCGTCTAAATTCATCACTTTGCAAAACGACTGATTGAAATCCACGATTATATCGCTGGAGTTGAGCCGGACGTAAGGAAGAGGAAGTTTGTCCATCAAGAGGTCAACATTTTTAAACGCCTGTTCAAGTTCTTCCTGTATCAGAGAAGTATTAACATACAGGCCAGTAAGGGTTAAGAACGCGAATACGATGAAGATGATAGCCAGTATCGCGTATTTGTGTAATTGTGTTTTTAATAAATTGATATCAATGGAGATAAATAGTCCGGACAGGCCGATGGCCCCAGCACGCTGCGAACCGGTGAGATCACCACTTTGTACAAAGATTTCGATTTTCTGTTCTTTCTGACTGTCATTGAAGACGAGGATATTGCCAAGCAGATCCGCTTTGCGTTCACTGTTTTTTGCTACGTGTTGACTGAAGTCGTTCCATAGTTGCGTAAGAGATTCGGATTCATAAACGATAGCAGATGATTCCTGTTCCAGCTGTACTTCCCGCTGGTCAAAGTTGAAGCTCAGCTTTTGAGTGTTGATACCCTCTGTAGTTTCTGCTACTTTCTCCAATGCTTTTTCGAGACTGACGCTGAAGGGAAGCGGGAGAGGGATGTCGATGCAAAGTACACCTTTGATCTGGCCATCGATACTGATTCCCCGTGTTAGCGTGATGACAAACCCATTCCAGGCAAGATCAAGGTACGGTTGAGTGACGTAAAAATAATCGGAGACTTTTTCGTTGCGTGAAGGAAGAAAATCATTCATGGTGTAAGAGACTTTTTCATGATCGAAAGTGGGCCAGAAGTAAGGTCGGCTTGGAAAGAATGTGCGTGCCTGAAAATGCTGGCCGTAGTAATCTTCTAGATTCTGGTGATTCTTGCTGAAAATTCGATTGATTCCATTTTTTGTGATGAAATAGACTTGTTTTGGAGTGGTAGTGATTTTGGTGTCCGGTCGAATGATACTGGTTTTACTTATTCGGTCAAGTCCTTTGGATATCATCTTTGTAAACTCAATTTCTTTTTGTAACCCATGCTCATTTTTGAACCAACCTTTGATGATCTTTTTTCTTGCTTTGGTCGAACCATTGGTATAGGCATCCAATTCTTTAGAAGTGATTGTATTATTGAGAAGGTATATCGGTAGAAAAAGAAATCCATATGCGCTACTGTCGGTGAGGATTTCTGTATTGGGTACGAGTTGGAGTTTTGGAATTGGAACCTTGGAAACAGGATGCTTCAATGATTTTTCAATAACTTTTGCCAATACATCCATTTCGGCAATAAACCGATTGTTGATGATGCCATTCTTTATGTTATCTACCCCTGTAGTTAATTCCTGATTGTTATCTGCTACTGAGAGGATGAATGATTCAACGCCTTTGAATTCCTGTGGAGTTGGCTCAGTGCTAGTTTTAAGTAAACCGGAAAAAATGGTGTTGTATTGCTCTGACAGCCGAAAGAACCGATACCCGCAAAAGATGGCGAGTGCTGAGAAAATGATAAATATTGGTATAGCTGTAGATCTTCGTTTGACAAGACGTAGAAGGAAGCTGAAGATGGCTCCGTAGTTTTTAACTACGAAATCAATGAATCCTTTTGCTATGTCCGAGAATAACATGTTGCAAGATTTTATATTTGGGATATATGAAAAGATAGATGGATCAATAATTCACTTTGTGTAGCGAGCGAACTTATTAATCCAGCTTCATCGCATCTGCTTTTTCAACTTCCTACAATTGATCCTTTATTATCTATACTTTAAAGAGGGCTAACAATTACTTGAGAAAATCAGATCATATTTATAACTATCTGTTAATCAGTCAATTTTGCATTGTCATTTTTTTGCAGGTATTGTTGTGCCGCCCAGATTGTACGTTATTGCCAGGTAGCTTCCGAATTGCCAACTCTTCATTGTGGGAACGCTGGAGGAAATGCTCGTGAGT
>JAHEZH010000211.1:0-1996 GCA_023251155.1 Flammeovirgaceae bacterium | reverse complement strand
CTTTGTTACATAGGTGTTGAGCAGGTTATCGTAGGTCTGATCCAAAACGTCAACATTTCCCCCGATTACTCCCCCACTGATAATAAAGCGCTGCTCATAGCCTAGCATAATACTGCCCCCAAGAAGGTATTTGACATTGCTTCCGTTGCGAATCACAACGCCCGTGTTGCCTCCAATATTGAATCGCGAGCCAGTGCGTGGATACACATGTGCCATTAGTCCAATATCCACCAGGTACTTTCCCTGTTTAAGTTCCACTATTTTTGCTGCGTCCACTTTGGTGGTGACATCATCATCTGCGGCATCGGCAAGGTCGTACTGTATGGCATATTTTTTGTCAATTAATGAATTGAAAGCGAACCCTGTGCTAAAATCAATTTTTATTCCCCCTTTGATCATCTGGTAGTAGTTTCGCGAGGCGGCCACATTTTTGCCTTTATAAAAATTGACTGCCCATTTGAACTGATCTTCATTTTCAATTTGTACCGCAGGTATTTTTATTGCATTATAGCTAATGATGAAAGCGTAGTAGCCAGCGGCCTTTTGTGCTGCATCCATTACAGTCTTCTTTTCTATGTCATTGGAGAAATTCTTTAGGTATTCTTCTGTTGCGTTAATGAGTCCCTGCGGCGTAAATTCTTTTACCACCAGGCAGTATTGGTTGAGTTGTTGGTTGATGTACTCCACATCAGATTTGACCATCATAATATCGGGAGATTTTTCGATGAGATAATTTTTATAGCTTATGAATTCCGCTTCCATTTTCTGAAAGAACTGGACGTTCGCGTTTAATTGTGAAGAGTTTTCTTTTGTTGGTGCTGCCTTAGCTACTTGTGCCTTATCGGTATCGTTCTTAGTGTTAGGCTGCAGTGTCATTGTTCCTGTAAACTGATCTTTTAATTCGAGGTTTTTTGAATCAAAGCCAAAGGTGAATTTGAGACTATCGAAGTAGGGATAATAGCCAAAAACATGGAAGCCCACTGTTTTTCCTACGGCTGGCTTTAGGCGTTTTACCTGAACGTAGCAGTAGCTTTTACCTCTGGGGCAGTTGCATTTTTCCTGGTCGGCTTTTACCTCTGGATCTGATTTTGTTGCTGACTTGTCTGCCTTACCGCAGTCGCACGCCACCTTTTTATAGTAACAGATCGTGGGTACGACTCTACTGAGGTCATACGTGATTTTGTAATCATTCAGGCAGTTCACACAATCAGTAGCGTCTGACATTCTGAATGTGGTATTAGGAATGAAGTAACGCTGGCTTTTGTCTACGATTATACATTTTTCAGGATCTGCATTGTTTTGTGCGGTCAACGAGAAGAAATACATCAGGCAAACTAAAAGAAATAATAGTGTTTTCATTGGGGAGAGGGTTAGTGTTATGTCGAAAAATAAATTCTTGTCTATGCGGTGGGATTTTTTTCAAGGGAAGAGCGTTACGTCCCATCCAATTTGTTTGCGTGTCCACTCACATAGTGCGAGGTCGTTGCGCTCCATCAGGCACGGAACAAAGTTCGTGGCACACCTGCGGCAGTTACGGTTGGGTATACCGAGGTATCCATGGATGCTCTTGCAGTTACATTGTCCGTATTCATCAGCGGCACCAAAAATATGGCACGTCTCATGGGCGAAGACCTGGTTGATACTATCCGGTCCCCAGCCGTCATTGAAATAACTCATCACCAGTCTTTCGTCTACTGCGTAGGCAAAGTGGTGCAGAGGATACTTCGTGAAGTAGGCAACGTAAGCCCATTCTGTGCCCATGCTTTGCTTTAAGTGATTCACGTAGCTGATTGAGCCTTGGTGATCGGGAGAATATCCCATTTGTGAGAGGGCTTCATTGCGCCATGGGTTCTCTGCACTATCATACGTGCTGGTATCGCCTTCCTCCACATCGACATGGATGATATGGATATCATAGTGAAACGAAAGCATTGCACGTGGCTCTGTGGTAGCCAGGAATTGCAATCCTTCCTGAACTTCTGCGATGAGTTTTTGT
>JAHEZH010000210.1 GCA_023251155.1 Flammeovirgaceae bacterium | reverse complement strand
ATTTAAGGTACAGCTCGATCGTCTTTTGAAGTAGATGTAAACGCTTGTTTGGATTTCGATGGATAATATATTGCTACAACGGCAACGGTTTAGGCCTTTGCGTTGGCGGGCTTTTGAACCGAAAAACGCCATTATGGTACTGTAATTCCTTAATAAAAATTTTAATTATTAAATTGGTAAATGTGTCATAAATTGAGTAAAAGACACTACACACCTTACCTCGCTTCTTCTCTCCTTGGTAAAGGCATTTCGTAGTGCTCTTTAACACGACCCTCACTATTGATTGTTTCACTTTCTCGCTTGATCGGTGCTGAATGAGTTCACTGATCTAGTAGAAATAATTGGCTTATGAGCTTAATAAAATCGATTCATCGCTTAAAACAGGTTGACTACCTGGAACTTCATTTGAGTTTGCCAGCCGTATGTAGATTTCAAGAAGTACCCCATGGAAAATTTAAGGGTAATGAAAGAACCGGGAGCGGATATTTATTTCTGACCACATTCAAGAAGCTATCTCTACGTGAAGGACTTTTTTTTATTGGTATTTATTCGAAAAAAACGCAAGGTGGAAAAAGAAATAAAACAAGAATGCTTTCTCTTCCTTAAGAACGCTGTTTTATAACCTTGGTAGATGCATGATGTCTGTCAAAGAATTAGTTGTTCCTGATTATTTTACCCATTTCAATATTATTAGAATGGTGAAGTGCAATATTGATAACAAATAATCAATGCACATGCATGACGAGGAATGTGGCGACAACTCGTTAAAAGCAGCCGTTTTTAAAACTCTTTAACATTTTACCACATGAACGCACAAGAGCAAAAAATGATGGACTCCTTCAAAGTAGATGAGCTTGAAGAAAGGCTCGAAATGAAATTATGGTCCGGAGGTGGAAACACCGGATGTACCTGGACTAGCGAAACCACAGGAATAACATATGCTGATGCGGATTGCGACGGTGTTCCTGAAGAGTTCGTTAAATAAATTAAAAGGCCAGTAGGCAAAAAGCTTCTGGCCTTTTCTTATTTGATACTACCATTATTAATTATGCTTAACGCCTTTTATCTCTTCTTTTTGTTTTTTGCTCCTGCTCCTGTGCCTGAGCTTACTCTCAAAGTAAAAATTATTGACAAGGTTACGTCCCTACCAATAAGCTATGTTCATATCAACATTGAGAATTCTACCTTTGGCACAATAACAAATGAAGAAGGATCTTTCATCCTGTCAATTCCTGAAAATATAGCGAGCCAAAATCTAGTAATCTCACACGTGGGTTATGAACAGAAAGTCATTTCTATTCAAAAGATGAAAGAGGCCAACAGCATCGAACTAACACCAGCCACCATTTTGTTGCAGGAAGTTGTAGTCTCCGGGCTTGATCCTTTTCAGATTTTAGCTGATGCAGCGTTAAAGAAAAAAACAAATTATCCAGCTACTCCTACTAGATTGATCGGTTTCTACCGACATGGTATTAAAGTAAACGATCACTATACCCAATTTCTCGAGGCATCAATGGATATAATTTTTCCACATTATGGCCTTATCATGGATAAATCAAAAATTGATCGTGAAATCTACGTGAATGAACTACGGGTTTTTGAATCTGAAAATATCTACGATGTATCACCTTACCGGTTGTTTGCAGATCTTTTCTTTATTCCTGTCACTGAGAAAAATTATGATGCTGAAATAGTAGTCGATAAGACAAGTGAATCAGAGTTGTTTATCCGGGCATATCCTAAAAATAAGCAGGGTGGTTTGCCTGCCTTTTTATTAACCATTGATAGAAAAACATTGGCTTATAAAGAGGTACAGTATTCTATTCCCCCGGAATTTTGGGAAACGAGAGAATTTGTGGAGCGGAAAATTCAGACTGAAGCCGGAGAGAAAGTGATAAGGGAAAAAAGAGTACTTGCCGAGATTACCTATAGTTTTTCTCAAAATAAAAGCCAATGGTATCTTAAACAAGTTAATCAGAAAAGTAAATTTTTATTAGATAGAGGAGATAATAAAAACGATCAGGTCATTTATTATATCAATTACGTGACCAATGAAGTTCATGATACAACTAGTGGCTTAAGCAGGAAAAACTATCTGGAGAAGAATCAGGATATCTATAAGTTGAAGCGAAAGCAGAATGAACTGTTCTGGAAAAATTATCCAATTCTCCAACCTTCTGCAGAACAACATGAAATAATTGCTGTAATAGAAGAAACGGACATAGGGAATTGAATACAAAATTTTGCTTTGTTGATTAATTGCTGTTAACTTCTTTATGCCAATCTTGACGAATTACTGTGAGCCAAGTCAGGATCACAAGCAAAAAATTATTAATTATGTACAAGGCCTTCCTCTGAATGATCTTTTTCGAAAAGAGATCATTGCATTCACATTCATTGATGAAGTCTTGCCATTCTATACTCATTATCCGGGAATATTTGCGGCTGCTTTCTCCATTCGTGAGAAAGTCGAAATGTTGAATATAGCAGGTTATCTATACCATCGTTCGATCATTTATCTGGATAGATTATTAGATGAACAATCTTCTGAATCTATGCTCATGCTGCTCTCTACCATCTGCCAGGAAGAGTGCATAAAAATACTAGTTACGATTTATCCACTTGGGTCAGAGTTCTGGAAGATATGGAATCTGCGAAGGAACGAATATTTACAGGCTTTACAGGTTGATAAAGTAACTCATCGAGTCAATTCGTATGAGGATTTTGAACAACTGGCAGATGATAAGTCTGCATTCGGCAAGATTTCCATTGATTGTCTTTACCTACTCTCAGAACAAAAAGATAGTAATCTGTATCATGCATTGCTGCAATCGCATAGGTACTTCTATTGCGCCATGCAGATATTGGATGATATTAATGATCTAAGAGAAGACTTGAAAAACAAACAATTCAATTTTGCCTTAGCCGAACTTCGAAAGGAGTTAGCAATAAGAAAGATGGATTACGATTTGAATGCACCTGCAGACATGAGTAAGTTGTTGTTTATTACGGGAACGGCGGAACGCTTGTTTGACATGGCAATTGAGTATCTCAATAAATCATCTCACGTGGTTATGGGTTACCAGACATTGGAGGAATGGAAGTGCGAAATTAGCCGACTTAACAATGTCGCGCTCACAAAGAAACTGAACGTGAAGGCATTCATTAAAAAATCAATAGCGGAACAATCACTATCGACAGTTTCTATGAAGAATCTTTCTCTTAATAGTAGATTGCAAAGCTCTGTTGATTTTATATTAAGGGCTCAGAATGAAGATGGCTCGTGGAATGAGTTTTTTAATGAGGCTGGTACCAGTGACATCTGGGCAACTGCCTTTATTGTCTTCTTTTTAAAGCGTAATGCCCTCACCTATTCATCAACATCTGTTGCTATTGAAAAGGGTGTCTCCTTTTTGCGGGAAAATTTGACTCAGGGAAAATGGGCATACAACTCAGATTGGATACCAGATGCAGATTCGGGCACTTTTGTACAACTTGTAGTGAATGATGAAAGATGTGCTTCTCAGCAAATACATTGGCTAACGTACCAAAAGGAAAATGGGGGATTCAGTACCTATAATAGTGAAAAGGACATTCTCGCATCATTAAACTGGGAAGGAGGTAAGAATGACGTTACAGGATGGACTGCTCCACATTTTTGTGTTAGCGTTGTAGCTTTTTATTTTCTAAAAAAAGAGAAGAGTAATGGTGTCCATCTTATCGCGCTTGAAAAATATATTACAAAAAGATTAATGAGCGGAGAAGGCAAGTCATACTGGTGGTCATCTCCTGTTTACAGCATAAGTTTTCTGGTTCGCTCATTGCCGTATTTGCAAGACGGAGAACTAAAAGATCTGATCATTGATGCCGCCACCGAGATCTCAGCACAGGAAGCAAACCATCAGGGGCTAATCGATAATTCTACAATAATGACAGCTTTATGGGTAGAAGCATTATGCAGCGTGCCTTCTCTTCAAGCTAAATATTCAAAAGAAATTGCTAATTGGGTTCAGGCACTTGCTACAAGGCAAATGTCAGACGGATCCTGGGAGAGCACCAATGACCTGGTGATCCCATCACCGGAAACTTTGCTCCCTGAGCCGGCACTGTGGCCTGTCGCGACAAGAGGCATGAATATTCGTCCGCTTGAATTTAATAGACTTTTTACCTCTTCAGTCTGTACAAGTGCAATTGCAGGGTATATTAATTTGATAACCCATGAGTAATTGGGTTCCTCAACTAGACAAGCACGTAGAAATATTTCCTTTCAATAAAACGGAATACTTGGTTCAACATAAGGAATTGGGATATCAGGTGAATATTAATCACAATACGTTCCTGATTCTACAGTTAGTAGATGGACATAGGACAACGGAAGATATTCAACAGATTTTTAATAAAGAGAATCACATTCAGCTGTCAACTGATTTCATTTACGATCTATTGTATCGCCAATTAGGTCAGTTTGGAATGATTATTCGTGAGGGTAGCCATATTAAACATAGAAAGAGGGCTTCACACCTTGGCCTAAGTTTTATTTTTATTCCTTCAAAGATTCTTGACCGTATTACTCCTTTCATAGCATTTCTGTTTGGGCCACGTTTCTTTTATTTGGTGTTGGGTACGCTAACGGTAGGAGTATTAACTATGATTATTTTAAATTTTCAGGTGATTAAGTACTGGTTAGAGTACATGAAATTAAATACTTTGAATTTGTTGTTATCTATTATCTTATTCCAGGCGGGAAACCTTTTCCATGAATTGGGACATGCTGGTGCATTGCGAAAATTCGGGTTGAAAAGCGGAGGTATAGGTTTCGGTTTTTATCTATTAACTCCAGCACTTTTTACAGATGTATCCGAAGCTTGGAAGCTCGATAAAAAGGATAGAATTATAGTAAACCTGGGAGGCATCTACTTCGAAATGCTGCTGTCGGGAATGTTCCTGCTTTTTTATTTCTATAAACAGAACATCTCCTTTTTAGTAATACCCTGTGTGCTAGCTATACGTACATTGATTAACCTGAATCCTTTTATCAAGCTAGACGGATATTGGATTCTTTCAGACGCTACAAACATGCCGAATTTACAGAACAATGCACGTATTGTATTCAGAACGAAATTAAAGGAGTTATTCAAGTTGAATTTTTCCTTTAGCACCAGGAAGGAGGTGTGGCTTTTCTTTTACGCTCTGCTCAATCTGTTAGTTGTTGTTGCGTTTATGGCTTCTGTATTTATAAACGATCCTTATCTAATTGTAAAGTTTCCATTGCACCTGATTGACCTTATTGTCAATTTTAATGCTTTTGAGGGGGGGATATTTAAATCGATTCTGATACCCTTGACATTCTGGTACCTTTTGATTCGTTTTATCGTAGGTTATCTCAGACAGGTTGTGCGCGAAAAACATATTAGAAAATAAGGACTAGGAGAAATGTATAAATTCTACTGATACAACCTCAAACGAAAACTAGGGAACCTTGGGATTTTACATGAGTCTTTTTTTTATGCATTTTTTGTCACGTCTCCACTACTATCTGACCGTTGATTCCTTTCTTGAGAATCTTAACGAGATCATTAGCCACTATTGGCTGATCCAAAATTTAACTTCGACCAGCTTGCTGAGATTATGGGGATGAGGAAAGAACGAAATGTAGCGGTACTGAAAATTGATTCTCCAGCTATGCTTATTCGCAACGCGCGTTTAGCCCGCTCAACTCAGTTATTAATGATAGTTCCGAAAATGTAAATGAAGTAGCTTACAAGGTTGTTTTCTCCACTGGCAATTCAGCGCTGGCAGATCACTTTTTTCGCGCTATGCAAAAATTAGAAGTCATTGGTTACCAATACTGCGAGGTAGTCAGTTTAACACGAAAAACAATGATTCTCGCTCCGTGAAATTTCCAGCCAATGCCTTTCTGTGTTATTTTTCAAGTGATAACATAAATACATGGATAGAAGCCGTATTGTCTTCAAAAGCCAATAAAATGTTAGTTACTATGAGGGCTTGTATTTGTGTGAACTAAAATTCTTGTTCTCTCGCCAGAATTCCATTTCAACGTTATTCGGTTGCAATCATTCTGTTTATATGATATTCTAAATCTTCAATACCATACTCAACAGGTAGCCTGCGATTTTTAATAAAAACAGATGGCGTATTTGTGACTTCAGCTTGGCTTGACCAGATGTATACACTTTGAATTTTTTCATCGATCAAAGACTGATCAATTGCTGACTTAATGGGAAAACTCTTGGTCCATTTCTCAAAATCTTTTGTTGAGCTTAAATACCACGATGACATCGCATCCATGATCTTATCATCACCACTATCTTTAAGTGCTATTAAATGGGCTGCAACCTTGTATGCTGTTGAATTTTTCTCATTTGGATGAACGAGAAACTTAAAATTGACTTTAAGTTGATTGGGGTATCTAGCCATCAATCTATCAATTACTCGATGTGCCTGTATGCAAGGACCACAGGTCGGTGAGCTCACTAATGTTAACTCTATTTTAGGTGAAGTAATTTCTTGAGATACATGGGCATGAGAATTCGGTATAACAAGAGGAGCTTGACTGTCAAGAAGTGTCTTAAAAATTTGAGTGTTTTTCGCAATGCGATTCGCGCGTTTTTTCAGCTTGATAAGCTCTACTGATTCAACAAGGGTTTGTCTGATAGAAAACCAGAACAGAATAGGGAACAGGAACCAAAAAACCGCTACACCCATAATGGAATACGACCAGCTGTAATCGCTAATTAAAAGCAGTGAAAAGCATTGAAGCAATGAAATCAATGCTACTGCTAAACATAACGGACACCAAGTTTTGACTACTTTCCATTGATAGTAAACACTGTACAACATGCAGGGCAACAGAAGCAATGATTGGAACGCAAATATTATACTGAATCCCATTTGAAACAATTCGGTATTGATAAGTATGATGGTGTTTCCAACAAAATAAAGGAGCCCTATTTCGGATAGATATAAAAAGTGAAAAAATCTGGATCCCTTTGAGTTGATGACTGTATCGCAATTTGACTCCGCACTTACGGAACATAGCTTATCCGTGTATGAATTCTTAAATCCGAATTGCTTTTGAACCAGAAACAAACATGTTATAATACCAAATGAACTCAGTATGTAAAAGGGAAGTTGTGCGGGAGGTAAAAATAACAATGGAATAACCAGAATTAATCCGAAGATAAAAACCTGTACCCACTTAAATGTCTTCATTTTTTTTTGACCGTTAGTCTTTGCTATATAATCAACCTCCCCGGATGATCCATTGGCTTGAACTAGTAGTGCAAATCCCGTCCATTTTGGAAGGAAGGTGCTGATACTTTCTTTGATGAGACCTAGCTCAGAGTCGATGTAAGTGATGCCCTCTTTTTCAATTTTCTTCATTACAACAAAATGCCCTCCGTTTCGCTCAAGATGAAGAATGGATGGCAATGGAATTTCGTAAAGCTGTTGAGGTTCTAACTTAACGGCCATTGAGTCAACCTGAATATCCGAAAGAAAATCGGATATAGCAGCTATGCTTGGATAATCGGGATAATCATTAAGCTGATTTTGTAACTCTTCGGTTACCTGAAGCTGAAGACACGCGATGAGATTACGGATAGTGGCAATCCCATTCTCACTACGGTCCCTTTCTAAATAGATTTTCATTAAACCCTGAATTGGAAATAATTGTTTCAGATGAGCACGAACGACTTAATCAAGCCTTCAATTAATAATAGGTTTATACGAGGTTTCCAGATGTTTAAAGTCGTCCCTATTCTTACATGGAATGGGTGGATCAAATACACTGGGGTCGATTTTAACATTATATAAAATCGATTTAACATTGATGGTGAAGTAATTATTTCCATTACTTTTCAATATAATAAGGTATGGTTCTCTGAATCCTTCCGATTCTTTATACTCAGAAAAGTGATACTCCCATTTAACTTCATTTTTATCGATGTAAGCTCGTTTGAAAAGCAGCCCGGAATTGATACCAAAGAATAAAGACTGCTTACTATCATGCTGTCGAGTATCTTTAAAATCGACTCGATATAGTGTATCCTCGATATGAACAGTTTTTAAATGTTCAAGATTTAGAATTTCCATTAGTTCGGTCCGCGGAAACTGGGTTTTAAACTTAATGCGCTCGGGACCGAAAAATTTCATTATTCGACTTCGATCTGAGTAGTACCAATTGCATTCTGGCTTATAAACCAAAATATTGGTTATGACATCTGAAAGCTTGTGCACTTCTATAGATAGGCCAGGCATTTGATCAATTTTTAAACGATCATCACTATCTTCGGGGATAATTGAGTTTTTATCCTTCTCATAGGCTACATAGGAATATTCTTTTCTGCTTTTCAAAGAGGACCATTTTTGGCCACCAATTATGCTAATGTAATGGTCGATGATAGCTTCTGGTGTGAGCTCCTTCTTTTTCTGACCATGCAGATTATAGACGGATACTACTTGTAGAAAAATAATTAAACCTAAAAATTTATGTAAGCTGAACATAATTTGAATAATTGTAAAAAAATAAGAGGGCGTGTAATGAATCATTACACGCCCTCCATAAGATAAATTTTTAGTTCCAGTTGCCGTTTGCGTCACATAATGCATCGCATTGTTTCATTAGAAACGTATTTCCATTGTTGAATGCAGTCTGCATACATGCGTTT
Organism: Flammeovirgaceae bacterium; assembly: GCA_023251155.1. Classification (GTDB taxonomy): domain Bacteria; phylum Bacteroidota; class Bacteroidia; order Cytophagales; family Cyclobacteriaceae; genus ELB16-189. The sequence continues at coordinate 889 of JAHEZH010000210.1, read as the reverse complement.
TCATAGTACTGGCATGGCTGGGCGTTGCCTCCTGTTAGCTTTGGTAATTCTGTTTTTTCGATTTCAAAGCTTTTGAATTTCTCAAGTTTGCTCATAATGGTATTGTTTAATTTATATGTGAAAGATGTAATCAACCATTCTAATATGAATGTACTGGCAATTTTTCCTTAAATATTTTAGTCACAAAGCTTATCACATTTATCCATTAAGGAAAAATTGTCGCTTTCGAATGCGGTTTGCAGGCATTTACTTTTAGCATCTTGACATGTCTGCTGGGCATTACCGCCTGTCAGTTTGGTTAATGCCGTTTTCTCGATTTGGAAGTTTCTGAATTTCTCCACCTCAACAGCCAAAATAGTTAAGTGAATTGATTTTTTTAACTCTATAAATAATGATATGGTTACAATCCTATTAGAATGATTGGTTGTAATATAGGATCAAATAAAACATTACTATCATGATAGGCTCAATTCTCTAAAACATTTTGGTTAATAGACTCAAACTGTAAAATGAAGCGTCCATTGTTTTCGTAATAATAGGTCTGCTCTATATGACTGAATTTCACGGGTGCCCCAAGTTGTTTTAGTTCCATTAAATTAAGCATGAGCATGCTTTTACTTATACCGAGTCGTTGTGCAAATTCATCTGGGGTACCAGTTGCCTTTCTCCGGATTAAATCGTCCATACGCTTCACGCGTGCTACATATTTTAAAAGACTCATATGGTTTAGGGGTTTTACACATCAGCGTAGCGGAAAGGCAGAGTGTGGAAAATTAGACATTGTTTTTTTGGGGCAGTCCTTTTCGCTGCTATGCTAATTTGCTAATAAAAAATTGAAAAACATAAAGTTTAGCTGGATAAAGTAATGTAAGTTCTACAACTCGATAGT
>JAHEZH010000320.1 GCA_023251155.1 Flammeovirgaceae bacterium | reverse complement strand
AAATTCTATGCGCGTTCCAATTTCTCCGGTTTAAAACTGTGATAAGATAATTCAAAGGTCAACACAATCATATCTATGAAAATCGCTTTTTGCATTTCAAGTGACACCCGCTCGGGTATTGAATTCGTGATGAAATCATTAAACGAGCGCCACTGGGAGATCACCGTATTTCTGAATAAAGAATCTGTTTTAATAAATGATTTTTTGGAGGAAGGCTACCGGATTGTAACGGTAGACAACTCCGATTTTACCACGGAATCGCTACTGAAATTATACCATTTGCTGGAAGAATTTGGCTGTGTGCTATACGATCACCATTCCATTGTACGAAACTTTGCTGATCGGCTTAAACGAAGAATGGAGTTTAATATCTCTCCCCGTTTCCATCCCACTTTTGATTATCCCAATCCCAATTTTAACGATGCCTACATTCCTGCCGGGTTTAACAAAGTTTCCTATAGCTTGATAAAGCTGATTGAAGATTTAAAAAAACAGGAATTAAATCAGTTCAGGAAAGAATTACCCGTCAGTGATCAATCTTCTCCCATACCCTCAATTTACGGAATCAGCGCTACGCTTTTAAACAAACCCAAAGACTATCCGCTCAATAGTTACTTTACCGGTTTATGGATTAACACAGAGCGAACGAGCTGTCCGGATGCGCTTGATCCTTTTTTCGGTAAGAAGAAGTTGCTTATTATTCTGAACACTCCTTCGATTAAAACCGTTGTGCCGTTTCTCCGCTGGTGCAGTGAAATTTGTAATGAGTTACATGTTCAACCCATTGTGATCAATAAAAGCAAGGAGGAGGAAGACCCTACTCGTTACCGGATTGAAGGCCAGATGGCATTCATAAAAAACGCCCCGGAAGAGGCCATTCCTTTCGTAGATGCAGTGATCCATGCAGAAGATTATCACGTTAGCATGAACTGCCTCTACCATGGCAAACCTGCCCTTGCATATACCACCAAGGGCAACCTTAATCTGGATGACCGGTTCTGGAAAGACCAGGCCGTTATGAGTGGCTGCGCTCTTAAACCCATTCACCTGACTACGGTAACCAGGAAAGAGCTAAAGAACCACATCGAAGTACTGATGGGTGAGCACCTGCCAGTACATCACCGTTGTGCAGAAATGGCTCAAAAATTAAAAACCGAAGACGGAGTAAAAAAAGCAGCCGACCTCATTGAACTGTATTTCAGCATGTCCTTTCACCTGACTCAGCACGCGGCGAGCTGATTTTTACAGAAGATTTTTTTTCATAGCACTCGAGGATTTTAAAGTCACTCTGCACCATAAACCGGAAATGGATTCCAGAAGTGTGCTATTCCATTATTCGATTTTCTCACCCTCATATAAACACGAGGTATATTGCCCCATTCCGATTCTTTGACTAAATTACTAATAATGCGACACCTCTCGTTGGTCTTTAAGCATCTGCTTGCTATTTCCCTGGCTGTTGAAACGAGGTTTAAACAAGTAATTAATGAGAGAATGGAATGCCGATCTGGTACAGGAAATTGATGATTACGCCATCATTATTTTAGATAATGATGGCAGGATCAAAACCTGGAACAAAGGTGCAGCACGTATTGAAGGCTATCAGGAAAGTGAAATTGTAGGTCACTATTTTGGTGTCTTCTACACTGCGCAAGATCGGGATTCGCACCTACCCCGTCAGGTAATCAATGAAGCCCGGCTAAAAGGCAAAGTGACCATCGAAGGCTGGAGAGTCAGAAAAAATGGAGAGGTTTTCTGGGGAAACACCATCATCACCCAATTATACACTGAGAATAAGGAGCCGGATGGTTTTCTTAAGATTACGCGGGATGATACCGATGGAAAAAAAGCAGAAGAACAGTTTCGACTTGTGGTTGAATCTGCCCCCAATGCCATGGTCTTAATCAATAAAGAGGGGAACATTACCCTGGTCAACAGCCAGACCGAAAAGTTGTTTGGCTTTGACCGAAATGAAATGATGAACCAGGAAATCGAGATGCTCATTCCGCATCGCTTTAAGAAGGGGCATCCCGGATTTCGTCACTTGTTTTTTGATAAACCGGAAGCACGTGCCATGGGAATGGGAAGAGACTTGTTTGCACTTCGAAAAGACCTCACCGAGTTCCCGGTGGAAATCGGATTAAATCCAATCGAAACTCCTGAAGGACCGATGGTGCTGGCTGCGATCATCGATATCACCGAACGAAAGATCCAGGAAGCCAACCGGCTGAAGAGTGATTTCCTGGCCAATATGTCTCACGAATTAAGAACACCACTAAATGCTATTTTGGGATTTTCAGAATTATTGATCGACAACAAAGTCGGTCACCTGTCAGAAAAACAAATGGAATACATACAGGATATTCATACCAGTGGAACTCACTTGCTTCACCTCATTAACGATGTGCTGGATATTGCCAAAATAGAATCAGGCAAAACAGAGCTTTCGCTGAGTTTGTTCTCTGTTACGGAATCCATTAAAAGCGTAGTCCATATTCTCCGGCCTATTGCATCAAAGAAAAATATTGAAATCCGCTACGATCTGTCAGCGGACATTAGCGAGGCCATACTCGATGAGAACCGCTTCCGGCAGATTTTATATAACCTTCTTTCCAACGCGATCAAATTCAACCACGAAGGAGGTACGGTAACGATACGTACTTTATTGGAAGAACAGGAGGGCCGCCGCATCATGACATTGACGTTTGTGGATAATGGGATCGGAATTGCTCCTGAAAATATGAAAAAGCTATTTATTCCCTTTGTTCAGCTAGACAGCGGCACAACGCGGCATCATGAGGGTACTGGCCTGGGACTGGCGCTGACTAAAAACCTCGTTGAATTACACCATGGAGAAATAAAAGTTATGAGCACCTTGGGTAAGGGAACTACCGTTACCATCACACTGCCTTTGACTTTGACATTGGAATGATCAAAATGGATACTCTTTATCAGATATTAGTCATTGACGATAATGCAGTCAACCTTAAATTGATGAGCGAACTGCTCACGCTGGATGGCTTTATCATTAAAACATGTTTCACTGCCGAAGAAGCTTTAGTGCTTTTACAATCCACCCTTCCCCAACTGATACTGATGGATATCGCACTGCCGGGAATGGATGGGTTACAGCTGACGCATCACTTAAAATCGGACGAGCGAACCAGGCACCTGAAAATAGTAGCGGTCACTGCATTTGCAATGAAAAGTGACCAGGAACGGATCACCGCAGCAGGATGTGATGGCTATATCAGTAAGCCTATCAACACCCGTACTTTTATCACACAGATCAAAACCTATTTATGAGCGATCATCGAATACTACTGGTGGATGATGATTTGCTTTCGCTAAAGCTGTTGAAGGCGATCTTTGATACAGAAGGATACACT
>JAHEZH010000209.1 GCA_023251155.1 Flammeovirgaceae bacterium | reverse complement strand
TTCCTGAAAGGGAAAATGATAACTCACCTATCGTTTTGCGATAAGCCAGCTCCAGCTCCAAACCTTTATTTCTAAGCTGTCCAACGTTTTGATCAGGAATAGTCGCTTTACCTATTGTTCCCACGGAAGGTGGCTTCAACAGCATATGCTTGGTGTCTTTAATGAAGTAAGCTGCTGTAAATGTCAGGCTGTTCTGCAATAAGCCAACATCCAAACCAATGTTGGTCATCTCAGCTGTTTCCCAGCCAATGTTTGGATTAGGAATAACTGCCTGTGCAGATCCTTTCACATTCGATCCACCGAAGGAATAATTATTATAGGTGCCACCATTGCGTATCAGAGCGAGATATTGCAGGGATCCGACATTCTGATTACCGAGCTGTCCCCAGCCTCCAGTTACCTTGAGGTTACTCACGAAAGGAAGTGCATTTTTGATAAAATCTTCCTCTGACAAGCGCCATCCCGCTGAAAAGGCAGGAAAATATCCCCATCGGTTCTCGGGAGCGAATCGCGATGAACCATCGGCGCGATAGGTACCGGTAAACAGGTAGCGGTCTTTAAAGGAATAGGTCACTCTTCCGAATACAGACTGAAGTGCATCATAAGATCGAGAGCTGGCGTCAGCACCCAGGTTAACGATAGTCGCTGCCTGTGACATATAACGCAAGTCCTGGTCTTCACTGGGAAAATCACGACCCACCTGCTTGGAATAGCTATCGTTAAATGTCTGTGATGTATATCCCGCTACGATGCCCAGGACATGCTGCCCCAATTGCTTATCATAAGACAGAAAGTATTCCTGAAGAAAAGCCCAGTACTTGTCGTTGGTCAGCGTAAGCTGATTGTAGTTAGTCTGACGGTACTGGCTATCGATTTTTACTTCGAAGTTATAGGTGTTGCTAAAGGTAGCGTCCAAGGCCAGGTTTGCTTTGGCCTTCAGACCAGGAATAATTTTATATTCACCGGTAACACTGCCGAGTAGGCGGTTACGTTCATTGTTTTTATCCTGCGTGGCGATTGTGTACAGCGGGTTATTGATATCACCAAATCCAGCGATACTGGAACTGTATTCACCATTTGACTTACGTACGGCAAGACCGGGATGAAAGCGAATGGCACTCCACAATAATCCGTCCTGTGCGGAAAGTGTATTGGGTGCATTATCGTTAGTATTGGTGAGCTGAAGATTCTGTCCGATCGTTAAGCGCTCACCAATTTTATGATCGCTGTTCAGGCGTGCCGTATATCGTTTGTAGTACGACTTGCCGATAATACCGCGTTCATCATAGCGTCCACCTGAAAACGCGAAGGAGGAATACTTACCCCCACCGCGAAGCGAGACATCTACGTTATTGGTCGTACCTTGCTCATACACTTCATTCTGCCAGTTTGTTTTCTGTGTCTGATATTGAGGATCATTCCATAATGCTGGCAGGATTGAACCATCGTTAGTGTATGCCTCCTTCTTGAGTTGTGTCAGTGTAGGTGCATCCAGCATATCGATGGTCTTGATTTTATTCGACACCCCTGTGTATGCATTCAATGTAAACTTCAGCTTGTCATCAAACTTGCCACGCTTAGTGGTAATCAGCACTACTCCGTTTGCTGCACGCGTTCCATAGATAGCAGATGCCGAAGCATCTTTTAATACGTCCACCGATTGAATATCATTCGGATTTACATCGTTCATAGAGGAAGCGGGCACTCCATCGATGACAATCAAGGGATCGGCATTATTCACTGTACCCAGTCCTCGGATGCGAATGGAACCTGCATTACCCGGAGCACCACCATTACGGACAATATTGACACCGGCTGAACGTCCCTGCAATGCTTGCTGGGCTCCGCCAGATGGAAGATTTTCAAGGTCGGTTCCTTTGATCGATGATACCGCACCGGTAACATCACTCTTTTCCTGCGTACCATATCCTACCACCACAATTTCAGATAGCGTTTGCATGTCAGCAGCCAGCGTTACATTGATGACTGTTTGCTGTCCAACAATAATGTTTTGCGAGGTATAGCCAATGAATGAAAAAGAGAGTACCGATTCCGGGCCAGGGACACTCACCGAATACTTGCCCTCGCTGTCCGTCACGGTACCATTAGTGGTACCTTGTACGGATATACTTACCCCCGGGAGAGGCTGGCCATTGTCTTCTGTAACAACCCCTGTGACTGTGATAAAGGGAACTACACTAACCCGGTAGTTTTCCAGTTGTGCCCGAGACTCTTCATTCATTCCATAATTTGACCACTTGTTGAAAGATCCTGAGCTGGCAAGCACATTCCTATCAGGAGGAATCAATGTGATCTGGTGGTTATGGATACGATAAGTAATATTTGTTCCCGCCAGCAATTGATTCATTACCTCCTGAATGCTTTCCGATTTGATCGCGATGGTTACTGTCTTCTTTATCTTTTCGATTTTCGTATCATTCATTACAAAGTGATACGATGTCTGGCGTTCAATCTGTCGTAACGCAGTTTTAAAAGAGGCATCTTTTAGATTTAACTCAATCAGCGTTTCCGGATTCGGATTTCTTGCAAGTATGTTTTGCGGCTGCAAATTGCCGATCAAAAAAAAGAATATTACCGGCAAAGGCAACCATCGCGACCTGCGAATGGACAATTTTTGATCGATGTAAATAGTCTTCATATTGGCATTAGTTAGATGAGTTTTACGTTTACAGTTAATAGATCACAATGCGGTTATTGTCGGTTGAAATCTGCAGGTTCGATGACAACTGAAGCATTTCAAGAATCTCTTCCAGGCTTTCATTTTCGATGGTCATCGAGAAACGCTCGTTCGCTGCTGTCCGGCGCTTGATCGTGAAATCAACACGGTAGCGGTTCTCCAGTTTGGCAACCATGTCTTTGAGTGAGACGTTGTCAAAGATCAATCGCGGCTCTTTCCATGCCGTGTAGTTGGAAGGGTCAACCTTTCTTCGTGTGATTTGATTCAACGGTTTGTCCAATGTGACCTGATCGCCAGGTGTCATCGTATAATGGTTTGCATGGTCGCCTACCTGCAGTTCCACCTTACCTTCTTCTAAGGTTGTTTTGACCGAGGGCTCCTGTCCGTATGCCTGTATGTTAAAGCGCGTCCCCTTTACCAGCACCTGTACTTTTTCAGTCTGCACAACAAAAGGTCTTCCATTTTTCTGAACGTCAAAAAATGCCTCTCCTTTAAGAACCACCAAACGTGATGTGTTGCTAAAGGAGGCGGGATATTCTAACGTACTGTTTTTATTCAGCCACACATGTGTACTGTCGGGTAAGTACAAGTCCCTGTTGGTCTGGTGTGCTGTCTGTACAATCATTGGCTGTTGTATCCCTTGTCCTCCGGCATTTATTAGCTTCAGTGTGGTATAGCCAATCAGTAAAATCAGGGCAACAGATGCTGCGACCCTAATGGAAGAAAACAAGTACTTCCGGGGAGCGGTTGGGGTTATGGAGACATCATCCTCCATACGTTCTTTTAATCCGGTCCATGCGCGGATTCGGGAGTCTGATGTAGCCGTGGCGCGCATCTTCGTCACTTGGTAATCTTGATTGAGTTGGTCAAAGAGGGCGCGGTTACGCTCACTAATAGTGAGCCACTGCTTCAGAAATGCCACTTCTTGCTCACTCGCTTCACCATCCAGAAAGCGACTGATCAATTGTTTAATCTGTTCGGATAGCTGGTTTATTTCCATTTGCTATCGTTAATACAGTTACCCCCTATCGTTACCCTTAAAGGGAGAAAAAATAAATTTATTGGGATAATAGAAATGCGAGTAAGAGTGTAATATGCCCTTTTAGCTGAAATCGAAGCTTGGCCAGTGCACGTGACATCTGCGTTTCTACTGTTTTGATAGATATATTCAGGCGAACGGCAATCTCCTGGTATTTCAGTCCCTCTATGCGACTCAATACGAATATCTTGCGACATTCCTGCGGAAGTTCTTGTAGTGCGGATTGAAAGTCATTTTCCAGATCAGAAGCCAGTAGTTCATGATACGCATTGTTATGCTCTACGGCCGACTGCACATAGAGGAATCGCATCAGTTCAGCATATTGCGACCGGCAGCGCCTTGCTTCAATCCAGTTCAGACACGTATTTCGGACGATGGTAAACAGGTAACTCCTTATTGACTTGAATTCATCCAATGTGCTACGGTTTTTCCAGAGATTGAAAAACACTTCCTGTACCACTTCTTCTGCATCTTCTGTACTCTGCAAGAACTTGCGTGCATAGGCACAAAGGTCAGTATAGTTTGCGTGAAATAGCAGTTCAAGAGCACTGGAATCGCTAAGCTTAATGCGTCTGATCAGATTAGTATCACTTTTAGGTAGGTTCACGGTAGGTAGAATTCCTGTGCTAAACGTCCTAAATAATGTTAATCAAACAGCGCATTTGCTCCGTTTTATTTACGAAACCGATTTCGTAAATAGGGCAAAAGTGAGTCCATTTTAAAATCCAAAGGTTTACCGTTAAACAAAAGTGTTCCAGTCGTTATTATACTATTAAGCCACAATTTTAAAAGTCATTGGAGAAAACAAGTTGCTCAATTAAGAGAATTAGCAGATGGCCAAGATTACAATAAAGAAGATAGCACATGATTTGAAGTTGGCGGTCTCAACGGTGTCGAAGGCATTAAGCGATAGCCATGAGATAGGTACGGATACAAAGCAACGGGTGCTCGATTATGCTAACCAGATGAACTACGTTCGCAATGCATACGCAAGTAGTCTCAAAAATAGCCGCACCGGAAATATTGCCGTAGTGATTCCGGAAGTGGCAGATAGTTTTTTTGCTTTGGCCATTAATGGCATTGAGACGATCGCACAAGAAAAGAAATCACATGTGCTCATTTACCTCACACAGGAAAATCAAGCGAAAGAAAAATCCATTATGGAAGATTTTCGCAACGGAAGAGTGGATGGGATATTAATTTCAGTAGCTGGAGGGAATACGTCTTACCCACATATTCGTGATCTTCAGGAACGAAATATTCCTATTGTTTTTTTCGACCGTGTGGCGCAGGGCGTTACCTCACCCCGTGTAGTGACGGACGATTTTGAATCGGGGTATAAGGCAACTCATCATCTGCTGGAAAAAGGATGTAAGCGCATTGATTTTTTGTCACTGTCAGGAAATTTATCCATCATTGATGCACGTCTGGAAGGTTACAAAAAAGCCATATCCGATCGTGGGGAAAGCGCTTCACGATCTCATGTTATTGTTTGCACCAATGATAACGTACACAATGAAAATATCCTCGCCTCCCTACTGGAGCGGAAGGAGAACCGTCCGGATGGAATTATTGCCTCAGTAGAAAAACTCACCCTCATTACCTATACGGTCTGTACCCGGTTAGGTATATCCATACCTGATGAAATGAAAGTAGTAGGGTTCACCAGCTTACCCAGCGCAGCATTACTTCAGCCATCTCTAACAACCATTACACAGCCTGCTTTTGAAATCGGTCAAACAGCAGCAAAACTGTTATTCGAGCTGTTAGAAAAGAAATCCAAACAATCACCTAATAAAATGGTACTTCTGCCTTCCTTACTACACGAAAGAGGTTCGACACAAATAAAAACTTGAGCCAGCAAGTTAAAGTTGAGGACGAAAACAATATGAATCAGACTGCTGCAGATACCTACAATTAGATTGCGCCTTTTCTACTTGTGGAACAAGGTAAGTTGACTGATTTAAACGAGTCAGGCAGTTATAAAATTTGTACGATAACATCGTTCTTCGGTTTGACGGGTCGAGCATGGAGTAGTCGGAATAACTCAGTAAATGAATTAGATGAATATTAGTAAAAAGAATGAATTCATTTTTGTTCATCCCATCCTTTAAAATAAGCAGCAGCCCTTTCGCTATGAATTGGAGATTCCGCAGAGCAAGGTCACTAATTTCGTATTAAGCGGACCACTATGTTTTGATGATACTCAGTGATCTATAATTAGTACATGACACGAAAAAAGTGATCAGCCAATGCGGAATCTCCAAATACGCCTTATTCCAATTCAGTCATTGTTGTATTGATTGGGTATGATGGACAATTTGCCTTTAAACCGAATGCGCATCCATGCCTTCAACACCGTTGACTCTTCACGACTCAGCCACTTCAAGCTTTTCCGGTATTCTTTAATCAAAAGCTTTCTGTCAAAACTAATTCTGTCCAGAACGACCTTACAATACTTCAGCATGCTCGATTCTGATTTTTTTAAATCCCGTGCGTTATCCATGGTATTTGTATTTAATTTTTTTGAATCAAATGTGTATTTATTTACTCTCAAAGAACCGGAGGCATCATTTCAGCTATTCTCTTCTGAATTCAAAACTTATCCTTCCTGCCTCCCGATACAGGTAGGATCTTCGCACCCGGCAATACGCTACAGGTGCGCGAAACGTATGTTTCAAAATAAGGAGGTACTCATACAGTGTACTGGGCGAGACACTCAGCTTTCTCGCAAGTTCATCTGGAGACCCGGTAGCTTTTAATCGGATCATTCGATCCATTCTTTTTAATTTATCAATGATTTTTACAAACAAACGACTCATAGCAAAAGACCTTAACTCTATCAAAGAGTGATGGGATAATTTAAAGTGTCAAAAAAAGTTGCAGGACAAATTGACTCTATTGTTTTCATTGGTCCCATAAAGGAGATGAGACTGAAAAATCACTAGAGACTAGTCAATGATTGACTAGTAAGTAGAAGGATTGAAGAAAGGGAGATTAAATGAGTAAGGAGCGGTGCTCCAGATAGAGTATGTTATGATGAACACAACAAATACGCAGGTAATTGAAACCTTTTCCATCCAAGCGAGGACGTAGTGGTATACAGTTTTGAACTGTCTTTAAAACGGGACGGGGTTTACTAATTTCAACATGCGCACCCGCCATCACTGCCGTAACTTCTTCTATGCCATATTCCGCTTTTTCGGAAACAGGAATAGCATCCGAAGTCGTTGCCAGGAAAATGAAAGCGAATAAGAGTGCAAACAATCTCATACTATAATTGTACTGTTTAAACGGAGGATGGCCTTAAAATGTTTTTGAATTTCGTTGCCGCGCAGGAGTGTTTTATTGCCTCATTGTTCCTTACTATTCAACATCCCATCCCAGCACGTTTACTTCTAAAACAAGGCCCGGAGGTTTTGGTGTTTTCGGGTTGGGGATCATGTATCCTGCACAGATCTGTACTCGTCGGGAAACTGTTTTCACCAACCCCAGTACCATTACACCAGCATCATTATTACCCGAGATAAAATCTCCCATCAGATACCACCCCGATCTAATCTTCATCTCATAGCCTGCTAACACTCCTGCCTTATTGCCGCTGCCTACAAACATAGGTGTTGTATAATAAGGTCCGAGAATGAGTTTTAACCGGTGCTGCTTTCCTGGTTTAAAAGAGACGAGGCCATAAAAAAAGTAATTCAGCTTTTTGTTTCTCAGCCGACTGCTGAGGTTTACACCGGCCTGGCTCCCCCAATTCATTTGCCAGTGATCACCCAAGGAAATTGACTTTTGTAGTGTAAGCAGCAGTACCGGGTAGAGCGCACCCTTGTTAGGGTCGCTGTTGTGCATTGATCTCCATACGGGTGTAAAATAAAACCCTTTGCCTACCAGATTTACTCCGGCATCCCATCCCTTACCAAGTCCATAAACAAAATGCGCCTTCGACTCCAGCTTCCTGGTGTAGATATTAAATTGATGTTGGTAAAACATTTTTCCCTTTGGCGTAATGTCACCAGAAGGGATGTTAAAAAGATTTTGCTGGGAAAAAAGAGGCTCTATCGAAGCTAACACGCAAATGATTGTCAGTAATTTTCTCACCACCAGGATTTTTTTTTGCAAGCTACTTTCTGCCACTCCTAAAATTTCGGAGTGCGATCCGGTACTATTGGAATGAAATCAATCTTTAGTTTTCTTCATTGATTGATTGTATTTGTGATTGAAGTTCATCCATCAATTTTGTTTTGCTTTTTGGTTGTTGTGGTATCTCATCAGTGATTCTGCTTTTCTTTTTTCTCTATCTTTTTTGTAGTGATTTCTTCCGCGCTCGCTTACTGCTTCGCGGTTAGTATCACAATATTTTTTATGTTTCTCATAACGAATTTGCTTTTGTTCATCCGTTAAAGACTTAAAATATTTAGCTGAATAAGTGACACCGTTTTCAGCTAAATATTTTTGATTAGCTTTTTCAGTCCAAGCCTTTACTTTGTCAGCATTATTTATAGGGCACTCTCTACGGCAATCATTTGTAATGATTTACCTCATTCCTTTGATTTTCCATCACACGCGCACGTGACACTTTTTGCAAGTGCGGTTGCTTGTGGCATGAAATTCTGGTAGCTCTTTAACTTCACCACATTTGATACATTGTTTTGTTTTCATACTATCCATAAATACGAGCCAATCAGAAAAAAAACAGATTTCAAGAATATTTATTATTTTCGATGTAAACCCATACCAGACTCATGAAGGCTAACCGTATTCATTGGATAATTCTATATCTATTCATTTCCCTTTCAACAATAGCTCAAGGAACTAAACAACACCAAAAGTTTGACAAGAAACTTGATTCGGCTATACTGATTATCAACCAGCAATCAGATGGAAAAGTAAAAGAGTACCAGCGCAAAACTGATAGCTTAAATAAATACTATAAATAAAAGTATAATCACAAATGGATGCAAAAAAAGCAGCAATAGGCACAGGTTACATTGTGTTCTTTCTATGGCTTGTAACACCAATATTACTTTTGATCTTTTTCCCAGACATCAGTCAACGTGGTCAATTCGGTGATGGCTATGGGTTTATAACTTCACTTTTTTCAGGCATAACGATAATTGGATTGATCTATACAATCTACATCCAGCGAGAAGAAATAAAAGACACTCAAGAGAACGCAGCAAAACAAAATAAAGCGATTTTAATACAGCGATTTGAAAATACGTTTTTCAAAATGCTGGAATTGCAAAGTCATATTACTAATGATTTAAGTATATCAAGACAAGTAGACATGCTTCAATGGAAAGAATTTAAAGGAAAAGTTGTAGTCAATGTGGAGAGAGAAAATTTATTAGAAGCAATAGGAAGAAGTAACGATAGTTTGCAGACGTTGATTCAACGTTACATTGAATATGACAAAGAAAACCACACTCAATTCGACAGATATTTAAGTAACCTTGATTCTATACATGAATTCATTATTAGCTCCCTATCATTAGACAATAATGAAAAACAATTCTATTTAGGAATCTTCGCACTTCAATTAGATGATCACGAATTGGCTCTTTATTTCTACTACATTTTATTAGACCAACAAAGAACCAGCACAATTTTACCGCATCCTGATTTAGATATATCCGGATATGTTAACATTAGTTTCCTTGGGCACCCTGACCACATGAAATTATACCACCCAGAATTGTCAATTGATAGCAATTGTCTACCAGAGAAATGTTAGCATTAATTAGCGTTGCATCTAATTTTTATATAACCGCATATGAGCAAAAATATTTTAGCCACCAGCCATGGCTTTTTTAAACAATAAATCCGTTAATTACCTTAGCCCATCGGCTTTAAGCCATCATTTTATTAATGATCCTGAATTTCAGTTTACTTTCA
>JAHEZH010000079.1 GCA_023251155.1 Flammeovirgaceae bacterium | reverse complement strand
ATCAATTTCAGGATGGTCGCCAAAGTAATTAGTGGAAAGAATGTCCGTGGCGCGCTCAACTACAATGAGCACAAGGTATCCGAAGGTGTTGCCCAATGCATCATGGCCAACCTGTTTCCAAAAGAGTTGAGCAAGCTCTCCTTCCATGACAAACTCAACCGCTTCACCGACCTCAACCAGCGTAACCTAAGGACGAAGACCAACACACTTCACATCTCGCTCAACTTCGATCCATCTGAGAAACTGAAGATCGATACACTCAACCAGATTGCCACCTCCTACATGAAACAAATAGGATTTGGTGAACAGCCATATCTCGTCTATGAACATAAAGATGCCGCACACCAGCACATACATATCGTCACCACGATTATCAAACATAATGGCGACCGTATGCCCATCAACTTCATAGGTAAGAATCAATCGGAGAAAGCACGCCTCGCTATTGAGAAAGAATTCAACCTCGTAGTAGCCAATAGCAAACAGAAGAATGATAATATTTTACTTCAGCCAGTAAATGCCGAAAAAGCCATCTACGGCAAATCACTAACTAAGAAAAGTATCGCACAGGTTGTATCCGCAGTTACCCGCTCTTATAAATACACCTCGCTGTCCGAACTCAATGCAGTACTCCACCAATTCAATGTCACTGCCGATCGTGGTGCAGAGAAATCGAAAATTTTCGAAAAGAAAGGACTGCAATACAGTCTTATCGATACAAAGGGAAATAAGATTGGCGTACCCATCAAAGCCAGTGCGCTTCCCGGCAAACCAATGCTACCGTTTCTTGAAAGACAGTTTCAGCGTAATGAATTGAGAAGGCATCCTTTACAAGAGCAACTAAAACAAAAGGTGGAACGTGCCTTATCATTGCCATCAACGAATTCAAAGCAAGCTTTTCAAAAGGTACTTGCCAAAGAAAAGATAGTAGTGGTCATCCGTACCAATGCACAGGGACGCACTTATGGCGTCACCTTCATTGACCACAATACCAAAGCAGTCTTCAATGGTAGTCACCTGGGCAAAGCATACAGTGCCAATGCCGTCATGGAAAGATTGAGTCGTAATGCGAACGTAGTTCAACCCTTTCGCCCTGGCTTCACGGCTTCATCTGGCAAGGACATCGCCATTGATGATGATGTGATGAATGAACGCTCAATCCTGAAAGATCTCTTTCAATCCGAAGAGTATGCTGGGCTTTCTCCGGAAGTAGCACTCCGACTCTACAAACGCAAAAGAAAAAAAAGACCATCACTGTAATCATTCCCTTATGCAAACCGGAGAGAACGAACAGGCACTACGAAAGATCATCGATATGTCACGCATCATCAGCATGGTGTTACTGATGATCCATTTTTATTTCTATGGCCACACGACTTTAGAGAGCTGGGGATATACCGTTGCGCTCATCGACAAAGTGTTGATCAACTTGAAGGCTACAGGACTTTTTAATTCCATCTGGTACTCCAAACTATTTAGCCTGCTCTTTCTATTCATTTCATTAATTGGCGTGACAGGTAAAAAAGAAGAAGGCATCAACCTGAAGACAGTGGTAAGCTTTCTCATCAGTGGACTTCTACTATTTCTGTTCCTTCATTTCATTTTCTACTTCACATGGAAACACGAATTGATCACCATCGTCTACATCAGTGGAATGCTTGCTGCATTTCTATTGATGATCACTGGAGGCACTCGCTTATCTCGATTCATTCATCTCCAGATGCGCAATGACATCTTCAACAGCCTCAACGAATCCTTTCCGCAGGAAGAACGCCTCATTGAAAACAACTACTCCGTCAACCTTCCCGCCCAATACAAGTGGAATGGTAAACTCCGTAGAAGCTGGATCAACTTCATTGCACCCTTTAGAGGCCAACTCGTCATCGGCACACCAGGTTCAGGAAAATCCTACTTCATCATCCGGCACTTCATCACACAGATGCTTCAAAAAGGTTACTGCATGTTCATCTACGACTTCAAGTTTGATGACCTGTCCATCATCGCTTACAATACATTACTGCGCTGCGCTCATGTATTTAAGATTAAACCAAAGTTCTTCGTCATCACGTTTGACAAGATCTACCACCGCTGCAACCCACTTGACCCTGCCACCATGGAAGACATCACCGATGCCAGCGAATCGTCACGCACCATCATGCTTGGCCTCAATAAAGACTGGATCAAAAAGCAAGGCGACTTCTTTGTCGAATCTCCTATCAACTTTGTCACTGCCGTCATCTGGTTCTTACGCAAACACAAAGACGGCATGTATTGCACTCTTCCACACGTGATCGAACTCATGCAGTTAGAGTACCGCACCTTGTTTCCGCTGCTGCGCAAAGAACCGGAAGTAGACGTACTCATCAACCCCTTCGAGTCCGCATTCCGTCACGAAGCATGGGAACAACTCGAAGGACAGATCGCCTCAGCAAAAATTGGAATGGCACGACTCTCCTCTCCCCAACTGTACTATGTACTCTCCGGCAACGACCTCACACTGGACATCAACAATCCCGATGAGCCCAAAATTGTATGCATGGGCAACAACCCGCAGAAGCAACAGATTTATGGTGCCGTCATATCACTATACATATCACGGCTGATCAAGCTCGTCAACAAGAAAGGCAAACTCAAATGCAGCATCATCGGTGATGAATTCCCTACCGCCTATTGGTCTAACATCGATATACTCATCGCCACAGCACGTGCCAACGAAGTAGCAGTAACACTTGCAGTTCAGGATTACTCTCAGTTGAAAAAAGACTATGGACGTGAACAGGCGGAAGTCATCATGAACATTGTCGGCAATGTCATCAGCGGGCAAGTGGTAGGCGAAACTGCTAAGTCACTCTCCGACCGCTTTGGAAAAATTGTACAGGAAAGACAAAGTGTTTCGATTAACCGAATGGATACTTCTGTCAGCAAGTCAACACAACTCGATTCCGCCATCCCTCCTTCTAAAATAGCCACGCTTTCTTCCGGAGAGTTTGTCGGAATGGTAGCCGATGATCCTAAGCAAAAGATTGAACTCAAAATATTCCATTCGGAAATCATCAACGACCATGATGCACTACGCAAAGAGGTAGAGGCCTACCAGCCTATCCCTGAAGTACGAAAGGTTACCCCGCAGGAAATTCAACAAGTGTATATGAACATCAAAGAAGATATACACCAGATTATACAGGACCGCTTGCCCGAAGCAGCCTGATTTTTATTTACGATTTAAGACGATCACGATGAACATCGAACAATTTTCCAACCAGCTGCAACAACAGGTGAAAGCGCAGGCCGAAGCACTCCATGCACAAAATACATTGATCAAAGCCTCGCGCATGATGAGTGTTATTCAGGAGGCCATTGCCAGGCTACAGCAATACATTCACAGCTATAAATTCGCCAGCCTGCAGGAAGAAATAAAATTCTTCAAAGAGATAAAGCCTGTACTACTCAGTCAATATTATTTCTACCGCAAGCAACTAAACATGGCCATGGCCGATTCCTTTCAGGACGAACAAAGCAGGAAGAGCTTTTACGAGCATGAACTTCGCAAGTTGCAGCAGTTCATCAAACGCAATCAGGAATTCTATCGCTACTGCATCACCTGCCAGACCTACCTGGACGAGCAGTACTTCACCCGTAAGACCATACACTTCTCCGTGGGTAAAGACCTGAAGTTCGCCACACGCTATGACGATAAACTGGCGCGGCTGCTTTCTGTTGAACTCATCCGCGAAGAGCTCAATGAAAAACTGGGCCAGCTTCAACGCACATCGAAAACATCAACGATAAGTTGGACAGGAAATAAAACCGATGCCGTAGAATTAATTGCTGCCCTTCATGCGGTCGGAAGTCTCAACAACGGTGAAGTAGAACTCAAACAGGTAATCAAATGCTTCGAAGAATGCTTCAACCTCTCGCTGGGCAACTACTATGACCTGTTTAAAAAAATCAGACTTCGTAAAGGCCCGCGTAGCCACTTCCTCGATGCACTCAAGGAAAAGTTTGCTTCCAGAATCAAACAGATGGAACTATGATGCCGGGGCAGTTCAATCACTAACCCCGGCAACCTGCTAGTTAAAATTTACCCGCTAGTGTAATCCCGAACATGCGAGGACTTCCTAACAGGTACGATCCATATCCCCACGACATATAGCGCACATCATTAAGATTGCGCACCCAAAAGGCAACATCAAAATGATCACTGCTAACACCTGCTCTCGCATTGAGTAAGCCATACGCCTTCTGACTTTCAGAGTTTTCAAAGTTCAATTGATATTCACCAAGGTATCGGAATTCTCCTCGGACAAATGCTTTGTAGTGCTGCAATGAAGTTGAAAAAGGTATTCCATACTGAAGCGCTAACATGGATTGAAACACTGGATTATAGATAGCCTTATTGCCTGCATAGTTTTTTACCGCCTGCGAACCTGCATCGTATAACTCCAGCTTTCCATATCGGCTATGAGAAGTACTTGCTGTCCAATCCAGCTGTAAATTTTTCAGGGGGATAGCCGACAACTCCATTTCCAATCCCTGATTATTCATATCTCCTACGTTAAGTACCGCATAGTCTACGCCATTCCGGGAAGTGGAAACCTGCTGATCCTTCTGTTGAAAATAAAAGGCGGTAAGATTTAACTTCAGTCGCTTACCCAACAAATTGTTTTTAACACCCACTTCATAGTTATCTGATTTCTCTGGACTATACACCGGATTAGTGACATTGTTGAAATTAAAACCACCGATCCGGAATCCCTTTGCAAAGGAGGCATATACAATTGAGGTCTCGTTCATCTTATAGTTTAATATGACCTTTGGAGTAAACGCAGAGAATGTTTTGGTCAGTGTTTCATCCGAAGATACTATTGTAACAACTCCATCTTTGTCAAGAGATGAGTTTTGAGTTAGATCTCTTTTTTCTGCATCGTACCTGGCACCAAGTGTCAAATCAAACTTTGAAGTAACGGAATAAGTCGCCTGGCCATAAAATGCCAAGCCCTTATTAGTTCTTCTTCCATTGGTCATGGAGGAATACGGAGCACTCGGATCAAATAACGCATAGTCTTCCTCGTAGAAAGTAGTCATCCCGGTGGTTGTCTTCTCTCCAAATAGATAGGAACCAACCGTCCACTTAAACTTATCCGCACTGGCAGGGGAAGAAAGACGAAACTCTTGTGTAAGCTGCTTTGACCTCGTGAAATTCTGACCACTGATTAACTTGTCTGCCGTGAAATCATAATCAAATTTACCGGGGAACCACACATGAAAATCAATACCAGCGGTGATCGAAGTAAAATTGAATTGATCTCCGAAATATTTAATAGCAACCGCTGCGTTGGCATTACTCCTTTTCTCCGTATTATCCCAATTACCAAAAGCATTGTAAGGCGCGTTGCGTGCGATACTATCAGTAGCCACCCACGGATAAGCGCCCTTATCCGTGTTATGTTCTGCTCGGGCATTCAGGTCAATGGTCCATTTTTCAGAGAGCAGGTATTTAAGACTTACGTTACCACTAAGTGCTTCTCTTCCATCAAAGTTTTTAGTGTTAAGTGTGGGATTCTGATATACCGCTCCACGCTTGTTCAATTGCAAGCCCACCCCCATGAATAGTTTATCTCTTATCAATGGTGTGTTGAAGCCGACACTGTATCGTTGTTGGCCGTAATTACCAAAGTCAACACCTACAAATCCTGTTGTTTTATTTACCGGTCTTTTAGTGATCACATTGAGTACACCACTGAAAGCATTCCTGCCATACAATGTTCCTTGTGGCCCTCGCAGTATTTCGATTCGTTCAATGTTATTTAGGTTCAGTGGCGCAGAATAAAAATCAAACTGATACACGCCATCCACGTAAGTTGCCACCGCCTGTTCATTGGTGAACCCCATCGCTCCGCGAAAGTTCAGGAAGTTCGAGCCCGTGCTGTTTCCGTGTTCAATCGTAAAGGCACTTGGCGCCAGTGCAGTAAGGTCAGCAATAGTCCAGACTCTGTATTCTTCAATTTGTTTGGCATTGAGTGCAGTAATCGCCAATGGCGTGCGTTGCATATTGGTTTCTACTTTATCCGCAGTCACCGTCACTTCATTCAAGGTCTGCGCATTGTCAGACAATACCATGTCGATAGTTAAGGGCTGATCTCCGATCTCTACTTGTTGAATTCGTGTAGCAAAGCCCATCGCACTGAACTGTAATAGATACTTACCTCCGTTCAGGTCAAGCGAGAACTTACCCTCACGATCAGCTATCGTACCCTCAGAGCTATTCAACACCGACACATTAGCAAAGCCAATAGCTTCACCTCCATGCGACCTGATAGTACCAGAAATTAGATGAGCATGTGACGTAAAGGAGATGATAAAGGTAATGAGTAATGATAAATAGATTTTCATTGTAAAAGGATTGAAGTCATGGAGGATACTCATTTCAAAGCAAGGTATTTTTCAGGTGACTTCACAAAACTGTCTTTGCAAAACTCACTGCAATAGACATACTGCTTATCCTTATACATGGCAGTTATCGTAGTGTTCTTGGGCACACTCATCTTACAAACTGGATCAATCAACTCTTGCTTCTGCACGGTGGATGTCGCTCCTAGATTCTTGCTGACCTCTTTCTTTATTTCCTTCTTTGGAACCGGTATCGGCTTTTGCCCAACAACAAATCCAGCCGATGCATCCCACTTATCATATTCAATAATGCGGGCTACAGCAAGCGCTTCATCGTTGCCCTTGATTTTCGAAACCAGGAACAACGCGCCATCCAAACCCGCTGACACACCAGCAGTAGTCAATAGCTTTCCATCCAGTACATAACGTTTGCCTTTCAGGGCAGTGCCTTTAGGAGTTTCGACTTTGAGGTAGTCAATGGCAGCCCAGTGGGTAGTGAACGAATGCCCATCCAGTATTTGCGCCTTCGATAAGAGAGCAGCTCCCGTACAAACAGACATCGTAAAGGCCGTCTTCTCATGTACTTGTCTTATCCAATGGATGACAGCAGTGTCATTATACACAGGCATAAGACCATCTGAATTAGCACCCGGTAGTATAATAATATCCGGCTGAGGGCAATTCGAAATGGAATAGGTTGGTGTGAAGCGGATGTTCTTATTCATAGCCGTCAGCGATTCCTCCTTCGGGGCAACAGTAAACACTTCGAATCCTTTCACATTGCTGAATACTTCCATCGGTCCGGCAAAGTCGAGTAGCTCCACTCCCGGATAAATGAAGACCGCTACTTTCAGGTTTTCATTTTTCTCTTGCTGCGCATAGGTGGGAATAGCAGCAACTACAATCAGTGCAGCAATAACTGCATTACTTATTTTCTTTAACATGTTAATTACTTTTTAAATTGATGGACATACGACAATGAACACGTTGATCGCAGAATAAAAATCACATCATCGTGCCTGATGATTTACAAGCACATGGTGATGAAATAAAGTAAAGTGAAATGTAATTAAGCCGGAGGATGAACGATCTCTACCACCGGAGGCGTGTAGTTCTTATCGGCTATTTGGGTAGTGTATGAAGCCGTAAGTAGTTCCATACGAGGATTCAATTCATAGGAAAACGAATGGAAGAAAAGTACAATTTCACGCGCCTGAAATAAGGTAGCTGGCAGACCGGATACATCATCATCCTGTGTGATGATCGTCAGGTTCTTATCTGAATTATAATCGTAATGACACACAGCAATGGGCAGCTCATCGATCAACCCTAATGAATAGACAATCTCTTGCCGCTGTTGATACAAATAGGAGAGAAAATTCATCCGCGTAGCACAATGAAGCATCATGCTGGCTAAAATGATAATGACAATACTCTTCCTAAGCATGAGGCAAGGATAATCGCGCCTCCATAACAATCAAATCCATGTATGTATTATTAAAACAATGTTAACCCACATTTATAATTCCAAAGTTTAAGACAAAGGTTGAGCGGCTGCCTGAGAGCGAACCATTCAATTAAAAAAAGCATCGATCAATAAAAAAATATAAAAAAATTTTACAGCCATTCTATCCTTACCATGATCCACATGGAACATTCCTAAAACATAACATCACCAACTAAATAATAGGAATGAAGAAATGCTCATTCATCAAAATCAATCAAAACAAACCAAACGATAGGAATGACTTTACTACCTTTTTTTATTCCTACTGCACCATCTAAAAATAAATCGTAGTCGACCCGACTTCGTGTAGTCAACACCGGACTTTTCAAGATTCCACTTTCGCCTTCGAATCAAACACGAAGGCACTATGTTCAACTTCATCTCCTGGCAATTATTTCTGACAGCATTAACGCTGCTAATCGTTGCCTACTATCTCATCACTACTCCGCTCCTCTTCTTCAAAGAAATTGCTGCGAAGATAAAATCATCACCTCACCCAACTCCATCGGTCGAACCGGCAAGAGAACCACACACAAAGCTGCAGGACAATCTCATGGGCACTGCCAATGAAGTGACAGTTACTCCTAAGCACAAAACCATCACTACACCTGGACCGGAAGATTTTATTACCAACGGCTCAGACGATGAATCTGATTTCATCGATGAAGCCGCAATCAAGAATGAACTACTCATCGGCTCGGTAGCAGACCTCCTGCAGGAAATAAAAAATCTGCTACTACTCATTGCAGAAGACAGGACGGGTAAGACGGAAAGCAAAGCATTGTTCAATGCCTTGTTTATCCGCTACCCCCATCTGCACAATACCTCGTACAGTCAGGCCATCAACTTCTATCTCCTCAACGAAGAGAAAGACAAGTTCTCCTTCGAGCTCACTGCCGAAGAACTCCAATCCTGGTGGACACCATCCACCACTTCCCCTACTGAAAATAATCACTAAACAATTATCAATCATGTTAACAAAAACAAAAGCCAAGCAACTGGCCAAATGGTGGCTACTTGCTTTCACTCTCAACACCTTCACCTTCCTGTCAGCACTCGCACAGGATGGCAACGCTGGTATTAATGAAGCGACCATGCGTGTGCGCAGCTTCTTCCTCACCGGCACCAACCTCATGTACGCTATTGGTGCCGTACTCGGACTCATCGGTGCAGTCAAAGTGTATCAGAAATGGAACGGTGGCGATCCCGACACCAGCCGCGTTGCCGCAGCATGGTTTGGTAGCTGCATCTTCCTGGTAGTAGTTGCCACCGTACTCCAATCTTTCTTCGGAGTGTAATCCACCAGCATCATGGAAAGGAAGCTGCCAACGGTCACCATACACGACACTGAGTTCATCATCGACTTGAGCAAGTACGAACTACGTGAAGTCGCCAATCCCGACAATAAAATCCCATTGGATAAAACATGGGTGACAGCAGACGCTACAACCATCCGCTATGACAAACAAACCAAGAATGTCTACCATGGTAATTGGCCAGACTTCCTTCAGGCTTCAAATACCGACCTGGTGGTTCTGCCACCACTCATTGAACTGGACAGAATCGGATTACTTCAGTCCGCAACGACAAGGGAGTTGTATGATTTCGCAGAACAACTCAACAACAAGTATCCAACGGCTCCCCCTAATGGGGGCCCGCGAGTGCTGCCCTCCATCACCTTCGAGGGAATGACATTCTACATCGATGGACGATTGCATGAGTTCAGAAACAAAGACAATCCCGCTCATCGCATTCTCTTCAGAGAAACATTCCCGGTAGATGGTGACAAGACAGGATTTGTCTTTGATCCAACTACGAAGAATGCATTCAGCGGTACACGCGAACAGTTTCACCAACGAAACGACCTGAGCCTCGTAGTCATGCCGCCCCTGTACAATATGATGATCGACAAAACAGGCCAGATGTTCCACGCTACTTCACGCAAGCAACAGCAGGAAGATCGCACATCACTTCAAAAAGAATTCAAACGAAGAAAAGGAAGAGGAATTTAAAATCGACTGATCATGAACAACAGCGTATATAAAATCAACAAGGGCATCAACAAACCCATCGAGTTCAAAGGACTCAAAGCACAATACATCGGCTATCTCGGCATAGGTATCCTGGTACTACTCATCCTGTTTGCCGTACTGTTCATCGCAGGGGTTAATCGCTATGTCTGCATTATACTGATTGCCATCCTCGGTACAGGCCTGTTCATGGGTACCTATAAACTGAGTGACACCTATGGACAACATGGACTAACCAAACGACTCGCCAGAAGAAACATGCCTTCAGGTATCGTAGCCAACTCCCGTCTGTTTTTCATCCAGCTAAAGAGATAACCCCATGACACCATCTATCTCTTTACAAAAACAGTTTCCGGTCTTTAAGATCGAACAGGATTGCATCCTTTCCAAGCAAGGTGACTTCACCATTGCCTACGAAGTGTTCCTCCCTGAAATCTTCACGCTGTCTAATCAGGATTATGAAGCCTTCCATCAGATATGGATCAAGGCCATCAAAGTATTACCTAAGAACTCTGTCTTTCACAAGCAGGATTGGTTCTTTTCCCAGCGGCATAAGGCGGAGTTTGAAAAGGCAGACCTCTCCTTCTTATCACGATCCAGCGAACGGTTCTTCAACGAGCGCCCCTTCCTGCAACACAAGTGCTACATCATGCTTACACAGAAAGCAGCAACCCGCAAGCAGGCAACATCATTAGTCTCCAATCTGCTTAGCAACAGCATCGTTCCGGAAGAAAGCATTAACCCTTTGCGCGCACAGGAGTTCCTCGACAGCGCAGGACAGTTTGCACGCATCCTATCGGACAGCGGCTTTGTAACACTTAACCGCATCAACAGCGACCAACTCGCAAGTTCAGCAAGAAGTGCAGGGTTGTTAGAAAGATATTGTTTTCTGCTTGCAGAGGATGAAGCTCCCATGATCAAAGACATTCAGTTTCAGGATGGCTTGAAGATCGGTGATCAATACTGTCAGCTATATGCACTCGCTGATGTGGAAGATCTTCCTTCACTATGCGGATCACGCATCAATTACGACAAATACTCTACCGACAAGACAAAGTTCAGCATTGGCTTCGCTTCTCCTTTAGGTCAATTGCTTTCATGCAATCACATCTACAATCAATACCTCTTCATCGAAGACGTACAGAAGACAATAAAAGAACTCGAAGCAAAAAGACTTCGACTGCAATCACTCTCTTCCTATTCAAGAGAAAATGCCATCAGCCGTGATGCAACCAATGACTTTCTGAATGAAGCCATCGCCTCACAACGGCAGCCAGTGAAAGCTCACTTCAATGTGATGGTGTGGACAGACAACAAGAATGAACTCAAAGAATTAAAAACACAGGTATCATCCGCATTAGCACAGATGGATGCCGTGGCCAAACAGGAAGTGGACGGTGCTCCTCAGATTTTCTGGTCAGGCATACCCGGCAACGAAGCAGATTTCCCTCTCAACGATACCTTCGACACGTTCGCTGAACAAGCTTCTTGCTTCTTCAATCTTGAAACTTCGTATCGCTCATCCATCAGTCCGGTAGGGATTCGATTAGGAGATCGTCTTACCGGAAAACCAGTTCACGTAGATATCTCTGACGAACCGGTGAAACGTGGCATCATCACCAATCGAAACAAATTTATTCTTGGTCCTTCAGGTAGTGGCAAGTCGTTCTTTACAAATCACCTGGTCAGATCTAATTATGAACAAGGAGCTCACATCGTTCTGGTTGACGTAGGACATTCATACAAAGGACTGTGTGATCTTGTTGGTGGGTATTACTTCACCTACTCCGAGACCAACCCGATAAAATTCAATCCCTTCTTTGTTTCACCAGGTGACTTTCTCGATACAGAAAGAAAAGAGAGTTTAAAAACGCTGATGCTCGCATTAGCTAAGAAAGACGATGAAACTTTCACCCGCTCTGAGTATGTCGCGCTGTCAATGTCTATTCAGTTGTACTATGAAAAACTGGATAAGATCAAAAGCATCTTCCCTTGGTTCAACAGCTACTATGAATATGTACGTGATGAATTCGTAACCATACTCAAAGAAGACAAGGTCAAGGAAAAAGACTTTGATGTAGAAAACTTCCTGTATGTGCTTCGCCCCTATTACAAAGGCGGTGAGTTTGATTACCTGCTGAACGCTACAGAAAATCTCGATCTGCTCAACGAACGATTCATCGTGTTCGAACTCGACAACATCAAAGATCACCCTATACTATTTCCGGTCGTCACCATCATCATTATGGAGGTCTTCATCTCCAAGATGCGCAAACTCAAAGGCATCCGTAAGATGATCCTCATCGAAGAGGCATGGAAGGCCATCGCCAAAGAAGGAATGGCCGAGTACATCAAATACCTCTTCAAGACAGTTCGCAAATTCTACGGTGAAGCCATTGTCGTCACGCAGGAAGTAGAAGACATCATCAGTTCGCCAGTGGTCAAGCAGGCCATCATCAACAATTCCGATTGCAAGATTTTACTCGACCAAAGTAAGTATCAAAACAAATTTGACTTGATACAGGAACTACTCGGCCTCACCGATAAGGAGAAAGCACTCGTCCTCTCCATCAACAAGCACAACGATCCATCCCGCAAGTACAAGGAAGTGTTCATCAGCTTAGGTGGGGTACTTTCTAAAGTGTATGCAACCGAAGTGTCTCTCGAAGAATATCTCGCCTACACCACCGAGGAATCAGAGAAAATGAAAGTACTACACTATACAACGAAACACGGTGGTGACATCCGCAAAGGGATTGCCTCACTCGCCAACGATATCCGACTTGCCAACGCAGCCTAAACAAGAAAAAATATGAATACACTCAGGATAAAATTATTCATCATGATCATCGCAGTGACGTGCTTCACTGTAACACCAGTGAAAGAGGCACAGGCCGTCATACCCATTGTGAAGATCATCAAAGAAGCAGTGATCAAAGTGATCAAGGCATTCGACTTAATGATCCAACGCCTACAGAACAAAACGATATGGCTTCAAAACGCACAAAAGGTACTGGAGAACAAACTGTCCGAACTCAAGCTCACCGAGATCGCCCAGTGGACGGAGAAGCAACGCAAGATCTACGAAGTGTACTACGAAGAATTGTGGCAGATAAAAAATGCACTGTCCGGATACCTGAAAATCAAGCAGGCCATTGAAAGCCAGAAGAGAGTACTGGACCAATATAATCGCGCATGGAACCTCGTCAGTCAGGACAACCGCTTTACTCAAAAAGAAATCGACTACATGTACCGCGTCTACAAAGGTATTCTCAACGAGAGCATGCGTAACCTTGATCAGCTCATCACAGTCATCAACTCCTACAAAGTGAAAATGAGCGATGCGCAACGACTGGCCATCATCATGCAAACCGGTGACCGCATCGAACAGAACCTGATCGACATGCTGGAATTCAATATGAACACGTACCAACTCAGCATCAACCGCGCAAAGTCCAAATCAGAAGTGGACCGGATCAAACGTGTTTACGGATTACAATAAACTCGAACAAATTATGAAACACACCGTCATTCTCATCCTGCTTATTTCTTCTATCTATCCTTCGTTCTCCCAGGTACCCAACGCCAAAGAGTGGACCAGACAAAAGAAGACAGCACGCAAATACATGCTCAACCAGATTTCAGCACTAAAAGTCTATGCAGAGTATTTGCAAACGGGCTACAAGATTGTAGACAAAGGACTGACGCTGATTGGAGACATTCAGCAAGGAACTTTAAATCTGGACAAAGATTATTTCAACTCACTCAAACAAGTGAACCCTCTGATTCGAAAGTCACCTAAAGTGAATCAGATATTAGTCAATCAGAAAATGATCATCAATGAATTTAAAAACCTCTTAGAATACAGCAAGAAAGAACCCTACCTCTCTTCAGGCGACAAAGACCACATCAACGCGGTGTATAAGGGAATGATCAAACAGGGAGAAAGTGCAATTAATGAGTTGACCATCATCACCACCGCAGGTGAGACAGAGATGAAGGACGATGAACGATTGGCACGACTGGACAAAGTCCACGAAGCATTGCAGGATCAGTATGCATTCGCCAAAGACTTCTCCGACCGGACAAAACTACTCGCCATGCAACGCAAGAAAGAGGCACATGAAGTTCAGTCCCTACGCAAGCTCTATAAAATACAACCTTAAAAATATCCAGCGATGAAACACATCAAGCAAATAATCATAGGCATCTTATTCACGGCATTGTTCTGCAGCCAGCACGTACAGGCGCAGAGCTTCGAGGCCCAACAGCTCGTGCTCAATTTCAGCAAACTCAAGCAACTCGAATCCATCCTCGACAACATGTACAAAGGCTATAAAATATTGTCTACCGGTTACAACACCATCAAAGACATCTCCGAAGGCAACTTCAACCTGCACGATCAGTTTCTATCCGGACTCTATGCCGTCAGCCCGGTCGTGCGGCAATACAAGCGTGTACCACTCATCATTCAGTACCAGCAGCTACTCGTAAAAGAATACAAGCGCGCCTTCGAGAAATTCCGGAATGATCCCAACCTCACCGTCAAAGAAATTAAATACATCAGCAATCTCTACAGCTACATCTTCAAACAAAGCCTGCGTAACCTCGATGAACTCATCACCATTGTGACCGCATCCAAGCTACGCATGAATGATGCCGAACGTCTGCGCTCCATTGACCGGATCTACCTGGAAATGGAAAGGAAGATTGTCTTCCTCCAACTATTCATCGCCAGCACACAACTACTGGTCATGCAACGCGCCAAAGCGCAAAGTCAGATCAACACACAAAAACAACTGCAAAGCCTCACCTACTAACTAAAGATCATATGAATCAGCACAGAGTAAAGGTCGTCCTGGTGACGATCACAGGATTGCTATTGCCAATACTTTCTCACGCACAGGGAGTATCCGGAGAAATACGCTACATGCAGGAAGTACTCGACCAGCTCTACGAAGAAATGCTTCCGCTGTGTTATGAACTCATCTCCATCGGTCAGGGCATCGCGGGCTTCGCAGCACTGTGGTACATCGCCTCGCGTGTATGGAGACACATCGCTAACGCAGAACCCATCGACTTCTATCCACTGCTTCGCCCTTTTGCCATTGGCCTTGCCATCATGATGTTTCCTGCCGTACTCGATGTGATGAATGCCGTACTGCAACCCACCGTCACAGGGACAGCTGCGCTCGTAAAAAATTCAAACACCGCTATCGCCTACCTGCTTATAGAGAAAGAGAAGTCATTACAAAAAGTCAACACGCTGGGATCTCCCGGAGCGGTGCAGGGCGCAGATTCGAAATGGTTCATGTATGAAAACCCCGAAGATGCAGCCGATGATCCTGACCTGCTCAGCAATGGATTCAAATTCCTGATGGCCAAAACATCCCATGGCATGAAGACCATGATCAAAGAATGGCTATCACAGATTCTTGAAATCGTCTTTGAAGCCGCAGCCCTTTGCATCAACACCCTACGAACATTTTACCTGATCGTCCTTGCCATACTCGGACCGTTGGTTTTCGGGCTTGCTGTATTCGATGGACTTCAGCATTCACTTGTAGCCTGGATTGCCCGATACATCAACGTATTCCTCTGGCTCCCGGTCGCCAACATCTTCGGCAGCATCATCGGCAAGATTCAGGAAAACATGCTCAAGACAGACCTCGTGCAAATTGAACTGTACGGTGATACATTCTTCAGTTCCTCCGATGCGGCTTACATCGTCTTTTTAATCATCGGCATACTTGGATACTTCGCAGTCCCATCCGTAGCCGGATACATCGTACACGCTGGAGGCAGCAACGCTCTACTTCACAAAGCAACGAACCTCTTTGCTGGAACCGTCCGCACTACCACAGGCGCAGCCACCACAGGAGCCAGTGCCATGACAGGTGCAGGTGTTGCAGATACATCACGACAAGGTGGCAACACCAATCAGTTCAGGCACGACCAACTCTCAGGAAAAAAATCATAACGCCATGTTCGCACAACTAAAAAATATCGACACCGCCTTCAGCCACATCCGGTTGTTCTCCATCGCGGTCATCACGGCATGTGTATTCATTTGCTGCTATACGGTATATAAAAGCTATGCGCTCATTACCAGCACACAGCAGCGCATCTATATCCTTTCCAACAGCAAGGCACTCGAAGCCTACTCCGCGGAACGCAAAGACAACATTCCGGTAGAGGCACGTGATCACGTGAAGATGTTTCATCACTACTTCTTCACACTCGATCCCGATGAGAAGATGATCCAAAACAACATCAGAAAGGCATTGTACCTGGCAGATATATCCGCCAAACAACAATACGACAACTTGAAGGAAAATCGCTACTACTCCAATCTGATATCAGGTAACATCAGTCAGACTATTTATGCCGATAGTATTGATATCAATACAGATAGCTATCCCTATCACTTTACTTATCGTGCACAACTACAGATCGTAAGAACAACTTCCATTGTACTACGAAGCCTCATCACCGAAGGAACGCTTCGCGACCTGGCACGCTCCGACAACAACTCACACGGATTCCTCATCGAACGATGGAGAACAATAGAAAACAAAGACATCAAAACGATCAATCGCTAAACATAACCATACCATGAAAATCAATAACAAAGTAGAAAACGGAAAAAGACAGTTCGCCTCCTGGCTGACTACTTCAAGTGAACGTCATTCACTACACACAAAGAAACGCTTCTTCATTATTACTGGCCTTGCATGCAGTGCGGTGTGTCTTTCATTTATTCTTAATCCATTACTTCATCATGAAGAAGTAAGTAACAGCGCGCGACAGCCAACGGTAATCTCAAGGGCTTTAGAAAGCGATACGATCATCACAATGGAAGACCAGTTAGCACTCGAAGGCTTTATGCACTCACTCGACAGCATCAAGCGAGTGGATAGTGCCACCTATGACCAGGCCATGAAAGGCCGCGAAGGTCTGCTCGACAGCATCCGCTTCCTTCTCCAGTACGCAGGCAAATCATTGACTCAACAATAACATCAACACTTAAATACAAATCATCATGAAACCACATTCAGAAAAATTCCTTCAACAACGAAGATTCTATATGGTGCTGCCGCTTTTAGTAACTCCATTCATCACCATGATCTTCTGGGCACTCGGTGGTGGCTCCGATACCAACGTGCAGGCACAACCTCTTCAATCAGGCCTCAACATGGAACTTCCCGGTGCTCACTTCAACAAGGAAGATGAACTATGGGATAAGTTCAGCCTATACGAACAAGCCAAACGTGACTCACTCAAAAAAGAAGAAGCCAAACGCAATGATCCCTATTATGTCATGACGGCTCTTGGCGAGGAACAACAACAAGATACCGTACCAGGTAATTTCAATACCTCCCTGGGAGAAAAAGACCGCTATGCACAAATGCAAAATGATGAACGGGAGATCACAAAAAAACTAGACCTGCTCACCAAACAGCTCAGCGAAGAAGAAACAAAACCAGCAAAGACCGCCAACTCTTCGCAACAGCCGTCTACGATAATCCCTCAACAGAAATCATCCGATGTTTCCGATGATGTCCAACGTCTCGAACAGATGATGGAACTCATGAAGGGCGACTCTTCGTCCGATCCGGAAATGCAACAGATCGATCAGATGCTCGAAAAGATTCTCGACATACAGCATCCCGAACGCGTGAAGGAAAAACTGAAAAGTCAGACTCGTCACCAACTATCGTCAACTTCTTCGGTCACCATCACAAAGACAGCAGATCCCATCTCCGTACTGGAAAATAATAACACTATTGAGACATCAGCTGCTACAGACCAACAACAGGTGCAGAATAACAATGCCATCGGGTTCTATGGGTTAGACGATGACTCCAATGTTTCTGACGAAGAAGAGAATGCCATTGCCGCGGTCATCCACGACAATCAGGAAGTAGTAGCTGGCTCAATAGTAAAAATCAGGTTGCTCGCTGACATCGACATCAAAGGCCATACCATCGCCAAAGATCAGTTTGTCTATGGCACCTGCTCCATTGAAGGTGAACGACTAACCATTCAGATCAACTCCATCCGTGATGAACAATCTTTATTCCCTATCGCCATGGAAGTATATGACCTCGATGGTTTACCCGGCATCTATGTGCCCGGTGCCATCACGCGTGATGTTGCCAAACAATCCGCAGGTCAGGGTATATCAGGCATGAATATGCTTTCCATGGACAACTCCCTTGAGATGCAGGCCGCATCAGCAGGCATACAGGCAGCAAAAGGAATCTTCAGCAAGAAAGTCAAACTCATCAAAGTCAACCTCAAAGCAGGATACCAGATTCTGCTGAAAGACAAGAACACTTCGAACATCTAAACATTTCAACTCAACGCACGCAGCATAAGGTCATGAACTTATGAGCATTCAATTAGGGCAAGTCGCCATTGCCTTAATGAAGACGATTCCAGTTCCCGAAAAAAGGAATGCACTTAACGATCACCATTCACTCTTTAACCAACGAAAACATGTTTGCACTATTAGCATCATTGTTCTCCACAGCATGGCCAGTATTACTGATCATGTTGCTGCTGTAACATAACAAAGGGGACGGCAAGGCCGCTCCCCTCCTTCTATCTGTATTTCTAAAATCATTTTATCAATCATTAAATCAATATCATCATGAATCTATTTGGAGGTTTATATGCACGCATGATCTTTGCGCTGCTATCACTGGCCATCGCATCAGAAGTGGCCGCACAGCAGGTCATCGCATCAAACAAAGTAGAAGTCACCACCAACAAGACTTCGACCATCGTCTTTCCTTACAAGATCGCAGAAGTAGATCGCGGCAGTCGCGACATACTCGTGCAACAGCCTAAGGGAATCACCAACATTCTAAAAGTCAAAGCAGGCAAATTGAATTTCAAAGAGACCAACCTCACCGTCATCACCGATGATGGTACCATCTATCTCTTTCCCATGGCGTATGCCGAACAACCAGCAAAGCTCACCACACAGGCGAATGAATTCATTTCATCCATCTCTGCTCCCGTCTTCTTTAAAATTGAAACCACCAGCGCACAGTTGGAAGACATCGCAGAGAAGATTATCGAAACCCCCTCAAGGGGTTTCCTTCTCTCTGAAAAGGACAATGACATGAAGCTATCGCTTAAAGGGATCTACATCTGGGAGAACACACTCTTCTACCATTTGGACATAGCGAACAACTCGAACATTCCTTTTCATACCGATATGATTCGATTTTACGTGAAGGATAAAAAGAAAGCCAAACGTACTGCCTCGCAGGAAGCAGTTCAGGTTCCAGTCTATCGTTACGGAGATCCATTCGTCATCCCAGGAAAAGAATCAACGGAGCTTGTCTACGCCATTCCCAAGTTCACCTTCCCCGATGCCAAACTCCTAAACATACAACTTATGGAAAAAGGAGGCGGCAGACATCTTCGCTTACAGATAAAAAACAAAGCCATACTCAAAGCCAAACAAGTTCCCTCACTATAACCGTCTCTTATGGACAGGACCGAACATTTGCGATTCATGCGGGAAGAACTCCGTTACCTTGGCATCACCGACTTTCCCGAAAAGGAAGTAGCCGACCAGATCATTTCTGGAAAAGATAAAATCCGCATCGATGGCAAGCTGGAGTTCTCCGAATATGGAAAGAAACAGGAGATGGACTATTCCGTCTTCCTGAAAAATTACGAACGCCCCAATCGCTATCACGCGTACCAATTCCTGGCGACAGTTAAAGGTGAACAAGAAAAGACGCGCGCCTTCCACATAAGACCTGATGCACACTTCAACATGAAAGATGCATTCAACCTGCTCAATGGTCGCGCGGTGCAGAAGCTCACCTATGATACCCATACGCACAAGATGGAAAACCAGTGGTTCCAATTAGATCCTGTCCTCAAAGACATCCATGGCAATGCAAAGATCGAACGATTCAAACTCAGTCGCATCGAAGACAAAGTCATTGCATCTTTAAATGCATTTCCTATACGGCAGATGATGAATCCGGCAGAAAGAGTCAATCTCATTCTTTCGTTATTTAATGGGAATGCCGAACCCGTTAACATTCTGCACAACGGAAAAGACTTAAAAGGATTCGTGGCCGCATCGCCCAGACAAAATTCAGTTCAGGTTCATACCGTGGAAGACGGCAAACTGGTACGATACAAAGTCAACCCTCCCATGAGGATCAAACCAAAGAACAAAACAAAATCCATTTAAACAGTACAACTATGAATACGGAAAAAGAAAAGGAAAATGAAAATTACCTTAAAAACCAACTGACCAACCTTGGCTTCGGCAACAGCATGCATGAAAAACTGGAGGCCAATTTCAAAGAACAAAATAAAAAATTTGAAATCCCCTTCACCGCTGAATTCAAAAAGGGAGATAAGAAAGAACTCGTTGAATACAACCTCAACTTTGCCAAATCAAAAGAAGGCGATCTGATCTTCCTCAACAACTACCAGGCAACACTGAAGAAAGACAGTCCGGAAAAAGAACATACTCAGACATTCTTTGTTGGCAAGAACAACAACATCACCGCCAAAGAAGCCTTTAATCTATTGGATGGAAGAGCAGTGTACAAAGGTATGGTGAACAAGGAAGATGAGAAATACAATACATGGCTACAGATGTCTGGTGAGAAACAGGAGAACGGTAACTTCAAACTCCAACCCTACAATGATAAGTATGGATTCGATCTGAAGAAAAACCTGGAAAAAATCTCAATGAAAGACATAGATAGTCCAGAGAAGAAAGAGGACATCATGAAATCACTTCGAAAAGGCAATCTCACTCCTGTTACTTTGAATCTTGCGGGCAAAGAAGAGAAGGCATTCATCGAAGCCAATCCCAAAGATCGTAGCATCACTATCTATGATTCCAACATGATACGTCAAAGTCAGGGTGTAAGAGAACACAAAGGCGAATCCAAACAGGAAGGACAATCTAAATCGGAGAATCCTAAACAAGAACAGAAAAACGAGCCTGAACCTGAAGAGAAGAAAGCTAGAACACGCAAAGCAGGCGTTAGTCGTTGATTCATGTTCAATGCATCCCTTCTCTTTTATTGCGCAAAGTAAGAAGAGCCTTTCTTATCCAGTCAAGGGCAGGCAAGTGCAAAAACAATCATTGATTGTCTCCTTGTGTTTTAGCACCCTTGACTGGAGGAAAGGCTCTTCTATCAACGCTTCCTAAAAAAATCATGGATACATTTCAAATTCAACCGCACCAAAAAAATGCTTCCTACACGCAGCCTCATTTCTTTATCCAGTCCAAAGGATATAATTCAGGAAAGCCTACCTCCTATCCAGTCAATGATTGTCTTGTTGTTTTAGTCAATGATGAACTGGAAAAAGGAATGCTCTTCTGGACATGCTTCTCATTATGGAAGGCAAAAGAATTCATTCCATTGCTCGACCAATCTCCTATGCCGATACTTAAAATAGATGAAGCTATTGAACTCATCGACATGACCTGTCTCCACCTCGCACATTATCCGGAAAAATTCTTATCACAAATCAGAGAAATGAAAGAGCTCATCAAAACGGAAAAACTATTATCCACTCAACTACAGCTCATCAAAAAAATTAAAAGAGGTACTGCCAGAAAATCATTTCGTTAATAAGAAAAAGTGCGGAGATCATTCTACACTTCAAAAAATCTTATTAGAAATACTTAATAATCCGTCTTTTCATAAAATACTAATGGCTCGTATAGGTTATATTCACAATGAGTCATCAAACCTTAGCAATGAAGTCTTTTGAAATCAGGTCAGGCATTCTATCAACGCTGCTACATGTTATTTTACTTGTCCTCATTTCATGTAAAAAGGAGGACGTCTTGCCTGCATTTACAAATAGCGGTAGCCACACTTTTGGATGCCTGGTCAATGGAGAGGTCTGGATACCTAAAGGTATGTATAGTAGTTTAAGCCTTGATAAATTCTTTCCCAACACCATTATCATCACCGCTGAAACACGCAAGTCTCTCATCCGCCTTGCAATAACCGATTCAACAGGAATCAAGGCAAACAAATTATATGATCTCGCAGTCAAGTCCACCTATGGATCAGAGTTTGTAACATCTGAATCCGGCTCCAATTGTTTTTATGATGCCGAACATATCATTACCGGACATCTCATTTTTAAAAGGTACGATGATATTATCAGCGGGACATTTGAATTCACAACATTAAATCCCAACTGCAAAAACCCAGTTAAAATAGTAATAACGGAGGGAAGATTTGATATGAAACAATTTACTGGACAATAAGAGCTTCCACTCACTTTACTCAACAACTCTTGCAATCATTTTCAAGCTAAAAAATTTCAAAAGATCTTTTACACTCATTTTTTATTGCAAAGTTCGGGCTTGTTACTCGACTACGGCAAAAGACTACGGCATAAATTAAACGTGCCTTTGGCTTAGCTATTCTTTCAATTTATTCCGTTTCCTTTTGACTATCGCACTGTAATTGATCATTTAGATGCGTGCTGTCTTATAAAAGCCCGTAGGTGTAAGCATTAAAAATAATGGTTCACTTAAATAATAGCTTTTATGAAATCAAAATCTGAAGAGAGAAAAACAAACCGCACAAATCTAAAAAGTTCACATCGAAGCAAATCGATTAGCTCTCCATTAATGAAACAATACAATTCGGTTAAAGCAAAATATCCCGATGCACTGCTATTATTTCGCGTAAGTGATTTTTATGAATCATTTGGAAACGATGCGATAGTTATAAGTAAAATATTGGGCATTAATCTAACTACACATACCTCAACCTTTCAAATAGAGCTGACAGCTTTTCATCATCACGCCTTAGATCGCAATCTACCCTTGCTGGTACGAGCCGGATTCCGTGTGGCAATTTGTACTCCTCTTTAAAATTCAAACATCAGCAAGAAAAATCAAGCGCTAAGATCATTTATTCGGACTTAAGTTTCTCAGCGGGATTGGCTATCGCTGCGCGAATCGTTTGGTAACTGACCGTAGCAAGCACAACTCCGATAGTGGCAACCACAGCTATTATAAATATGTCCATACCTATATTTATACGGTACGTATAGTCTTCTATCCAACGGTTAACAGTAATCCACGCAACAGGCATAGCTATGGTAAAGGATACCAGAATTAGTCCTACAAAATTTTGTGTGAGCAAACGAAGAATGTGTTGTACGGAAGCTCCATGAATCATTCGGATACTGATCTCCTTACCCCGCTGTTCGATCATAAACGCGGAAAGCGCAAATACTCCCAGGCAGGCAATAACAATAGCCAGTGTCGCAAATAAGGTGATGATTTTTCCGAAACGCTTCAGGTCATCATAGGTCATCGAATAACGATCATCTAAAAATTCATAACGGATAGGCTGATGGGGAACAAATTTTTTCCAGACCGTAGTAATCTTCGCAATAGATACTTGCATGTCCGTTGTTTTCGTCTTGACAGAAACAATATCACGACTAGCATTAATGAACATGGACAATGGGGTGATACGTTGCTGTAAGGATTGAAAATGAAAGTCTTTGACAATTCCTATTATAGTAAACGTGCCTCCATAGTTGGTTACCCGCGAACCCACCACAGGTGATACACCCAGTTTCCGGGCGAAAGTTTCATTGACAAGCATAGCATTCGAGTCGGATTTGATTTTGAAATCGAAGTCCCTGCCATCTACAATCGAGAAGCCCATTGTTTTCACATAGTCATGATCGACCACCCATTGTCTACCCTGCACTGAATTTTTCTCGCGGTCTGTGCCTTCCAGCCACGTATCACCTACATCATTCTTACCGTTATCCACGGGCAGGTAACTACTGATGGTGACTGATTGCACATCAGATAACTGAAGTAATTCGTGTTTGAAAGAAAGGACCTGATTACCTAACGTAGAGGCTCCGTTTAATACCAGCACTCCTTCTTTTTTGTAACCCAATTCTTTATTGAGCATAAAGCTCATCTGCCTGCTGACGACAATGGTACCAACAATGAGAACAGAGGAAATAACAAACTGAATCACCACCAATGTACTTCGTAGTGCCGGGTTACGATGATTACCAATTAGCCGACCCTTCAGCACCATAGCAGGCTTGAAGGAGGACAGATAAAATGCCGGGTACAACCCTGCAATGATGCCAATTAGAAAAGTGGATGCTATAAGACATGGCACAAACCACTATTCCCCAACAGGCAACGTGAGCGACTTCCCTATCAACTGATTGAAAGAAGGAATAGCAAGCAATGCCAGTACACAGGCTGCCGTGAGCGCAAGAAAAGTGAATAGCAAAGACTCTGTTAAAAACTGTCGTACAAGAGCAACACGCATCGAGCCAATGGCTTTACGCACTCCTACTTCACGCGCTCGCGTGATCGACTTTGCAGTTGAAAGATTAATGAAATTGATACATGCCAACAAAAGAATAAATGAAGCAATACTTCCGAATAACCAGATAAACCTAACGTCACCATGCTTAAGATCATCCTGAATGTCATTATTCAGATAGATGTCTGATAGCGGTTGAAGTTGAAACCGGAAGCTTTTCATCCAGGCAATCTCTGCAGGACTTGCAGCGGAGTTGCTGGGATCTCGCATTAGATGTTCTTCATGTGTCCTGCGGATTTTTTCTTCAAGGTTAGAGATATCTGTATCGGGATGAACACGTACATAACTAACATAATTATTACAACACCAGCTATCCCGCTCACCTTCATTAAAGACTTTCCCCTCCAGCGTCAGAAGAAAATCGAAACTAATATGTGAATGGACTGGAAAATCTTTAATGACACCACTTATTGTATAAGGTTCACTCGTGTTATTGTTGATGACTAGTGCCGACCCGACCGGGTCAATATTTCCAAAGTAGGCGAGCGATTTACTTTGTGTAATAACGACAGTGCGAGGCTGCGTTAGAGCCGCAGTGGCATTGCCATATATAAAAGAAGTTTCCAATATATCGATCAAGCCCTGGTCAGCCCATACAAGTCCTTCCTCATGAATATTCTCATGACGATCCGCTCTTCGAATCTCACCACTTCCCGCTCCAAAATTAACGACACCATTGTAGGAGCCTATTACCTCTACCTCAGGTGCCGCTTCTCTTACTGCATCAGCAAAGGGGTGAGCGAAATGTACTCCCTTACCACTGTACTCTCCATACTGCGAAGAGGAAGTAATGCGGTAGATCCTGTCTTGATTTGCATAATGTTCATCGTAACTCATTTCCCCATTAGCATACACCGCCAGCAACAAACACGCTGCCATTCCAACTGCAAATCCTCCAATGTTGATGAAGGAGAAAATCTTGTGACGAAGAAGTGTACGCCAGGCAATAGTCAAATGGTTACGAAGCATAAATAGTTTGGTTAGGGTGGATGAATATAGTTACATGTATCAGCGTTTTAGTTAAGACTTCCGCAGTTTGACAAAGGTTGCATCACCATAAAATAATCGCGGATGTAGGCGTTCTGTAGACTCACAACCCTTGGCTTTTAAATACATGCGCATGCCATCGGCCTTTTTCATTGTCACACATAAATTCTTTACCGCAAAAATAGGATGATGCTTTATCTGCTGTAAAGGGCAAGGCGAGTATCGGTGTTTTTAAATAGTTCTGGTACCGATACCCTTGACAGCAGATACGCTCATCCTTAGATAGGGCTATTCGATTTTATTATCATCATAAGAAATGGTGCGGCAATTCAAAAAGCCGAAGCCATGCAAAACCACTATGTAAAAACCCACAAGCCAAATCGCACCTATCCGACACATCACTTCTTCGTACTTTCAAAAGGCAACAACGCAGGTAAGCCTCTTGATAAGCCTTGTCCTAATTGCTTTGTAGTAACTACCAATACCAAAGAGCAAAGAGATCGGCTCTTCTACCTTTGTCTTGGACTATGGCAAGCCAAACACTTCTATCCGATGTTGATTGGTTCAGTGATTCCGTTCCTGCGCATCCATGATCTGAAAGATGCATTCATTAAATCATTGGAAACCATTGCTGATTCATGGGATGAATTCAACAAGACGATTGAAGCTGTTAATGGCATAACCATCTTACAGGAAAATCTGACACGCAAATTTGAAATGCTCAAGGAACTGAAAGTA